>JAIYDD010000151.1 GCA_027487675.1 Acetobacteraceae bacterium | reverse complement strand
GGGGTCGGCTGGCGGGGCGCGGCCGTGGGGCCCGGCGCCGCGGGCGCGGCTGCCGCCGGCGGCGCGGGCGGCCGTGGCGAAGCGGGGCCGGGGCGCGATGGCCGCTCCCGCCGCAGCGCGCGGAAATAGGCCTGCGCGTCGGGCGCCACGCTGCGGCCTTCCGCGCCGTCGCGCACGAAGCGCGCGGCGGGCATCAAGCCGCTGGGAAAGCCGACCGTCGCGAAATGCTCGTAGAGGTCCGGCACCTCGCCCGCCTGGCTCGCCTCGGCGTAGTAGCTGCGGTCGAACCAGGGGTTCGGCGCGTTGCGCCCGCGATGCTCCAGGTAGTGCGCCAGCGCGCGCGCGGCCTTGGGCGCGCCGTAGGTGCGCCGGTACCAGCGCTCGTCGAAATGCGCCGACGGCGCGATCCCGGCGGTGGTGCTGGCGCGGATGTAGTGCAGCAGCGCGCCATCCGGCGTCGGCAGCTCGGCATCCGCCGTGTAGCCGATCGGGTCGAAATAGAAGTTGGGCCGCGCCCCCGCCTTCTCCCCGCGCCTGATGTAGTCGAGGATCTGCGGCATCCCCGGGTCGTGGTCCGCGCCGTGGCGGCGCGCGTAGAAGCCATGGTCGAACAGGCCCGATGCGGCGATCTCAACGTAGTCGTTGACCTCCCGGAAGCGCGCCTGGATGTCGCCGAGCGGGGAGGCGGCGACGAGGCGGTGCACGGTCAGCACGCTCAGCTGCCCGCGCACGAAGGGCACGCCCTGGCCGGTCTCGGCCAGCACCATCTCGATCGTGGCTTCGGGCGTCGCCTCGGCCAGGGCGGCGAGCGCTGCGGCGTCGAAGCGGCTCCAGCCGACCAGGAAGCCGCATTGCGTCAGCCGCCCGACCACCGCGTCCAGGTCCGGGCGGTCCATCATCGCCCAGGCCTGGGCCAGGCGCCTTCCGGCGCAGCGCACCTCGAGCCGCACCGGCGCGCCCGGCACCTCCCGGTCCAGCACCCAGCCGCGCAGGCCGGCGCCGGTGTCGATGTAGTCCACCGCGCCGGCATGGCGCCGGCCCTCGGCCAGGCTGGGCAGGATCATCGCCGGCGGCGGGGCGGCCATGGAAGGCTCCGCCGCGGGCTCGACGAGCGCCGCGTCCTCGGTGCTCATCGGCCCGGGTCCCGGCCGCGGCGCGGCGCGCCCTGCGGGCCCGGGCCGAGCCCGCATCGCACCGCCGCCGGGTCCTGCCGCGACGGCAGGCTGGCGCGGGCTCGCGGGGCGGAGGCCGGGGGCCACAGGCAGGCGTGCATGCACCTTTTCCGTCGAAGCTTCCCGCCGTGGCCTTACCGGATGACGGCCATATCGCCTAGGGGGTCAATCGGCCTGGCCGACCTCGCCGCCCATGCGCCGCGCGCCGGCTGCAACAAAGCTTAACAGCGCCGCCACGGCTGTTGCGGCGCCTCACCGCGCTGCGTATAGCCTGCGGCATGCGAGCGCATCGTGCGATGTTCCGCTTCGGCCTCGGCCCCCGGCCGGACGAGGCGCTGCCGCGGCCGGCCGAGGCGCGCGACGCGCTGCTCGGCCAGCTGGCGCGCCCGCCGCAGACGGCCTGGCCCGACATGCCGTCCTCGGCCGACACGCTGCGCCGGCACATCGAGGTCATGACGGAGATGAGCGCCGGTCGCCAGCAGGCCGGCGACGTCGCCCGGGTCGGCAGGAACGTCATGGTGCTGGAGCTTCAGCACCGCGTCCGCCTGGCCGTCGCGACGGAGACGCCGCTGATCGAGCGGCTGGTGCTGCACTGGGCGAACCATTTCACCACCGCCGCCGCCAACCGCGCCGGGCCCTTCATCGGCCCGATGGAGCGCGAGGCGATCCGGCCCAACATGCTCGGCCGCTTCGAGGCGCTGCTGGTCGCCTGTACCACCCATCCGGCGATGCTGATCTACCTCGACAACCGCAGCTCCATCGGGCCGAACTCCGCCATCGGCCAGCGGCGCCGGCGCGGCCTGAACGAGAACCTGGCGCGGGAGGTGCTGGAGCTGCACACGCTTGGCGTCGATGGCGGCTACACGCAGCAGGACGTCGTCGAGCTGGCGAAGGTGCTGACCGGCTGGACCGTGCGCATCGACCTGTCCGACGTGCCGCTCGACCGGCGCATCGGCTTCGAGCCGACGATGCACGAGCCCGGGCCCAAGACCATCCTCGGCCGCCGCTATGCGGAGGACGGGCCCGGCCAGCTGCGCGCGGTGCTGCGCGACCTGGCGCGCCATCCCTCCACCGCGCGGCACGTGACGCGGCGGATGGTGCGGCACTTCGTGGGGGAGGGCGCGCCGCCGGCGCTCGCCACCGAGCTCGCCGCGCTGTTCCGCCGCACGGAGGGCGACCTGGGCGCCGTCACCCGCGCCCTGGTCTCGCATGAGGCGGCCTGGACGACGCCGGCGGCGAAGATGCGCCCGCCGGTCGAACTCGTGATGGGCGCGGCGCGCGTGCTGGGCAACCCGGCGCCCCGGCCGCCGGCGCAACGCGCGCTGGCCGCGATGGGCCAGACCTGGAACCTGACGCCCTCCCCGGCCGGCTGGCCCGAGGAGGACGATGCCTGGGCCTCGCCGGAGGCGGTCAAGACGCGGCTCGACTGGGCGATCGAGGTGGCCGGCACCACCGCGCGGGTCGATGCGCGGGCGCTGGCGGAGGCAGCCTTCGGCGACGCCCTGTCCACCGAGACCCGGCGGGCGCTGGCGCGCGCGGCAAGCGGCGGGCAGGCGCTGACGCTCATGCTCATGTGCCCGGAATTCCAGCGGAGATGAGCATGCCGAGCAACGCGATCGGCCGGCGCGCCGCGCTCGGCGGGCTGTCCGCCCTCTTCGCCTGGAGCTTCGCGCCGCGCCTGTCCTCCGCCGCCGGCGCGCGCGACCCGCGCCTGCTGGTCCTGGTGCTGCGCGGCGGGCTGGACGGGCTGGCGGCGGTGCCCGCGCTCGGCGACCCCGACTTCGACGCCAGCCGCCTGGCGCCGGAGCTGCGCGCGGCCGGCGCCACCCTGCCGCTGGATGCCACCTTCGCGCTGAACCGCAACCTGCCGGCGCTGCACGCCATGTACACGGCGCGGGAAGCGCTGCTCGTGCATGCGGTCGCCAGCCCCTACCGCTCCCGCTCGCATTTCGATGGCCAGGCGGTGCTGGAGGCGGGCGTGCCGGATCTCGTCCATGGCGGGCGCTCCACCGGCTGGCTGAGCCGCGCCCTCTCCGCCCTGCCGCGCGGCGAGAGGCTGCCGCCGCCCCGCGGGCTCGCCATCTCCTCCACCGTGCCGCTGATCCTGCAGGGGCAGGCGCCGATCGAGACCTGGCAGCGCCAGGCCTTCCGCTACGCCGACGACGACACCATCGCCCGGCTGCTGGACCTCTACGAGGCGCGCGACCCGACGCTGGCCGAGGCGCTGCGCCGCGGGGCCGGGCTGGACGGCGTCGGCATGCGGGAGGTGGAGGGCGACGAGCCGCCGGCGGCGATGCGGTCGGACTTCGCGGCCGATGCCCGGGCGGCGGCCCGCTTCATGGCGCTTCCCGACGGGCCGCGCATCGGCGCGATCAGCTATGGCGGCTGGGACACCCATGCGAACCAGGGCTCGGTGGACGGGCAGCTGGCGCGCAACCTCGCGGCGCTGGACGCCGCGCTGGCCGCGCTGCGGGAGGGGCTGGCGCCGGTCTGGCGGGAGACGGTGGTCGCGGTGATCACCGAGTTCGGGCGCACGGTGCGGATGAACGGATCGCGCGGGACGGACCACGGCGTCGGCACGGTGGCGCTGCTGATCGGCGGCGCGGTGCGCGGCGGGCGCGTGCTGGCGGACTGGCCGGGCCTCGCCCCGGCGCGGCTGTTCGAGGGCCGGGACCTGGCGCCGACCACCGACATTCGCCAGGTCATGCAGGCGGTGCTGGCCGAGCATCTCGGCCTCGACCCGCGGCGGCTGTCGAACGAGATCTTCCCGGCCAGCGCAAACCTGCCGCGCCTGCGCGGGCTGGTGGGCTGACCCGGCGCCGGCCGGCCGCCGCGCCGTCGGCTCTCCCGCGCCTTCGCCACCACGTCCGGGGCGCTTCGATCGCGACGACCTGCGGGAGCGCGCAGCCGGGGACGGAGCAGGCGCGTGCGCGGCCGGGCACCGGGCCTAGCCGCCGCGCCGGAAGGGTGCGGGGCCATGCTCGCGCTGCCTCGTTCCTGTGCACCAGGCCGGCCGCCACGCGATTCGCGCCGCGGAATGGTGAACGGATCGTCAAAAGTCTCCTTTTGTGCATCGCGGGGATGTGAGATTAGGATGCCTCTGGCGGGCCGCGGACGGCGTCCGCCCGGTCTGGATCCGGCGCGCCCTGCGCCGCCCGGGCGAAGCGTCTTCGCGGTCCGGGGTCCCCGCGCGGCGGGGCTTCTCATCCATGAGGGAAGGCGCGTGGTGATGCCCGTCCAGAAGGGCCTGGTCGCCGAACCGCCGGTCGTGGCCGCGCGTCGGCCGCAGCGCCCGGGCCAGTCCCCGCCGATACCGCGCGAATTCGCGGATATCCGCGCCCGGCTGCCGCATTTCGAGCCCTCGGTGATCTTCGACGTCGGCGCCAATGTCGGCCAGAGCGCCCTGGCCTATTCCGCCGCCTTCCCCGCCGCGCAGATCCACGCCTTCGAGCCAGTGCCGACCACCTTCCGCCAGCTGTCCGCCGCGGTGCGCGACCGGGCGAATGTGCATGTCCACCAGCTTGCGCTCAGCCGGGCCGAAGGCGCGGCGACCATGCTGACCCAGGCCGATTCCACCCTCTCCCGCGTCACGCGCGCCGGGGCCGCCGAGACCGGCGTGATGGTGGAGGTGCGCACGCGCCCCGGCCATGCGGTGGCCGCCGAGCTTGGGGTCGGGCTGATCTCCTACCTCAAGATCGACACCGAGGGCCATGACCTGGAGGTGCTGCGCGGCTTCGAGCCGGTGCTGGACGATGTGGACTTCGTCCAGGTCGAGGCCTCGATGAACCCCTACAACAAGACCCATGTGCCCTTCCGGGACATGGAGGACTACCTTCGCGCGCAGGGCTTCCTGCTGTTCGGCTTCTACGACCAGACCATGGAATGGCAGGATGGCGGTCGGCCGGTGCTGCGGCGGACCAACCCGCTCTTCGTCAACCGCGCGCTGGTGGATCTGCGCGGCCTTCGCTGAGCGGGCGGCGTGGCGCCGCGAGGCGCCCGGATGGCCATGCGGGCGCGGACGCATGCCGGCATCACAGGTCGTAATCCGGCAGATGCCAGCGCAGGCTGCGCGCCGGATCCGCCGGGTCCCGCCCGCCGCGCGCAGCGCCGGGCTCCGCCTCCTCCGCCGGCTGGATCGCCAGGTTCGGCGTCACCACGAAGCAGCGGTCCCGCCAGGCGCGCCCGGCGGCGCTCACGGCGCCGATGTCGAGCGGCATGTCGCGCCGCTTCACCATGTCGAGCATGAAGGGCAGCAACTCCGCCCGCAGCCCGACCGCGTGCGACCCCGCGGCGGCGCCGCTGCCGCGGTATAGATGCCGCCCCGCCGCGGTCGCGGCGGGCCTCTCCCACTCCGCCTGCCGCGCGCCGAGCTGCAGCATCAGCCACTCCGCCGGCAGTTCCGCCAGCACGGCGGCGAACAGCGCCGGCGCGTCGCGGTGGAAGGCCACGTCGTCGGCCAGCACGAGCAGCGTCTCGACACCCTCGGCCAGCGCCTCCTCGAGGATGCGTTGCCAGGTGACCAGCGTCGCCCAGGCGGCCGCGCTGCCGATCGCCTTGCGGCGGCGGCGCGCTTCCTCGAAGGCGATGCGCGCGGCCTGGCTGTCGTGGTCGAAGTGGAATTCGCGCAGCGAGGTCACCGGCCGCGCATCCGCGGGCGGCTGGGCCAGGGGCTGGGCGGCATAGGCCTCGTACTCCGCGCGCAGCGCCGGCGATTGCGGGTCGGCCGCCGCGACGCGCAGCGCGCGGATGCCGGCCCGCGCGAGCCGCGGCTGCATCGCCGCCCAGCGTTCCGGCTGCCGCTCCGGCACCGGCACCACCACCCGCTCGAACAGGTCGTTGACGCCGCGCCCCGGCGGCGGCGGGGCGACGACGCGGCGCCAGCCGACCTTGCCCTCCGCCGTCGCAGGGGGCGCCGGCGCCGCTGGCCGCTGGCCGGGCGCGACGACGAGGTGGCGCGCCACCTCCGGCGCTTCCTTGCCGCGCGGCCCGCCCGGCTGCGCCAGGGAAAGCCGGGCCAGCCAATCCGCCAGCGCCGCCATCGGGTCGCCGCCCTGGATGTCCACCTCGCCCGCCGCCGCCGCCAGCCAGGGCGGGGCGATCGCCAGCGGCGCGGGGGGGCCGGAGGCGGGCGCGCGGTCCAGCACCCGCGGCGCGGCCTGCGCATCGGCATGGACGAACAGCGCCAGCCCGTCGTTGCGGCGCAGCTGCGCGACGGCCGGCTTCGCCCAGCCGCCGCCGGCCGGCCGCAGCGCATCCGTGGCGATGCAGAAGACCTGCCCGCCGAGCCGCACCGCGAGCGCCACCGCCGCCCGCAGCCGCGCCGCCGGGCCGAGCGTGATGTCCTGCACCACGTGCAGCTCGTGCGGGCCGCGCACGCCGGCGGCCCAGCGCTGCAGCGCCTCCTCCTCCCCCAGCGGGCAGATGACGAAGGCCCAGTCGATGTCGGCGCCGGCCTGGTCCAGCCACGCCTCCCAGGCCGCGGCGGCGGCGGCGGCCTGGGTCGCCAGCAGGCAGACCACGAGCTTCGGCCGCGGCGTCGGCTGCAGGGTGACCGGCCAGGCGCGCCGCACCAGCGCATCCTGCGGCAGCGAGCTGTCGAAGCGCGAGCGCGTGCCCTTCAGCGAATTCTCGTAGATCGTCTCGAAGCGGCCCTCGGTGCGGTTCTGCTGCACCCAGTTGCGCGCGCGCGCCATCGCCACCATCGGGATGCCGCGCGCCTGCGCGTGCGTCGCCACGAAGATGTCGGCCATGTTGCAGTGCTGGAAATCCGCCCAGCGCAGCCCGAGCGTCGCCGAATGGTGGCAGAAGGCGTTGGTGCCCAGCACATGCACCGTGGTGTCCACGTTCAGCGGGTTGGCGAAGTGGAAGACGTGGCGGGAGGCGGGGTCGTAGTAGCGGACCAGCGGCTGGCGCAGCAGCACGCCGTGCAGCCCGACGAAGGCGTGGTCGCCGTGCCGGCGCACCGCCGCCACCGCGGCCTGCGCGAAGTCCGGCGGGAAGACCAGGTCGTCGTCGACGATGACGCGGTAGCCCGGCGGCTCGTCGAGGTCGATCCAGCCGAACTTGCCGGCATCGCCCTTGTCGTCCCAGTCCTGGCTGCGGCGGATGTCGATGCGCGGATGCGCGAGGAACTCCGGCACGTCCGGATAGTGGTTGAGGAAGACGCGCACCCGGTCGCACTGCGCCAGCAGGCTGGCCACCGCGTCGGCCAGCATCTCCCGCCGGTCCGGGATGGACGCCATGGAGGCGATGACGGGCGCGCCGATCTCGTGCCGGGTCAGCGCCTGGTGGCTGTCCGGGTCCACCTCCAGCACCTCGATGGCACCGAGCCCGATGCGCAGCCCGGGCTTCGGCGCCAGCGCGACCACCGCGACGCGCAGGCCGGCATGGCGGCCGGGTACGAAGACCAGCCGTTCCGCCGTGCCGCCGGCCAGCGGCAGCTCCGCGCCCAGCTGCTCGCCGCCCTCGCCGAGCATGCGCAGGACGGGGCGGATGCCCTCCGCCTGTCCCGGCAGGTCGAGGGTGACGCGCAGGCAGAGCAGGCCGCGCGCGGGCACCTTGAGCAGCGGCCCGGTCGCCCCGGGCGCGCGCGCGCCCGCTGGCAGCTCGACGATCCCGCCGGGGTGCAGCGTCGCGCCCTGCTGGCCGCTCCACCCTGCCCAGCCGGCGGCGGGATCCAGCCGGTGCAGCGGGGCGAGCTTCAGGCGCGGCGGCGGCGGCGCCGCGGCGAAGGGCGCGCCGGCCGCGCCCTGGCGAAGCTCGCGCCCCCAGGCATCGATGCGCGCCTCGATCTCGGCGAGCTGGGCGCCGAGCAGCCCGGCCAGCATGCGCTCCAGCCCGGCATCCGGTTCGGCCTCCGCGGCGGGGCGCGGCGCGGCGGCGGGCGGGGCGGGGCGCGGGGCGGCGCGGGGGGCGTCGGTCATCTCTCCTCTCCGCGCGGCGCGGCGGCTTGTGGTTCGGCCGGGCCGGGCGCCGTCACGGCGCGGCTCCGGCCAGGGTTGCGGCAAGCCCGGCGCGGGCGCGGTGCGCCGCCGCGCGCAGCCTTGCGGCCGCGCCGGGCGGCCTCGACCAGCCGACCGGGGCGATCAACCCGCGGTCGACCAGCGCGGCCGGCCCGCCGTAGCGGGCGGTGAGCGGGGCTTCGAGCGAAAGCTCCGGCCGGCGGCCGAAGGCCTGATGGTAGCAGCGGTATTCGATGCTGTTGCCCCAGTAGTTCTTCTCGGCAAGCGCCAGGCGCACGCGGTCGGTGAAGTCGGGCAGGAACTTGAAGTGCAGGATCGCCAGGTGGCGCGGCGTATCGAGATTGTCCCCGTAGGGCCAGATGTGGTGCGGGCTGGCCATCCACTCGCCTTCCCGCAGGCGGAACAGCGGGTATTTGGACAGCTCCGGGTTGAACTTCGCATCGATCGCGCCGAAGGCGCGCTGGCGCGGGCCGCCCTTCACCGAGACCAGCTCGGGCACGCGCTTCTCGGCATAGCCGCTGCCGTCGTGCAGCGGGTAGCTTTCCACCAGCCTGGCGCCGGGCCGGTGGGGGGCGCGCAGCACCGGGCCGGGCGGATACATGTCGAGCAGGAAGCCGCGCACCCGCCACTGGCCGCGGGCCTGCATCTCCTCGGCCAGGTCGGGAAAGCCGCGCTCGGGGAAGCCGTCGAAGACGATCTGCTCATCGGCATCGGCGTGCAGGAACCAGCGGCCGGGGCCATAGGCGGCGATGGCGCGGCTGATCCAGCCCTGCTTCAGGCGCCAGTCGAAGCGGCCGCGGCGCTGCAGCAGGTCCACGTCCGGCTGCGCGGCCAGCAGCTCGGCCGTGCCGTCGGTGCTGCCGTTGTCGATCAGGCAGAAGCGGCGGATGCCGCCCTCGCGGTAGTGGCGCAGGAAGTCCGGCAGGCGCGGCGCCTCGTTGCGGATGACGCCGATGACGATCGGCGAGGTGGCGGGGGGCAGCGGCAGCGGGGAGAGGCTGAGCGGCGCGAGGCGCGCCCAGGCCGCCTCGAACCGGACGGCCTGGACATAGTCGGGTTCGGCCGCGTCGTCCTCGGTCATCGGCCTTCCCGCGCGCGCCGGAAGGCCCCGGCGTGACCCTGCACCTCCAGCGGCGCGTCCATCTGCCCGGCCTTCTCCCTGTGGCGCCCGCGCGCGACCATTGCCGGGGCGGGCGGAGTTTGGCAAGGCGCGGCGACGACCCGGCGCGGCAGGGCAGGCCGTGTCGACCGGCGCCGGCGCGCGCGCCGTTCCCCTGCCCACCCCGTCGGGCCGCCGGGCGGGCGCCGCAGGGCGCCGCGGGGCGCCGTCGCGCCGCGCCCCGGCCTTGCGCGGGGGCGCCGCCTCGGCTAAGGCCGCGCGCTGCGCCGGCACCCCTGGAGGCCGGCGCTTTCCGTTTGTCTTGATGTCTTTTTTCGCGAAGGAGCCTGGCGATGGTCCAGACGGTTCGGATCGAGGCCGTGGCGCGCGCAAATGCAGGTAAGGGGGCGGCGCGCGCGACCCGGCGAGAGGGGCTGGTCCCCGGCGTGGTGTATGGTGCGAAGCAGGAGGCGACGCTGATCGCCCTCGACCCGCGCATCATCATCAAGGAACTGACCAAGGGCGGCTGGCAGTCGCACCTCTACGAGGTGGCGGTCACCGACGGCCCGACCGAGCGCACCATCATGCGCGACATCCAGTTCGACCCGGTGACGGACCGCCCCGTGCATGTGGATTTCCAGCGGCTGGCGCCGGGCGCGCGCATCCGCATCCGCGTCCCCGTGGCCTTCCTGCACGAGGACACCTGCCCCGGCATCAAGGCCGGCGGCACGCTGAACGTGGTGCGCCGCGAGGTCGAGGTGCTGGCCGAGCCCGACAAGGTGCCGGAGCGGTTCGAGATCGACCTGGCCGCCGCCAAGATCGGCGACAACCTGCGCTGGTCCGCGATCAAGGACCACCAGGGCGCCCGCCCCGGCATCGTCGGCCGCGACTTCATGATCGCGTCCATCGCCGCGCCGGTGGTGGAGGAGGCCGCCCCCGTCGCCGCCGCGCCGGAGCCCGCGAAGGGCAAGGGCAAGGCCGCGGCGAAGCCCGCCGCCAAGGCCGCCGCCCCGGCCGCCGCGGCGAAGCCCGCCGCGCCCGCCAAGAAGAAGTAAGGCGACCGGCCCCGCCCCGCGCCCGCGGGACGGGGCCCCGCCCGGGAAGGGGGCCGGCCCATGCTGCTCTGGGTGGGCCTCGGCAATCCCGGGCCCGAACATGCCCGCCAGCGCCACAACATCGGCTTCATGGCGGTCGACGCGATCGCACGGAAGCACGGCTTCTCGGCCTGGCGGAAACGCTGGAAGGGCGAGGCCTGCGACGGCACGGTGGGCGGCGTGAAGCTCGCCTTGCTCAAGCCGATGACCTTCATGAACGCCTCGGGCGACGCGGTGCAGGCCGCCGCCGCCTTCCTGAAGATCGCGCCCGCCGACATCTGGGCCTTGCATGACGAGCTGGACCTGGCGCCCGGCAAGGTCCGCGTGAAGCAGGGCGGCGGCACCGCGGGCCACAACGGGCTCCGCGACATGCAGCGCGCGCTGGCGACGCCGGGCTTCGGCCGCGTGCGGCTCGGCATCGGCCACCCCGGTCACAAGGACCGCGTGACGGGCCATGTGCTGGGCAACTTCGCCAAGGTGGAGACCTGGGTGGAGCCCTTGCTGGACGCGGTGGCCGATGCCGCACCCCTGCTGGCCGCCGGCCGGACGGAAGAGTTCATGACGCGCGTGGCGTTGCTGACGCAGGAGAAGCCGTGATGGAAGCCGAGCAGATCGAGGAGTTCTTCGGCGGGCCGGGCCCGGAGGACCAGCGCAACGCCGCCGCCGCGCTCGCCCAGGCGCTGCGCAGCTTCGCGGCGACCGAGGCGCAGGCGGCCTCCGGCCTGTCGGCCTGCCTGCCGAAGCCGACCGAGCCCGGGGCGCTGACCGATGTCCGCCGCGCCCGCGCGGTGGCGACCGCGGCGGCGGAAGCCGCGACGCGCGCCGCGCTGCTGCTGGAAGCGGCCGACCTGGTGGCGCCGGGCGGCGAGCCGGCGACGATCGGCGCGGCGCTGGCCGCGGCGGCGAAGCGCGCCGGCTTCCCGGCGACGGTGCTGGCCCCGCTGCTGCGCGCGGCGGCGCTGAGCCTGCCGACGGACGATGCCTCCGCGCGCATCGCGGCGGCGGTGCTGGTGCAGGAACTGGCCGAGGCGCTGGCCGGGTAGGGGGGAGGCCGGTGGCCCGAGAGGGGCGCTGGCCCTCTCGTACGTCGGCGGCAGTGTCGCCGACCCGCCAAGGGCCGAAATGCCCTCGGAACCGAGGTATTTGGGGCGGAGCCTCGCAACCGCGCCACTCCGCCTCCCCCCGATCCCCGCTTCTGTTCCCCCCCATCCTGGTCTAGGGGAGCCGGCGCGGCGCTTCCGACCGAGAGGGCACATGGGTTTCAATTGCGGCATCGTCGGCCTGCCCAATGTCGGCAAGTCCACGCTGTTCAACGCGCTGACGCAGACCGCGGCGGCGCAGGCGGCCAACTACCCCTTCTGCACGATCGAGCCCAATGTCGGCCGCGTCGCCGTGCCCGACCCGCGGCTCGACGTGCTGGCCAGGATCGGCAAGTCCGCGAAGATCATCCCGACCAGCCTGGAATTCGTGGACATCGCCGGCCTGGTGCGCGGCGCGTCCAAGGGCGAGGGCCTGGGCAACCAGTTCCTGGCCAACATCCGCGAGGTGGACGCGATCATCCACGTGCTGCGCTGCTTCGAGGATGGCGACATCACCCATGTCGAGGGCAGCGTCGACCCGGTGCGCGATGCCGAGACGGTCGAGACGGAGCTCATGCTCGCCGACCTCGACAGCCTGGAGAAGCGGGCGCTCGGCCTGGCCAAGCGCGCCCGCGGCGGCGACAAGGACGCCGCCGGCCAGATGGCGCTGATCGAGCCGCTGAAGGCGGCGCTGGAGGCCGGCCGGCCCGCGCGCACCGCCGTGCCGAAGGGCGAGGAAGCGGCCGCCGCGCGGCTGCAGCTGATGACCACCAAGCCGGTCCTCTATGTCTGCAACGTCGAGGAAGGCTCGGCTTCCACCGGCAACGCGCATGCCGCGCGGGTGCAGGCCATGGCGGCGGCGCAGGGCGCGCGCCCGGTGATCGTCTCGGCGGCGATCGAGGCGGAGATCAGCCAGATGCCGGATGCCGACCGCGCCGAGTTCCTGGGCTCGCTGGGCCTGGAGGACAGCGGCCTCGACCGCATCATCCGCGCCGGCTACGCGCTGCTCGGCCTGGTCACCTACTTCACCGTGGGACCGAAGGAGGCCCGCGCCTGGACCATCACCAGGGGCACCAGGGCGCCCGGCGCGGCCGGCGTGATCCATGGCGATTTCGAACGCGGCTTCATCGCGGCGGAAACCATCGCCTATGACGACTACGTCGCGCTGGGTGGCGAGGCGGGCGCCAAGGACGCCGGGAAGATGCGGGTCGAGGGCAAGGAATACCTGGTGAAGGACGGCGACGTGCTGCTGTTCCGCTTCAACGTCTGACCTCGCGCATGGAACCGGCCGACGCCGCGATCCGCGCCCTGCTGCTGGCGACGCGCCGCATCGCGGTGGTCGGCGCCTCGGACCGGCCCGACCGGGCGAGCCATGGCGTGCTCGGCTTCCTGCTCGACCGCGGCTACGACGCGGTGCCGGTGAACCCGGTGCTGGCGGGCCGGGCCATCCTCGGCCGGCCCGTCCTGGCCTCGCTGGACCAGGCCGCGCCGCTCGACATGGTGGACGTGTTCCGTCGCAGCGCGGAAGCCGGCGCGGTGGTCGACGACGCCGTGCGGCTCGGCGCGCGGGCCGTCTGGCTGCAGCTCGGCGTGGTGGACGAGGCAGCGGCGGCGCGCGCGCGCGCGGCCGGGCTGGTCGTGGTGATGGACCGCTGCCCGGCGATCGAATGGCGGCGCCTCGGCCTGCCGCCGCGCATCCCCTTCTGACGGCGGGCGCCGCATCCGCTGGCTGCGTCGTGCCGCCACGGCGCGCCGGTCACCGATCGTCACGCGGCTGACGCTTGAAAATCACGCTCCTCCGCGCCAGTTTCGGCGGGCAGATGAACTGCCGGTAAGGAGTCGCAAGGATCTCCACGCCGGGTGTTCGCCACACGCCGCGCCCTGCCGGCCGGCCACGCAAGAGAGGGATCGCACGACGATGACGGACGAGGAACGCCGGATCATCACCAGCTTCGTGGAGCGGGTGAGCGGCGCGCAGGCCCAGCGGCCGGCCTCGCCCTGGGGCGCGCTCGGGGGTGGCCAGCCGGCCCAGGCGCCGCTGCCCCCCGTCGACCCCGAGGCGGACCGCCTGCTCGCCGAGCTGATGGCCCGCTACCCGGAGGCGCGCTACCGCCTCACCCAGACGGCCTTCGTGCAGGAAGCCGCGCTGGTCGAGATGCAGAACCGCATCCAGCAGCTGGAATGGGAGGTGGAGAACGCCACCCGCCAGGCTCAGGCCTCGCAGAACCGCGGCGCCTTCGGCGGCCTGTTCGGCGGCGGCAGCCGCCCCGCCCCGATGCCGCCGCGCCCGCAGCCGCAGTATCCGCCGGGCTACAACCCGGCCGCGATGCAGTCGCGCGGCCCGGGCTTTCTGGGCACCGCGATGATGACGGCGGTCGGCGTCGCCGGCGGCCTGCTGCTCGGCAACGCCATCATGGGCGCGCTGTCGGGCGGCGCGGCGGAAGCCGCCACCGCGGCCGCCGGCGACTTCGCGCAGGACGCCGTGCCGACCTCCTCCCCCTGGACCGACCCGGCGGCGGCCGGCGGCTACGGCGCCGATGCCGCCCCGGCGGCCGACGATGCCAGCGCCTATGACGCGGGCGGCGGCTACGAGGATGGCGGCTACGACGACGAGATCTGACGCCCCGGCGGCCTGGCCGCCCGGTCGGAGCACCCCGGCGCCCCCAGGCGCCGGGGTTTTTTGTTGCCGGCGCATCTGCCGGGCCGCCCCGTGCCGCCGCGGGCCCTCCGATGCGCGTCTTCACCATTGCGTGATGTCGGCCGGCCGGGCTCAACTGGAGGTGTCATGCGCCTGCCGGACCTCGACCTCGACCTGCTGCGCTGCTTCGTCATGGTCGCCGAGCAGGGCGGCTTCACCGCGGCCGGCGAGCAGCTCGGCCTGACCCAATCCGCCGTCAGCCTGCGCATCAAGCGGCTGGAAGAGGCGGTGCGACGCCCGCTGTTCCAGCGCACCAGCCGCCAGGTCGCCCTGACGCGGGAGGGCGAGACGCTGCTCGGCTATGCCCGCCGGCTGCTGGCGCTGAACGACGAGGCAGTGCGCCGCCTGGTGGCCGCCCCGGTCGCCGGGCGCCTCCGGCTCGGCGTCGCCGACCATTTCGTGCCCCGCGGCCTGGCGCCGCTGCTGGCGCGCTTCGCCCGCGCCTACCCGGACGTGCGGCTGGAAGTGGAGGTCGGCCGCAGCCACGATCTGCGCGCCAAGCTCGGCCGCGGCGGCTTCGACCTGGTGCTGGGCAAGCGCCGGGATGGCGAGACCACCGGCCGCCCGATCCACACGGAAACCGTGGTCTGGGCCGCCGCGCCTGACTGGGAAGCGCCCACCGGCCGGCCGCTGCCGCTGGCCCTGCTGCCGGAAGGCTGCATGTTCCGCGAACGCGCGCTGACCGCGCTCGGCCGCGCGGGCCTGGCTTTCGAGCCGGTCTTCACCTGCGACAGCCTGCTGGGTCTCGCCGCCGCCGCGCAGGCCGGCTTCGCGCTGACCGTGCTCGGCCGCGGCGGCTTCCCGCCGGGACTGGCGGAGGTGCCGGGCCTGCCCTCGCTCGGCGTGGTGGAGATGGCGGTCTTCGGCGACCCGGAAGGCCGCAACCCGGTGGTGGAGCCGCTGGTCGGCTTCATCCGCGAAAGCCTGGCGCCGTGACGCCGGCGGCCTGCATCACCGGGCTCGGCCGCGTCGGGCTGCCTCTCGCCGTGCTGCTGGCGGCGCGCGGCGTGGCGGTGGCGGGCTGTGACGCGGATCCCGACCAACTGGCCGCGATCCAGGCCGGCCGCGCGCCCTTCGCCGAGCCGGGGCTGCAGGACGCGCTGGCGGCGGCGGTGGCGGCCCGCCGGCTGGTCGCCCAGGCGGCGCCGGTGCCCGCCGCGGCGCAGGTGATCGCGGTGCCGACGCCGGTCGGCGCGGACCGCCGCGCCGATCTCGCGGCGGTCTGGGATGCGGCCGCCGCCATCGCGCCGGTGCTGCGCGCCGGCGACCTCGTCGTGCTGGAATCGACAGTGCCGATCGGCACGACGGAGCGCCTGGCGGAGCGCCTGGCGGCGCTGCGCCCGGACCTCGGCTTCCCCCGCCGCGGCGCGCCGCCGCCGCCCGGCTGCGTGCACCTGGCCCATGCGCCCGAACGCATCCTGCCCGGCGCCGTGCTGCGCGAGGCGGTGGAGAACGACCGCATCCTGGGCGGCATCACGCCCGCCTGCGCGGCCCGCGCGCGCGACCTCTATGCGCGCTTCGCGACCGGCGCGCTGCACCTGGCGGACAGCCGCACCGCGGAAGCCGCCAAGCTGGCCGAGAACGCCTTCCGCGACGTCAACATCGCCTTCGCCAACGAACTGGCCGCGATCTGCCGCGGCGCGGGCATCGATCCGATGGCGGCGATCGCGCTGGCCAACCGCCATCCGCGGGTCGACATCCTGCGCCCCGGCGCCGGCGTCGGCGGGCACTGCATCCCCGTCGATCCCTGGTTCCTGGCCGAGGCCGCCGGCGCCGAGGGCGCCCCGCTGATCCGCGCCGCCCGCGCGGTGAACGATGCGCGCCCCGCCGAGGTCGCGGCGCGGCTGCGCGCGATGGCCGCCTCGCTCGGCGATCCGCCCGTCGCGTGCCTCGGCCTTGCCTACAAGCCCGAGGTGGACGACCTGCGCAACAGCCCTGCGCTGGCGGTGGTGGAGGCGCTGTCGCGCGACGGCGCGCTGGAGGTGCTGGCCGCCGACCCGTTCTGCGCGCGCCTGCCCGCCGACCTGGCATCGCGCCCCCGCCTCGGCCTGGTGACGGCGGAGACGGCGCTGGCCCGCGCGGGGCTGGTCGCGCTGCTGGTGCCGCATGCGGCCTTCGAGGCGCTGCGCCCCGCCCTGGCCGGGCGGCCGCTGCTCGACGCAACGGCGGGCGGCTGAGCGGCGCCGCGCAGGCACGGATGGCGGTGCGCAAGGCAATCGTCACGTGCCGGCAATGGTATCGGTGTCGCCGCCATGTCGTCGTTGCTCGCCTTGACTTGGCCGGCGGCGACTGGAATTTTGCAGCCCGCGCACACAGCAAACGTGACCTTCGCCGGCCGTCCCGCAGGGTCGAGGAAGGGCCCGACCCGCCGGCCGGATCGCCGCGGTCGGCCCGACCCACCCGCGGGACGCTGCGCGACGGCACACGCCCGCGAAGGAAGCCCTCCCTCATGCCCCCGAGCAAGAAGACCGAGAGCGCGGCGCCGGCAAGCCAGCCGCTGCTTCCCGAGGGCGGGCAGGCCTCGGCGGACGGGGTCGCCAGCGATGGCACGCCGGTCGTCCGCCTCGACCCGCAGGCGATCGCCCGCAGCTCCTACCTGGGCTACCGCATCGCCGCGCTGCGCGCCGAGGTGGAGGCGCTGGTGGCCGAGCGCGCCGAGGTGGTCGCCCGCCTGCGCGAGGTGTCCGACGCGCGCTCGCCGGAGGCGAAGGAGCTGAAGCGCCGCCGCGCCTATCTCGAGGCAAGGCCGAAGGAAGCGCGGCTGGAGATCCAGGCGCTGTTCGACGAGCGCAAGGCGCTGACCCGCCCGCCGGAGTGAAGGCGGATGGGGGCCCGCTCATCAGGATCGGTCGCCGGCTGCCGTTCCATCATTGCGTGCGTTTCGCCGCGGGATATCTACCGTCTCGCGTCATGCGACGAACTGCGATAGACCGACCGTCGCTGGGTTCCCCGCAAGGCCTGCGCCGACCGAATGAAGACCACCCTCGTCATTGTCCGGACCCATCTGGCCGATGCACCTTCGTTCGACGCCTATGACCGCTATGCGGCGGTGCCCGGGCTCGACGTGGTGTTCTGCTGCGACGAGATCGCCGGCCCCGTCGAGACGGGCGGGCGCGCCAAGGTGGCGCTGGATGCGGCGACGATGGCCGAGCTCGGCGTCTTCGCGCATCCGCGGGCGGGCTGGCTCTGCGGCGACTATTTCTACTACGCCGTCCGCCGGGCCCGGCCGGGCTATCGCCACTACTGGATGGTGGAGCCCGACCTGCGCATCCACGCCGAGGACCTCGCCGCCTTCTTCAGGAGCTTCGAGAAGGAGAAGGTCGACCTGCTCGCGGTCAAGCTCTCGCCCCGCGAGCCCGACTGGAACTGGCACGCGACGATGGCGGACCGCTACGCCGCGGTGCATGGCTGCGTCTTCCCGATCACCCGCCTGTCGGGCCGCGCCATCGACCACCTGCTGAAGGCGCGCCGGGCGGCCAGCCCGGGGATGGATCTCAGCCTGCGCTTCGCCTGGCCGAACGACGAGGCCTTCGTGGCGACCGAACTGGCCAACAACGGCTTCGTCTGCCGCGACCTCAACGATTTCGGCCGCACGCTCTACACCAACCGCAGCTTCCGCAACGGCTCGATCCACCCGCTGGAGGCGATGGCCGAGATCCCCTTCGACGGGATGATCTGGCATCCGGTGAAGACCGCCGAGCCCTGGCTCGACAGCCTGGAGCAGTCGGTCGCGCAGCTTCCCTTCGCGGAGGGCGAGGTGCCGGAGCTGGTGGTGGACCGGCCCGAGGCATGGCGGCTGGCCACCGCCGGGCGGACGCTCGGCGAGCATCGCGCGCTGCGCCAGGCCTGCATCGTGCCGCTGACCATCGCGCGCCACGCCTACACCGTAAGGCCCTGGAACCGCCGCCGGCCGGAGCTGGTGGCGCAGAACGCCCCGATGGACCAGCGCCGCCTGATGGAGGTGGGGGACCTGCTGGCGAAGCGCTTCCCGCTGAAGGACCTGCCGGAGGAGCAGCGGATGAGCGCGCACATCGCGCGCCCGGACCCCGCGGTGAAGCGCACCAACGTCGCCAAGCCATCCGACTTCACCCTGGCCGAGGGGTTCCAGATCGGGCTGTTCCCGCGCGGCTTCGCGCTGCCCTACGTCTTCGACACGGCGCGGCGCGAACTGCTGATGACGCTGCACATGCAGCCCCATTTGGTGTTCGAGCGCGGCCCGCTCGCCTTCATGCAGCGCAACCTGGCCAGGGTGGTGGCCCGCGTGCCCTGGGCCGGCATCAACATTGCGCTCGGCCGGCCGGACCCCGAGGCTTCGCCAATCTTCGTCCTCTCGGCCGGCTCGCTCGACAGCTGGCTCCTCGATGCGCTGCTGCGTGCCGCGACGCCGCGGCGCGTGCTCGAGCCTGACGCGCTGACCCAGCTCGGCCTGCACCGCGCGCGCTTCCAGCAGATCCCGGGTCAGATCGTGGACCGGCTGGTCTGGCACGCCGTCTCGCCCTTCCTGACGGCGCATGTGCCGGCCGCCCCCCATGACCGCTGCGTGGTGCGCGTGCGGCCGGACGGCAACCCGGTTGTGCCCGGACTGCTGCGCATCTTCCCCAAGGCCCGCTATGTCTATGTCGAGCGCGAGCCGCGGCAGCTGGCCGTCGCGATGTTCCGCGCCTACCGCATGGCGCCCGAGCTGGTCGCCGCCCGCGTCGCCGCGGGGTCGCGGGCGCGCGACCTGGTCGCCGCGGCGGGGGTCGAGAGCGCGGTGCTGGCGCATGAACAGATCGCGCGCGCGCCCCGCGCCGCGCTGGAAGCCATCTTCGGGCCCGCGGCGCTGCCCGCCGGGCAGGCCGATGCCCTGGTGGCCGAAGCGGTCGCCGCCGCGACGCGGGAAGCCGCCGCCGCCGGGCCGGGCCGCGTGGCGCCCACCCGGTCGGAGGAACAGGCCTGGCTGCGCAGCTTCGACGCCGCCTGGAAGGCCGCCATCGAGGCGCCCGCGGCGGCCGCCGCCGACTGAGCGCGCCGCCGGGGTTGCCCGGCACCGGCTTCCGTCGCTAGAAGTCGGCCACGGCCCGCACGGAGATCGTCGGACGATCGTGGCAGGCTCGTCCGGGCCACCGTCCATCCGCATCGACCGCTGGCGGGATCATCCTGGATCCGGATTGCCGGCGCTTGGGGCGGGCCGGGAACCGGACCCGGGTTCGTCCGGACCGCCATGCCCCCGGACCGCCGAGTCGCCGGATCGCCGCCCGCGACGGGATCCATGCGACAGGCGGTCCCGGCGGACCGGGCCTTTCGCAGCACCGCCGCGGGGAGATGTTCGCCCGATGTCCGACCTCACCACCGTCGCCTTCGCCGGCACCACCTTCCAGATCCGCCGCGATCCCGCGCGCCCGTCCTTCTTCCTGTTCGGCGTGCGCAAGTCCGGCAGCTCCATCATGAACGCCATGGTCTCGGCGCTGGCCGGCTTCAACGACGTGAACTACGTCGATGTCGCCGGGCGTCTGTTCGACGCCGGCGTGCGCGTCGCGGTCTGGCAGCCGGATGCGGAGATGTCGGTGCTGCTCGACGGCGGGAACCTCTATGGCGGCTTCCGGAACGCGCCGCTCGGCATCGCCGGGCACCCTTACGTCGCCGCCAGCCGCTCGGTGCTGATGGTGCGCGACCCGCGCGACGCGCTCGTCTCGGAATACTTCTCCAACGCGCATTCGCACTCGGTGCCGGCGGAAGGCGAGGCGCGCGACTACCTGCTGGCGGAGCGCGAGAAGGCGCTGCGCGCCTCGATCGCCGAGTACGTCATGAAGCGCGCGCCCGACCTGCGCCGCACGCTGCGCCAGTACCATGGCTTCCTGGACCAGCCGGGCCTGCGGCTCTACCGCTACGAGGACGCGATCCTGCAGAAGCGCTGGTTCCTGCAGGATGTCTGCGAGCACTGGGACTGGCGCGTCACCGATGCGCAGCTGGGCGGCATCCTGGGCTGGGCCGACGTTATGCCGGAGGAGGAGAACCCGACCGCCTTCGTCCGCAAGGTCGTCCCCGGCGACCACAAGGACAAGCTCGGCGCCGACACCATCGCCCAGCTCGACGAATACTTCGCCGAGGAACTGGCGCTTTTCGGCTACGACGAGGAGGCGTGACGCGGCACGCGACGCGGCGGCGCGCGGCATGAGCGGCGCGCCGGCCGACCTGCCCGCGCTGCTGGACTACACCGGCGAGTTCGGCACCGAGCTCATCACCTTCCTGCCCTTCGTCACCTGGGCGTCGCGCCAGGGCTGGCTGCGCGGGCGGCGCGTGCGGAGCTATCGCGGCATGCGCTGCTTCTACGCGCATCTCGATTGCGACGCGGTGGAGGAGAAGCCGGAGCCGCGCCACTGGGTGCGCCCGCAGGAACGCCCCGCCTGGCTGCCGATCCGCGACGAGGACAGCTTCGACGGCACCCGCGCGCCCTGCGACCGCCACGCCTACCCGGACCTGCGCGCGATGTTCCGCGATGTCGAGCTGCGCGCGCCTTCGCTGGACGGCACGCTGCCGATCCTCGTCGTGCACAACAAGTACAACCGCGAATGGACCTTCGGGCGGCCGGTGAACTTCCTGAGCCCCGCCGTGCTGGACGAGATCTTCGGGCTGCTCGGCGCGCAATACCGCATCGTCTACATCCGCCACGGCATGGGCCGGGCGGAGGAGGACAGCTACGCCCCCGACCAGAACCGGCCGCTGGCCGGCCTCGGCGACGAGGAGGTGCTGGCGCGCCACCCGAAGGTGCTGAACTTCGACACCCTGTTCGCCGAGCACGTCGCGGCCGGCGGCGAGCCGGACCTGAACCTGTTCAAGAACGGGCTCTATGCGCGCTGCTGGCACTTCATCAGCGCGCAGGGGGGCGGCAGCTACCAATGCGCCTATTTCTCCGGCGCGCTGCTGATGATCCTGCACCGCGCGGGCATCGAGCACACCTGGCCCTATCACGGCTATTTCCGGTGGCTTGCCGATCCGCCGGTGCAGCTCGCGGTGCCGATGAAGGATGTGCAGCTGATGCGCGGCGTGCGGCTGTTCAACCTGCCGCGCATCGTCAGGGGCCGCGCGGTGGTGGGAGAGGGGCGGCGCACGCTGCTCGAGAACCTCTCCCCCACGCGCCGCGCGCTGCTGGCGCTGGAGGATTGGAAGACCATGTCGCCGCTGATGCCGGAGCTGTAGGATTACGCTTCCGGCGCCAGCACCGCGGGGCTGATCGTCCAGGCCTGGCCGCCATCCGCAGGCGGCGCCAGGTGGATCGGCAGGCCGTTCGGCAGGCGCTGGTTCGGCTCGTGCCCCAGCGCGATGCGCAGCGCGCGGAACAGCGCGCCATGCGCCACCACCAGCACCGGCGCGGGCTGCGCCAGCGCGCGGTTCACGGCGCCGACGCCGCGCGCCAGCAGGGCGGCGAAGCTTTCGGCACCTTTGGGCGTCGCGGTGCCGGCCACCCAGCCGTCGTACCAGTCGCCCATGGGCTGCGCTTCCTGGACGCCGAAATTGACCTCCTGCAGATCCTCGTCCAGCGCGACGGGCAGGCCGAGCGCCGCCGCCACCACCTCCGCCGTGCGGTGCGCGCGGATGAGCGGGGAGGCGACGATGGTCGCGATCCCCGCGGGCTTCAGCGTCGCCGCCGCGCGGCGGGCCTGCGCGAGCCCGACCGCGTTCAGCGGGATGTCCGTCCGCCCCTGGGAGATGCCCTGGGCGTTCCAGTCCGTCTCCCCGTGGCGGAGGAACCAGAAGGGCGTGCGGGCCAGCATGCGCATCGGGGCAGCTTCGGTCAGGCCGCCAGCCCTTCCTGTTCCAGCGCGCGGCGCACGGCCGGGCGTTCCAGCATGGCGGCGAGATGCGCGGCAGGCGCCGGCGGCAGCGTCATGCCGGACCGGCGCGCCGCCCAGTATTCCACGTAGAACAGCGCCGCGTCCGCCACCGAATAGCCCGATTCCAGCGCCCAGGTGCCGCCGGCCCAGGTCTTGTCGAGCGTGTCGAAGTACTTCGCGGCCAGCGCCTTGCCCTGCTCGACCACCTTGGGCTGGTCTTCCTCCCGCGCGGTGAAGTTCGCCGGGCGGAACTGGCGGGTGAAGCCCTGCGGGTGGATGGTGCCGGCGGCGTAGTCCAGCATCTCGACGCAGCGCGCCTCGCCGTCCAGGTCGGCGGGGATGAGGTTCGCCGCCGGGTTGGCCTTGCCGAGCCAGAAGGCGATGGCGGTGAATTCGGTCAGCACGCGGCCGCCATCGCCGCGATCGAGCGCCGGCACCTTCGACTTCGGGTTCACCGCGACGAAGTCCGGCTTGTGCTGCGCGCCGTCCTTCAGCGCGACCAGCGACAGCTCATAGGGCTTGCCGATCTCCTCGAGGATGACGTGGATGCCGAGCGAGCAGGCGCCGGGGGAGTAGAAGAGCTTCATCGCGGTCGGTTCCTCCTGGGGATGCCTGTTCTACCGCCGGCGGGCTCATTCGCGCCAGCGGCGGTGCTGCCAGAGCCATTGGCCGGGGTGTTCCCGCACCCAGCCTTCGACGATGTCGTTGATGGCCTGGGTCGCGGCCTGGATGTCGATCTCGCCGCGGCCGTCGCGGGGCAGGTCGATGGCCTCGGTCAGTTCCAGGCGGAAGCGGCCGCCGGGCAAGCGGATGGCGCGCGCGCCATGCACCGGGCAGTCGAAGCGCCGCGCGAGCCGCGCCAGCAGCGGGTTGGCGCTGGCCTGGCGGCCCAGGAAGCGGATGCGCGGGCCGCGGCCGAAGCGCTGGTCCACCAGCATGCCGAGATGCAGGCCCTCGTCCAGCGCCTCCATCATGCGGATCGGCGCGGCGTGGCCCGCCGGGATCAGCAGGCCCATCACGCCTTCGCGCATGCGCCTTATGTCGCGCGCGATCGCCGCGCTGTTCGGCGTGCGGTAGAGCGCGGCGGAGGGCAGGCCGTGGCGCAGCGCGGCGACCGCGGGCAGTTCCCAGTTCGCCAGGTGCGCGGCGAAGAACAGCGCGGGCTTGCCGTCCTGCCGCAGCTCGACGAAGCGGGCGATGCTCTCGGGCGGGATCTCGATGCGGCCGGAGGTCGGATGGTCGGGGTCGAAGTCGAAGATCCGGGCGAGGTGGACGTATTCGCAGGCGACGCGGCCGAGATTGTCCCAGCTGTCGCGCAGGATCGCGGCGCGCTCGGCCGGCGGGCGGTCGGGGAAGGCGGCGTCGATGTTGTCGCGGGCGATGCGGTGGGCGGGCGTCAGCGGGCCGAGCGTGCGCGCCACCGCGGCACCCAGCGCCGGGCCGCGATCGGGGCCGAGGCCGCGCAGCAGCGCAAAGCCGCCGCGAACCAGCAGGGCGGCGGCTTCGTCGGCGAGGCGCGAGAGGGTGGCGCGGAGGTTGAACATGATGGGGCAGCAGAGCCCCCACCCCGACCAGCCTGCGGCGTCGCGGCAGTGCCGCGACCCCCCGCAACCGCCGGGGAGGGGGCAGTGGGGGCCTACAGCGTGACGACGATCTTGCCGAAGACGCGGCGGCTTTCCAGGCGTTCCAGCCCTTCGCCGAAGCGCTCCAGCGGCACGACGGTGTCGAGCACGGGGCGGATGCCGTCGGCCATCTTCTGAAGCCCTTCGGCCACGTTGCGCATGCTGCAGCCGAAGCTGCCGAAGACGCGCAGCTGCCGCTGGAACAGCATCATCAGGTTGGTCTCGGCCGCGACGCCGGAGGTGCTGCCGCAGGTCACCAGCCGCCCGCCCATCCGGAGGGAGAGCAGGCTGCCTGCCCAGGTGGCGGCGCCCACATGCTCGAACACCACGTCCACGCCGCGCTTGTCGGTGAGCCGCCGCGCGACCGTGGAGAAGTTCTTCTCGTTGTAGTTCACGACATGGTCCGCGCCGAGCGCCTTGGCCTTGGCGCATTTCTCGTCGTCGCCGGCGGTGGCGATGACGGTGGCGCCGATCGCCTTGGCCATGCGGATGGC
>JAIYDD010000275.1 GCA_027487675.1 Acetobacteraceae bacterium | reverse complement strand
CGCCGCGGGCCGAGACCCGCCCCGCGGTCCCGCCGGCCGCCGACGCCCCGCGCGCCGCGCCACGCCGGCCGGAACCGGCCCGCCCCGTGCGCCCTGCCGCGCCGGAGGTCGCCGGCCTTGCGCCCCCCGCCCCGCCGCCGGCTGCCGCCGCCCCGCCGGCCGAGCCGATCCTGGACGCCACCCAGCTCGGCTTCGGGGAGACGGAATCGGTGCTGCGCGGCATGGCGCCCGACGCGCTGGCGCGCCTGGTCGCCGCCGCCGAGCGCGCGCTGGAAGGCCCGCCCGCACAGCGCGCCGATGCCGCCCTCGTGCTCGCCGTCGCACGCGGGCTGTCGGGCGACCGCATGGGCTCGGCGCGCGCGGCGGCCGAGTTCCTCGCCAGTCCCGTCGAGGTGCCGCCGAACCGCCGCAAGGAGATCGAGAGCCGCCTGGTCGCCGCGAACCACGCGCTCTACGAGCAGCGCCGCTGCGACGAGGCGCACCAGGTCTACCGCCTGCTGCACCAGCGCGGCCTGCGCGACTACCTGACCACCCTGCGGCTGATCGAGATCAACGTCGACCGCCGCGACGCCGCCGCCGCCGCCCCCTATGTCGAGGAGTTCGAGGCAAGCTACGGCTCCGGCTCCTCGCCCTGGGCGGCGATCGCGCTCAGCCGCTACCATGACCTGGCCGGCAACCGCCCGCGCGCGGTCGAGCTGCTGAAGGCGGTGCCGCGCTTCCCCGCCATCGACGCGGTGGCGGAAGCCACCGTCGCCCACCGGCTGATCGAGACCGGCGCGGCGGATGAAGCGGCCGAGCGCCTGTCCACGACCGAGGAGAGCCAGGCGCCCGAGCTGCTCGGCGCGCGCTTCCGCCTGGCGGTCCGGCGCACCGACACCGAGACGCTGCTGAAGCTGCTCGAGGAAGCCCGCTCGCTGCCCAACTGGCAGCTGGTGGAGGCGATGTTCCTGCTCAGCGTGCCCGGCCAGCTGGCAACCGGCCAGTCGCACCGGTTGCTGCGGCAGATCTACCGCTCGATCGAGGTGCGCGGCCTCGACGACAACGGCGTGGTGCAGGCGCGCATCCACTACCTGCTGCACAACAAGCGCTGGGACGAGCTCGGCGCGCTGTTCGAATCCATCGCGTCCCTGCCGGTGGCGACCCAGCGCGAGACGCTGCTGCGCAAGCTGGAATACTACTGCTTCGCGGACAACCCCGACGGCGCCGAGCAGATCTACCGCGAGCATTTCCGCGACACGCCGCTGAACAAGTGGGAAAGCATCACCATCCTGCGCCTGCTCAGCGAGCTGAAGCGCTGGGAGGAAGCCGGCAAGGTGCTGATCGCCCATGTCGGCGCCGGCAACGACTTCGGCGCGGCGGGACACCTGGCGATGCGCGTGGTGCGCCGCGCGCAGGTGCATGAGGCGGTGCTGGACCAGGCGGCCGGGGCCGATGCGCGGCGCAGCCCGGAGCTCGACGGCTTCCTGGCGCTGGTGCAGGAGGACCTGGCCATCGTGCAGTCCGCCCGCGCGCTGTCGCCCAGCGTGCAGTCGGGCGGGCGGAGCGCGCGCTACCGCAGCAACTGGGTGCTGCACACGCCGGGCGGCAGCGGGACGGCGGAGGAGGAGCGCTGCATGTTCCTCTGCACCAACCAGCGCTATTTCCTGTCGCTGCTGACCTTCCTCTGTTCCTTCCTGGGCCAGGCGCCGCAGGCGGCGGCGCGGATCTTCGTCTTCCTGGACCGCGACGTGCCGCGCCACTGGTACGGCTCGATCGCCATGGTCGCCGCGCGCTTCAACCGCGGGGTCGAGGTGATCCCCGAGGCCGACTTCATGGAGGAGGAGGTCGAGCACCGCGTCGACTACGGCTTCTTCGCCGGCGGATCCAACCTCTCCCGCGCCGCCTATTTCCGGCTCTACGCCGCGCGCTACCTGATGAAGCGCCACAGCTTCGCGCGCGCGGCCTACGTCGACACCGACATCATCTGCCGCGGCGACCTGACGCCGATGTTCGGGCTCGACTTCGGCGAGAAGCTGATCGCCGCCTGCGTGGAGGACTACTCGCTCGAGGTGATCAACGCCGCCGGCCGCAACGGGCTCGACCCGCTGGCCTACTTCAATTCCGGCGTGCTGCTGCTGCGCTTCGACGACCCGGGCCTCGGGCCGGTGATCGAGGAAGCCATCCGCGTCTCCGAGAAGGAGCCGGAGCGGCTGGTCTTCCACGACCAGTGCGCGCTGAACATCGCCTTCCGCGGCAAGGTCGCCACCCTGCCGCAGCGCTTCAACTTCTACCTGCGCCCGTCGCGGGAGAGGAACGGCTTCCTGGAGGACGGGGTGCTGCTGCACTTCCTGGACAAGCCGAAGCCTTGGGATATCGTCTTCGACCGCACCTATCGCGAGGAATGGCGGGTCTGGGCGCTCGTGCTGGGCTCGATCCTGCCGCAGGCGCTCTACGTCGACATCTTCGCCGCCGCCAACCGCGACTGACAGCCTTTGGACCGACGCCCGACAGCGACGACATGCGCAGAACCCGGCTCAGGTGATCAACGGGCGTTGATGCTCAGGCTCGGATTCGCCACAAGCCTTCACCCCGACCGCGACGGCGCGCCCGCGCCCCGGCCCGAATTCCCGGAGACCTAGCCTATGTCTGGACGCAGCGTCGCCAACAAGAAGCCCGACCCCGCCGCGGCGCGCGCCGCCGAGCCCGCGGCCCCGGCCGCGGCCCCTGCGGCGGCCGCCGCCCAGCCCGCCCGCGCACCGGCGCCGCCGCCGGAGCCGGTCGCGATGCCGCCGCTGCGCGACATCACCGTCCGCGTCACCGCCGGCACCGCGCCCATCGCCTTCCAGGTCGCCGACGCGCCGGAAGGCGAGGTCTTCTTCGCCTTCGGCGTGCGGAAGTCCGGCAGCACCCTGCTGAACCGCGTGATGAACTTCCTCAGCCGCAAGAACGGCGTGAACCCGGTGGACATGCCGGGCACCTTCTTCCGCTACGGCTTCTCGGCGCAGGACTGGACGCGCACCGACCTGTCGGGCGTCGTCACGCCGGGCAACGTCTACATCGGCTTCCGTTCCTTCCCCTCGAACATGACCGCCTCCGCGCACTATGCCGCGGCGAAGAAGGTGTTCCTGTTCCGGGACCCGCGCGACGCGCTGGTCAGCCAGTATTTCTCCGACGCCTATTCGCACTCCCTCCCCTCCCGCGACACCGAGACCGGCGCCAAGGCGGCGGAAGCCTTCGAGAAGCGGCGGACCGAGGCGCTGGCCCTGGATGTCGAGGCCTATGTCCTGAAGCACGCCAAGGCGATCGACCAGACGCTGATCGCCTATGCGCCGATGCTGAACGAGCCGTCCTGCCTGGTGCTGCGCTACGAGGATTGCGTCTTCCAGAAGAAGCGCATGATCCACAAGATCCTGCAGCACTTCGACTGGACCTGCCCGCCCGGCGCGGTCGAGGCGCTGATGAAGCTGGTCGACGAGGTGCCGGAGCAGGAGGACCAGGAACGCTTCGTCCGCCGCGTCATCCCCGGCGACCACCGCGCCAAGCTCTCGCCCGAGGCGGTGCGCAAGCTGAGCCACCAGCTGCGCGAATCGCTGCGCCTCTACGACTACTACTGACCCCGCCCCGGACGGCGGCGCGGGCGGGCGGCATGCCAGCCCCCCGCCCGCCGCGCTGGACAAGGCCGGCCCGACGCGTCAAGCCTGCCGGCCCAGATCGGAAGGGCCGACCGCATGGCCGAGACGCCGGGCGCCACTGCCGCCGCGCCGCCCGCGCGCGATGCGCGCATCATCGCGCTGATCGGCACCGGGCACTTCCTCAGCCACTTCTACATGCTCTGCCTGCCGCCGCTGTTCCTGGCCTGGCGGGACGAATTCGGCGTGTCCTTCGCCGCGCTCGGCCTGGCGGTGGCGCTGATGGCGGCGGTCACCGCCGCCCTGCAGACGCCGGTCGGTTTCCTGGTGGACCGCCACGGGGCGCGGCCCTTCCTGGTGGGGGGCACCCTGCTGATGGCGCTGTCGATCTCCGCCATGGCCTTCGCGCCGGGCTACTGGGCGATCCTGCTGCTGGCCGTGCTGTCGGGCGTCGGCAATTCGGTGATCCACCCGGCGGACTACGCCATCCTGGGCGCGTCGATCGACAAGTCGCGCATTGGGCGGGCCTTCGCGCTGCACACCTTCACCGGCAACCTCGGCTTCGCCACGGCGCCGCCGGTGGTGGCGGCCATGCTGCTGGGCATGGACTGGCGCTGGGTGCTGCTGGTGCTCGGCCTGCTCGGCGTGCCGGTGGTCGCGGCGATCCTGTGGCAGAGCCGCATCCTGCAGGACCAGGCCAGGCCCAGGGCGGCTGTCGCCGGCGGGCCGACCGGGCGCGAATTGCTGATGTCGCGGACGATGCTGCTGTTCTTCGCCTTCTTCCTGCTCTCCGCCATGGCGGGGACGGCGATGCAGACCTTCGCGATCGCGGTGCTGGGCAAGCTGTGGGGCACGCCGGTCGCCGTCGCCTCCCTCGCACTCACCGGCTACATGATGGGGGCGACGGGCGGCGTGCTGATCGGCGGCTGGTTCGCCGACCGCTCGGCGCGGCACCTGCCCTTCGTGCTGGTGCTGACGCTCGCCGCGGCCGGGCTGATCCTGGCGCTGGGCGTGGTGCCGATGCCGGACTGGCTGCTGCCGGCGGTGGCGCTGGCGGCGGGGCTCGCGCTCGGCGCCTCCCGCACGCCGCGCGACGTCATGCTGAAGGAAGCCTCTCCGCCCGGACAGATGGGCAAGGTGTTCGGCTTCGTCTCGGCGGGGCTGCCGCTCGGGGGCGCCATCACGCCGGTGCCCTTCGGCTTCCTGATCGACATCGGTCTCGCCTGGCTGGTCTTCCCCGCCGCGGCCGGGCTGCTGCTGCTGTCGCTGCTGTGCATGGGCGGCGCCCAGGGCGCGGCACGCGCGGAGCGGGAGAGGCGCGCGGCGCGCCCAGGTCGCGAGGAGCGCGAGGCGCGCGGCGCGGTGCCGGCCGAATAGGCGATGGGCGGGCTGGACGAGGCGCTGCGCACGCTCGACCTGGTGGCGGTGGCTGTCTTCGCCGCCTCCGGCGCGCTGGTGGCCAGCCGCAAGCAGCTCGACATCGTGGGCTTCGTGCTGATCGGGGTCATCACCGGCTTCGGCGGCGGCACGCTGCGCGACCTGCTGCTCGGAAGGCTGCCGGTGTTCTGGCTGCGCGCGCCGGAGCTGATCGGGATCGCCGCGGCCGCCTCCATCCTGGTCTTCTTCACGGCGCACCTGGTGGAAAGCCGCTTCCGTGCGCTGCTCTGGGCGGATGCCGTCGGGCTCGCGCTCTATGCCGTGCTGGGGACGGAGATCGCGCTGCTGGCCGGCGCCGACCCCTGGGCGGCCGCGCTGCTCGGCGTGGTGACGGCGACCGGGGGCGGCATCATCCGCGACGTGGTCTGCAACGAGCTGCCGCTGATCCTGCGGCGGGAGATCTACATCACCGCCGCCGCGGCGGCCGCCATCTGCTACGTGGCGCTGCGCCTGGCGCCGATGCCGCGCGACCTGGCGCTGCCGGCGGCGATGCTGGTGGGCTTCGCCATCCGGGGTGCGGCGATCCTGCGCGGCTGGTCGCTGCCGCCCTATCGCGCCCGGCCGGGGCGGGACTATCCGGACCGGCGCTGAGCCGCGCCGCCGGTCACGCCGGCGGCCAGTCCAGCGCCTCGATCACACCCGCCTCGACCAGGCCGGCCGATCCGCGGAAGCACGCGCTGTGCGGGCCGTGCAGCGTGAGGTCCGGCTGCTTCGCCAGCACCTGCTGGTAGCAGCGGTATTCCAGGCTGCCGCGCCAGTAGTTCGCCTCCGCCACCGCGCGCCGCATCTTCTCCGCGAAGGCCGGCAGGAACTTGAAGTGCAGCAGCGCCAGCACGCGCGGCGAGGCGAAGTTGCCCGCATGCGGCCAGAGCCGGTGCGGATGGGCGGAAAGCTCGCCCTCGGCCAGCCGGAACAGCGGCAGCTTGGACAGTTCGGGATCGAAGTCGGCGCCGGCCCGGGCGAAGACGCGCCGGCGCGGGCCGCCGCGCACCGCGATCATGCCCGGCAGCCGGAACTGCCGGTAGCCTTCGCGGTCGTGGAAGGGGAAGGCCTCCGCCAGAGGCCTGCCGGCGGGGTCCGGCGCCTCCAGCAGCGGGGCATCGGCGTACATGTCCACCAGCAGCCCGCGCACGCGGCGGATGCCGCGGCGATCCATCAGCGCCGTCAGCGCCTCGATCCCATGGCGTTCCGCGCCGTCGAAGACCAGCTGCTCGTCGGCGTCCAGGTGCAGGAACCAGCGGCCATGGCCGTAGCCGGCGATGGCGCGGTTGATCCAGCCATGCTTGAGCCGCCAGTCGAAGGGGCGCCGGCATTCGAACAGGTCCACATCCGGCTGCGCCGCCAGCAGCGCCTGCGTGCCATCCGCCGAGCCGTTGTCGATGAAGCAGAATCGCCGCACGCCGAGGCCGCGGTGGTGGCGCAGGAAATCCGGCAGCAGCAGCGCCTCGTCGCGCACCACGGCGATGGCGATCGGGCTTTCCGGCGGCGGCAGCGGCGTGCTGGCGCGGGACAGCACGCCGAGCGTCACCTCCGCCATCTCCTGCCGCACCAGCGCCAGGTCCGGGTCGCCGGAGGGCGCGGCCGCGGGGCGGGCGGCCGCGCCGGCCGCGGGCGCGCCGTCTCCGCCCCGCGCATCGGGCGCGCGACCGGGGGCGCATGGCGCCGCGGGAGCCGGACCCGGCGGCGGGCGCCCGGCGGGCGCCGCGGCGCCGGCATCGGGCGGGACCGCGGCAGCAAGGCCGGCCTGCGGCGCGGCGCCGGCGGCCTGACCGCCCGGCAGCCCCTCCGCCGGCGCATCCGCCGCCAGCACCAGCCGGGCAAGCGTCTGGGGCACCGCCAGGGGGATGCCGCGGCGGCGCAGCGCCGCGGCCTCAACCGGGGCGTCGTCGGGCACGGCAAGTTCCACCGCGTCCACCACCGCGAAGCCGGTGGCCGGCCCGCCGCGCAGCACCTGCGCCATCCAGTGCGACAAGGCCGGGCCTTCCAGGCTGCCGTCGTAGCGGGCCAGGAACCGCTCCAGCCTCTCGCGGCGGAACAGCGGGCAGGCATGGCCGACCAGCGTCGTGTAGCGCAGCAGCCCGCCGCCCGGATCGCGCGCCAGCAGCCCGCCCGGCCCGGCATTCCCCGCCTGCGCCGGCTGGCAGACGCCGAGCGCCCAGCCGCGCGCGATGGCGAACATCCGCTCGATCGCATCCGGCGCGGGGGCCAGCCGAGCGTCCATCACCCAGACCAGGTCGTAGCCGGTCAGCAGCAGCGGCCGCGCCTTCAGCGCCGCGGCGAGGTCCGGGAAGGTCGCGCCGCGTCCCGGGAGCAGCAGCGTCGCCTCGGCCTCCACCACCGCCCGCGCCGTCGCGTCGTCGCCCTGCCAGGCGGCCAGCAGGTCCCAGCTGCGGGACGGGGCCGCGGTCCAGGCGCCGATCGCGTGGTCGTCGCCGGCGCTGGTGAAGATGCACTGCCGCCGCGGCGGCGGGGCCGCCATGTCGGTCCGCCTCCTGCTCGCCGGGCGCCGCCCGGCCTGTCAGGCGGCGCGGTTACCAGCGGCCCCGGCGGCTGGCAAGCAAGCGCGGCGGCCGCCGCTCAACCGCAGCCTGCGATCGCCTGCGCCGGGGCGAAGCCGTCCAGCACGGCGGTGTGCCGGCGCGCCTCGATCCACAGCAGCTGCCGCTCCTCGGCCAGGATATGCGCCTCCCCCGCCACCGTGCGGGCGGGGTCGAGGACGGAAGGCCGGGCGTAGCGGATGGACATGCCGTCGGCGGCCATCCGCACCTCGCGGATCGGGACGGTGCGGCAGAACAGCAGCAGCTTCACGGCCATCCGCCCGCTGCCGTCCGCCGTCAGCAGCAGACGCGCCGCGCCGCCCTCGCCCGAGAGCAGCGCGGTGCGCCCGACCCAGTCGGGAAAGGGCGGGATGGCGGCCGGCGCCGCGCGCGCATGCCCGCCCGGCAACAGCAGCGCGGGCAGCAGGAAGGCGGCACGACGGGGGAGAGGGGGCTTGGACACCGGGGCTGCTCTGGCATTGGAAACTAGCCCCGATGTTGCGCCGCGGCGGTGAAAACGCCCTTACCAGTGGTTCACCCTCTCCCAGACCGCGACGACGCGCCCGCCCTCCAGCACGTGGTAGCGCGGATGCGCGGCCGCGGTCAGGCAGACATGGTTGGGCGCGACCCGCAGCCGCGTACCGACCGCCAGCCGGTCGAGCGGCAGGGTCGCGCCCGGCGCGGCCCGCACCTCGCCATGTTCCTGGTGGACGCGGGTGACCATCGCCTCGCCCGGCAATGGCCGGCCTTCCAGGTCCAGCACGCGGCCGAACCCCCAGTCGCGCGGGCCCGCTTCCGTGCTGCGGTCCTTCGACAGCGCCAGCGCGCCGGCATCCAGCAGCACCGCGCCGCGCGCAGGATAGCGCCCGATGACGGAGGCCAGCACGGTCACCGCCACATCCTCGATCCCATGCGTGCCGATGCCCGCCTGGAACAGGTCGCCGAGCATGTAGACGCCGGCCCGCATCTCCGTGATGCCATCGAGCCGCGCCGCATGCGCCGCGGTGGGGGAAGCGCCGGCCGAGACGATGCCCACGGCGTGCCCCGCCTGGCGCAGCCTTGCCGCCGCGCCGGCCAGCGCGGCGCGCTCGGCCTCCGCCAGTTCGGCCATCGCCGCCGCGCTGCGGCCGGCATAGGAATGCCCGGAATGGGAGAGGAGGCCGGCGAGCTTCGGGCCGAGCCGCGCGGCGGCCTGTTCCAGCATCGCGCTGTCGGCCGGGATGCCACCGCGGCCTTCGCCCACATCCACTTCGATCAGGGTGGGGATGTCGCCGGGATGCGCGGCGATGGCGTCGGCGACCTCCGCGTCGTCGGTGATGACCTTGACCGAGGCCCCGGCGGCGTTCAGCGCCGCCACCGCGTCCAGCTTCGCCGGCGCGATGCCGACCGCATAGACCTGGTCGCGGAAGCCGTGGTCGGCGAAGTGCCGCGCCTCGGCCAGGGTGCTGACGGTGATCGGCCCGCGGCCGGGCGCGGCGAGTTCCGCGGCCTGCCAGCACTTCGCGGTCTTCATGTGCGGGCGCAGCGCGACGCCCGGATGCCGCGCGACGGCGGCGGCCATGCGCGCCAGGTTGCGCTTCAGGATATCGAGGTCGAGCAGCAGGCAGGGCGTCGGCAGGTCGAGAAGCGGGTTGTCACGCATGCGGTCCGGGCCTCCGGTGCCTGGCGCGCCGGGGCGGCGCCGGCGTGCGGGTCACAATTGCAGCCCCAGCAGATCGGCGAAGCGCGGCGTCGCCTTCAGCCCGGTGCCGGTCAGCACCACCACCGCCGTCTCCGCCGGCCCGATCGCGCCCGCCTGGCGCAGCCGCGCGAAGGCCGCCGCCGCCTGCGCGCAGGTGGGCTCCACATAGATGCCCTGCCGCGCCAGCGCCAGCGCGGCCGCGGCGATCTCCGGCTCGTCGAGCAGCACCGCGCCGCCGCCGCTTTCGCGGAGCGCAGCCAGGCATTCGGGCAGCCGGATGGGCCGGGCGATGGCCGTTCCTTCCGCCATGGTCGGGCCCGGCGGCACGTCCGGCAGGCCGAGCGCCGCGCGGGCGATCGGCCCGCACTGCGCCGGCTGGGCCGCCCAGATTCGCGGCAGCGCCGCGACCTGCCCCGCGCGCAGCAGCTCCCCGAAGCCGAGCCAGCAGCCGAGCACGTTCGATCCCGCCCCGCAGGGCACGATGACATGGTCCGGCGCGCGGAAGCCGAGATCCTCCCACAGCTCGTAGGCGAGCGTCTTCGTCCCTTCCAGGAAGAAGGGGTGCCAGTTGTGGCTGGCGTAGAAGATCCCGCCGGACCTGGCCAGCGCGGCATCGGCGCAGTCCTGGCGGCTGCCGGGGACCAGTTCGATCGCCGCGCCGGCCGCGCGCGCCTGCACGGTCTTGGCCGGGCTGGTGGAAGCCGGCACGTAGATCGTCGCCGCCATCCCGCCGGCCGCGGCATAGGCGCTGACCGCGGCGCCGCCATTGCCGGAACTGTCTTCCAGCACATGCGCGATGCCCTGCGCGCGCAGCAGCGACAGCATCACCGACGCCCCGCGATCCTTGAAGCTGCCGGTCGGCATGAACCATTCGCATTTCAGCAGCGCCGTGCCGCCGGGCAGGGCGCGTTCCAGCAGCGGGGTGCAGCCCTCCCCCATCGTGACCGGCGCCGAGGGCGCGAAGGGCAGCGCGGCGGCGTAGCGCCAGATGGAGCGCCGGTCGCGCGCGACCTCGTCCCGCCCGATGCCGCGCCGCGGGGTCAGCAGCAGCGGCTCGCGGGCATCGCCGCACCAGCGGGGCGGGTCGAGCGGCCAGGTGCGGCCGCTGCGCGGGTCGAGGTAGCTTTGCATGGCGCGCATCCTCCCTCGCGGCCAAGGCCGCGGCAAGCGCGGCTCGGGACGCGCCGCGGCAGGGACGGCTTGCGGCGCGCGCCCGGGCGAGCAAGGGTCAGCCCATGACCGACCTGCCCAAGCCGGCGCTGCAAGCCACCCGGGATCCCGTGCTGCGGCTCGCCGCGGACCTCGTCGCCATCGACAGCCGCAGCGCGATGTCCAACCTCGCTATCGCCGATCGCATCGAGCGGGAGCTGGCGGGCTTCGAGATCGAGCGGCTGGACTTCACCGACGCCGCCGGCGTCGCGAAGCGCGCGCTGGTCGCGCATCGCGGCCCGCGCGGCGGCATCGCGCTGTCCGGCCACATGGACACCGTCCCCGCCACGGGGTGGGAGAGCGACCCCTGGTCGCCGCGCCTGGATGCGGAAGGCTGGCTGCACGGCCTCGGCAGCGTCGACATGAAGGGCCAGCTCGCGGCCTGCATCGTCGCCGCGAAGGCGGCGCCCGCCGGCACGCCGGCCACGCTGCTGATCACGACGGACGAGGAGACGACGAAGGAAGGTGCGCAGCGCATCGCCCGCGACAGCCGCCTGGCGCGGGAGATCGGGCTTGCCGGCATCGTGGTGGCGGAGCCGACGGGCCTTGCCCCGGTGCGCGGCCATCGCAGTCATGTCGCCTTCACCGCCGTCGCGCGCGGCGTGCAGGCGCATTCCTCGACCGGGCTCGGCGTCAACGCCAACTGGAAGCTGCTGCCGTTCCTGGTCGCGATGCGGCAGGTGCATGACCGCCTGCGCAGCGACCCGGCGCTGCAGGATGCGGACTACGCGCCGCCCTTCTCGGACTTCAACCTGGTGCTCGACAACCACGGCACCGCGGTGAACGTCACCGTCGGCCGGGCCACCGCGCTGATCAAGTTCCGCTACAGCGCGAAGGTCGATCCGGCCCCCGTGCTGGAGGCGGTGCGCGCGGCCGCCGCGGAGGCCGGGGTCGAGCTGGCCGAGCACCATGAAGGCCGCCCGCCCGAGCTGCCGGCCGACCATCCGCTGGTGGCGCTCGGCGCGCGGCTGACCGGCCGCGCGCCCGGCACGGCGCCCTACGGGACGGATGCGAGCGAGCTGCAGGCCCTGGCCCCCTGCCTCGTGCTGGGCCCCGGCGATGTCGGGCTGGCGCACACCCCGCGGGAGAGGGTGCCGGCGGCCGAACTGCGGGCCGCCCTGCCGATCTTCGCGGGGCTGCTGGCCGAAGGCGCCGGCGCCTCACTTGCCAGCGGGGCGGGGCTGCGTTAGCCCGCCCCGCAGCCATGCAGGGCGCGGGCGGCCTGGCGACGCAGGCCGATCCCCGCTGCCGCCCGGAAGGAGGCTGAGGCCATGAGGATCGCGGTCATCGGCGCCGGCTATGTCGGCCTGGTTTCCGGCGCCTGCTTCGCCGAATTCGGCACCGAGGTGGTGCTGGTGGACACCGACGCGGCCAAGATCGCCGCGCTGCGCGAAGGCCGGATCCCGATCTACGAGCCGGGGCTGGACCGGCTGGTCGCGGACAACAGCGCCGAAGGCAGGCTGCGCTTCACCACCGACATCGCCGAGGGCATCGCCGGCGCGGAAGCCGTGTTCCTGGCCGTCGGCACGCCGTCCCGCCGCGGCGACGGGCACGCCGACCTCACCTACGTCTTCGCCGCCGCCGAACAGGTGGCCCGCGCCGCCACCCAGCCCTTCGTGCTGGTGACGAAATCCACCGTGCCCGTCGGCACCGGCGCGCAGCTGCGCGAGCTGGTGGCGCGCATCCGCCCGGACCTCGAGATCCAGGTCGCCTCCAACCCGGAATTCCTGCGCGAGGGGAACGCGATCGGCGACTTCATGCGCCCGGACCGCGTGGTGATCGGCACCGACAGCGACCGCGCTCTGACGGTGCTGCGCCGGCTGTACCGCCCGCTCTACCTGATCGAGACGCCGATCGTCGCGACCAGCATCGAGACGGCGGAGCTGATCAAGTACGCCGCCAACGCCTTCCTGGCCGCCAAGGTGACCTTCATCAACCAGGTCGCCGATCTCTGCGAGAAGGTCGGCGCGGACGTGCACGACGTGGCGCGCGGCATGGGCCTCGATGGCCGGATCGGGCGGAAGTTCCTGCACGCCGGGCCGGGCTATGGCGGGTCCTGCTTCCCGAAGGACACGCTGGCGCTGGCGCGCACCGCGCGCGACGCCGGGGCGCCGATCACGCTGGTGGAGGCGACGATCGCGGCGAACGATGCGCGCAAGCTGGCGATGGCGGACCGCGTGCTGCACGCGCTCGGCGGCGACGCGGCGGGCAAGGTGATCGGCGTGCTGGGGCTGGCCTTCAAGCCCGAGACCGACGACATGCGCGACGCGCCCTCGCTCGACATCCTGCCGCGGCTGGCGGCGGCCGGCGCCACGCTGCGCGCCTTCGACCCGGCGGCCATGGCGCATGCGAAGGCGCTGCTGCCGCAGGCCGTGCAGTTCTGCGAGAACGCGCTGGATGCGGCGGCGGGCGCCGATGCGCTGGTGCTGCTGACCGAATGGAACGAGTTCCGCGCGCTGGCCCCGGCGCGGCTGAAGGCCGCGATGCGCGGCGACGTCGTGCTCGACCTCCGCAACGTCTGGGACCCCCCGGCGATGCGGGAGGCGGGCTTCCGATACGCATCCATCGGCCGGCCCTGAGCGCATCCGGCGCGGCGCCGGCGGACGCCGACGACGGCGGCAAGGAGCATTCGCGCGCACCGCCGCGCCGCGCCAAGCGGCACGACCAACAGCGACCTTCGCGCCGGTAGAGTTTGCCCGGATGGCTGGTATAGTGCCTATCCGGCGATGCTGCGCTGCGGTATGCAACCGCCGGCCAGCAGTTTTGGAAGGGCGATCCCAGGGATGCGATCGAGCGTGGCGATGCAATCCACTACGCGCGCGGGGCCCGGGGTGGGTGCCTCCGCCGGCCGCCTGACCCCGCAGCTGCGCCGGCTGGAGGCCGAGGCCATCGGCATCCTGCGCGAGACGGCGGCGGGCTTCCGCAACCCCGTGCTGCTCTATTCCATCGGCAAGGACAGCTCGGTCGTCCTGCACCTGGCGATGAAGGCCTTCGCGCCGGGCAAGCCGCCCTTCCCGCTGATGCACATCGCCACCGGCTGGGACTTCCGCGACATGCTGGAATTCCGCGACCGCCGCGTGGCGGAACTCGGCCTGCGGCTGATCGTGCATTCCAACCCCGACGGCCTGGCGCGCGGCATCAACCCGCTCGACCACGGCAGCCAGGTCCACATGTCGGTCATGGGGACGGAGGCGCTGAAGCAGGGCCTCGACATCCATGGCTTCGACGCGGCGATCGGCGGCGCGCGGCGCGACGAGGAGAAGGCGCGCGCCAAGGAGCGCGTGTTCAGCCACCGCACCGCCGGCCACACCTGGGAACCGCGCAACCAGCGGCCGGAGCTCTGGGGCCTCTACAACACCCGCATCAACCAGGGCGAGGGCATGCGCGTCTTCCCGCTGTCCAACTGGACCGAGTTCGACGTCTGGGAATACATCGCCGCCGAGAACATCCCCGTCGTGCCGCTGTACTTCGCCGCCGAACGCCCGATCGTGAAGCGCGACGGCATCCTGATCATGCGCGACGACGACCGCATGAAGCTGCGCGACGGCGAGCAGGTGGAGCGCATGTGGGTGCGCTTTCGCACCATGGGCGACTGGCCGCTGACGGCGGCGCATGAAAGCCGCGCCGAGACGCTCGGGCAGATGCTGGACGAGCTGCGCGAAAGCCGCGTCAGCGAACGCGCGGGGCGCCTGATCGACAAGGACCAGGAAGCCTCGATGGAGCGGAAGAAGCGCGAGGGTTACTTCTGATGCACGGCATGGACACCGCGCGCGGGCTGCTCCGCTTCCTCACCTGCGGGTCGGTGGATGACGGCAAGTCCACCCTGATCGGCCGGCTGCTCTACGACAGCAAGCTGATCATGGAAGACACGCTGGCGACCATCGAGAAGGACAGCCGCAAGCACGGCACGGTGGGCGAGGAAGTGGATCTCGCGCTGCTGGTGGATGGCCTGGAGGCGGAGCGGCAGCAGGGCATCACCATCGACGTCGCCTACCGCTTCTTCGGCACGCCGAAGCGCAGCTTCATCGTCGCCGACACGCCGGGGCACGAGCAGTACACGCGCAACATGGCGACCGGCGCGTCCAATTCGGATCTCGCGATCATCCTGGCCGACGCCCGCAAGGGCGTGCTGACGCAGACCAGGCGGCACACCTACATCTGCTCGCTGCTCGGCATCCGCCACGTGGTTCTGGCGGTGAACAAGATCGATCTGGTCGGCTTCGACGAGGCGACCTTCGACCGCATCGTGGGCGACTGGGCGACCTTCGCCTCGGGCCTCGGCTTCCAGACGATGGTGCCGATCCCGGTTTCCGCGCGCTTCGGCGACAACGTCACGCAGCGCTCGGGCAACACGCCCTGGTACCGCGGCCCGACGCTGCTCGGCCACCTGGAAGCGGTGGACGTGGAGCACGGGGTGGAAGACAAGTCCTTCCGCTTCCCGGTGCAGTGGGTGAACCGGCCGAACCTCGATTTCCGCGGCTTCTCCGGCAGCGTCGCCTCGGGCCGCGCGGCGGTGGGGGACGCGGTGGTGGTCGCCGCCTCGGGGCGCACCAGCCACATCGCGCGCATCCTCGGCCCCGACGGCGACGTCGATGTCTGCTCGGCGGGCGATGCCGTGACGATCTGCCTGGCGGACGAGGTGGACGTGGCGCGCGGCGACGTGCTGGCGCCGCTGGCGGACCGGCCGGAACTCGCCGACCAGTTCGCCGCGCACCTGCTCTGGATGGACGAGGAAGCGATGCTGCCCGGCCGCCAGTACCTGATGCGCGTCGGCAACCTGTGGACCACCGCCTCGGTCACCGCCATCAAGCACCGCGTCGATGTCAACACGCTGGAACACGCGGCGGCCAAGAAGCTCGACCTGAACGAGATCGGCTTCTGCAACTTCTCCACCGCGATGCGCGTGCCCTTCGACGCCTACACCGAGAACCGCCAGACCGGCGCCTTCGTGCTGGTGGACCGGCTGTCGAACCGCACCGCCGGCGCGGGCATGATCAGCTTCGGGCTGCGCCGCGCCACCAACATCCACCAGGAGGAATTCCTGGTGGACAAGCGGGCGCGCGCGGCGCTCGATCACCAGAAGCCACTGGTGCTGTGGTTCACCGGCCTGTCGGGCTCGGGCAAGTCCACGGTGGCCAAGCTGGTCGAGCAGGCGCTCTACCGCGAAGGGCGGCACACCTACACGCTGGACGGCGACAACCTGCGCTTCGGGCTCAACCGCGACCTGGGCTTCACCGACCAGGACCGCGTGGAGAACATCCGCCGCGTGGGCGAGGTGGCGAAGCTGTTCGTCGATGCCGGCGTGATCGTGCTCTGCTCCTTCATCTCGCCCTTCCGCGCGGAACGCCGCATGGTGCGCGAGATGATGGCAGACGGCGAGTTCATCGAGGTCTTCGTGGACACCCCGGTCGAGGAATGCATCCGCCGCGACCCGAAGGGCCTCTACGCCAAGGCGCTGCGCGGGGCGATCCAGAATTTCACCGGCGTCTCCTCGCCCTACGAACCGCCGGAGCAGGCGGAAGTCCACCTGCACACCGTCGGCCGCACGCCCGAACAGGCGGCGGTCGAGGTGCTCGACCACGTCCGGCGGCTGATCGCCAGCTGAACGGCGCGGCGGCGGGCCGGCAGGCATGAGCCCCTATGCCGAGTATGCCCTGATCGCGGTCCTGCTGGTGGCGCTCACCAGCGGCCGCGTCAGGATGGCGCACGCCTTCGCCGCCTTCATGGCGGGGCTGCTGCTGCTCGGCACCATGACCTCGCGCGAATTGCTGCAGCTGCTGGTCGATCCCGCTTCCGTCGCGGTGATCTGCCTGGTGATCTTCTCCACCCTGCTCGGCCGGCTGCACTGGCTGCGAAAGCTGCTGGTCAGCCGGCGCGACAGCACCGTCTTCGCCGCGGCGCGCCGCTTCCTCGGCACCGCCGGCCTCGTCTCCGCCGCGCTGCCCAACACCGCGGTCGTCGGCGCCTTCATGGGCCCGGCGGCGCGCCACCCGACCGTGCCGCCGCACCAGCTGCTCATGCCGCTGTCCTACATCGCGCTGGCCGGGGGCATGCTGACCAGCTTCGGCACCTCGGCCAGCGTCATCGTGGTGGGCCAGGCGGCGAACCGCGGCATCGGCGTCGGCGTGCTGGACTTCGTGCTGCCCGGCATCGCCGCCTTCGCCGCGGTGCTCGGCGTGCTGCTGTTCTTCGCCCCCCTGCTGCTGAGCGGCAGGCGCGGCACCGCCGAGGTCCGCACCGCCGAGCTCTTCCACATCGAGGCGCGCGTCCCGCCCGGCAGCCAGCTGATCGGCAAGTCGCTGATCGAGAACCAGCTGCGCAACCTGGCGCATTTCTACGTCGCCGAGATCGTGCGCGGCACCGCCACCCTCGCCCCTGTCCACCCGACCGAGCTGCTGCAGGATGGCGACGTGCTGATCCTCGCCGGCGACGTGCGCTACATCGACGAGCTGCGCGCCATCGCCGGCCTGCAGGTGGTGCGCGAGCCGAAATCGCATTCCAGCCTCGGCGTCTACCACGCCGTGGTGTCGTCCAATTCCGGGCTGGTGGGCTCCACGTTGAAGGAGGTGGGCTTCCGCGCCGCCTTCGACGCCTCCGTGCTCGGCATCCGCCGCGGCACCCAGAAGCTGTCCGGCAAGCTCGGCGAGATCGAGCTGCGGCCGGGCGACCTGCTGGTGATCTCCGCCGGCTCCGACTTCCTCGCGAAGGAGGATGTGCGGTCCAACTTCCACATCGTCGAGACCGACGAGAGCAGCGGCGCCATGCTGTCGCGCCGCGACGCCGCCATCGTCACCGCGCTGTTCGGCAGCTTCTTCGTGCTGGTGACGGCGGAGATCGTGCCCTTCGTTCTCGCCGCGGCGATGCTGGTCTTCGTGCCGCTGATGTTCGGCATGCTGACCCCGCGCGAGCTGCGGCGCATCTTCCCCTTCGAGCTCGGCATGCTGCTCTGGGGCTCGATCGCGCTGGGCAACGCGATGACCAAGGTCGGGCTCGACGTTACGATCGCGGGCGGCGTCGCGAGCCTGCTCGGAGAGGCGGGGCCGCTGCTGCTGATCCTGGCGATCTTCTTCGTGACCTGGGTGCTGACGGAGCTGCTGTCCAATGTCGCCGCCGGCGTCGCCGCGCTGCCCATCGGCATCCAGCTCGCGCAGCTCGGCAACCTCGCGCCGGAAGCCGTGGTACTGACCGTGGCCTTCGGTGCCTCCGCTTCCTTCCTGATGCCCTATGGCTACCAGACCCATCTGATGGTGATGGGGCCGGGCAACTACCGCATCATCGACTTCCTGCGCGTCGGCAGCGTGGTGCTCGCCAGCTACACCTGCGCGGCCGTGCTGACGATCTGGGGCCTGGCGAGCCTCGGCATATGGTGAAGGCAGGCCGGCCGGGCCGCGTTCCGTGATGCGTGCCCGGCGGGGCCCCCGCCATGGCGCGGAAGGCTGTTCGCGCGCGTGATCGACGCCGGCTGCGCTACACCACCCCGGCGCGCAGCAGGTCGTGGATGTGCAGGATGCCGACCGGCCGCATGCCGCCGGCGACGACGAACAGGCTGGTGATTCGCTTCTCGTTCATCATGCCGAGAAGGTCGGCCGCCAGCGCATCGGGCGCGGCGGTGCGCGGCCGCGGCGTCATCGCCTCCGCCACCTCGCCATCCAGCGAACGGCCAGTCTGGAAGGCGCGGCGCAGGTCGCCATCGGTCAGCACGCCGACCAGGCGGCCTTCCCCGTCCACCACGCCGGTCACCCCGAAGCGGCGCGACGTCATCTCCACGATCGCCTCGGTCAGCGTGGCCTGCTGCGTGACCAGCGGCAGGTCCTCCGGCCCGTGCATCAGGTCCCGGGCGCGCTTCAGGCGCGCGCCGAGCTTGCCGCCCGGGTGGAAGTCCCGGAAATCCTGCGGCGAGAAGCCGCGCGCCTCCAGCAGCGCCATGGCCAGCGCATCGCCCAGCGCGAGCGTCATCGTCGTGCTGGTGGTGGGCGCCAGGCCGTTCGGGCAGGCTTCCGCCATGCGCGGCATGGTCAGGCAGACATCGGCCGCCAGGCCCAGCGCGCTGTCGGCGCGGGAGGTGAAGGCCACCAGCGGCACCGCGAAGCGCCGCGTATAGGCGATGATGTCGGCCAGCTCCGGCGCCTCGCCCGACCAGGACAGCGCGAAGACCACGTCGTCGCGCGCGATCATGCCGAGGTCGCCATGGCTGGCTTCCGCGGGATGGACGAACTGCGCGGGCGTGCCGGTGGAAGCCATGGTCGCCGCGATCTTGCGCGCCACATGCCCCGACTTGCCCATGCCCGTGACGGCGACGCGGCCATGGCGCGCCAGCACCACCTCCACCGCGCGCAGCACCTGGGTCCCGAGCTCGCCTTCGAGCGCCGCCTGCAGCGCCTGCAGGCCTTCCACTTCGAGCGCCAGGGTGCGCACCAGCGTCGCACGCCGCATTGCCTCGCTCATGCCCTCGCTCCCGGCGCCAGCATCCGGCGCGCGCGTTCCAGATCGGCCGGCGTGTCCACGCCGAGCGGCACGGTCGGCACCGCCACCGCGTCGATGCGCATCCCCGCTTCCAGCGCGCGCAGCTGTTCCAGCTTCTCGCGCCTCTCGAGCCCGGACGGCGGCAGCGCGACGAAGCGCGCCAGCGCCGCGCGCCGCCAGGCGTAGAGCCCGATATGGTGCCACAGCCTGCCCTCGCCCCAGGGCGCGGTGGCGCGGGTGAAATACAGGCAGCGGAAGCGCCCCGGCGCCAGTTCGCTGCCCACCATCTTCACGACCGACGGCGCGGTGCGCTCCTCCTCCCGGTCGATCTCCGCGACCAGGGTGGCGATGTCCACCGCGGGGTCCATCAGCGGCGAGAGGGAGGCGCGGATGCAGGCGGGATCGATGGTCGGCAGGTCGCCCTGGACGTTGACCACCGCATCGTGCCGGCCTTCGGGGTCGAGTGCCGCGATCGCCTCATGGATGCGGTCGCTGCCGGAAGGGTGGTCGGCGCGCGTCATCTGCACGCGCCCGCCGGCGGCGCGCACGGCATCCGCGATGGCGGGGCTGTCGGTGGCGACGACGACCGCGCCGATCGCGGCCTCCATCGCGCGTTCCCAGACATGCACGATCATCGGCTTGCCGTGGATGTCGGCCAGCGGCTTGTCGGGCAGCCGCGTCGCGGCCATGCGCGCCGGAATCAGGACGATCGGGTTCATTGGTGTCGCCGTCCCGACGCCTCAGCCCGCGGCGCCGCCGTCATCGGCGGCAAAACCCTTCACCAGCGCGTCGATCGCCTGCAGCCGCGCGACCAGCGCCTCGAACCTCGCCAGCGGGACCATGTTCGGCCCGTCCGACGGCGCGCGGTCGGGGTCCTGGTGCGTCTCGATGAACAGGCCGGCCACGCCGACCGCCACCGCCGCGCGCGCCAGCGTCTCCACGAATTCGCGCTGCCCGCCGGAGGACGCGCCCTGCCCGCCCGGCTGCTGCACGGAATGCGTCGCGTCGAACACCACCGGCAGCCCGGTCTCCCGCGCCATGATCGGCAGGGCGCGCATGTCGGACACCAGCGTGTTGTAGCCGAAGGATGCCCCGCGCTCGGTCAGCAGCACGCGGGGGTTGCCGGCCTCGGTGATCTTGGCGGCGACGTTCTTCATGTCCCACGGCGCCAGGAACTGGCCCTTCTTGACGTTCACCGCCCGGCCCGTCGCGGCGGCGGCCAGCAGCAGGTCGGTCTGGCGGCAGAGGAAGGCCGGGATCTGCAGCACGTCCACCGCCTCGGCGACGGGGGCGCATTGCGCCGCCTCGTGCACGTCGGTCAGCACGGGCAGGCCGAGGCTTTCGCGGATCTCGGCGAAGACCGGCAGCGCGCCCGCCATGCCGATGCCGCGCGCGGCCTTGCCGGAGGTGCGGTTGGCCTTGTCGTAGCTTGTCTTGAAGACCAGCCCGATGCCGCGCCGGGCAGCGATCTCCTTCAGCGCCTGCGCCATCTCCAGCGCATGGGCGCGGCTTTCCATCTGGCAGGGCCCGGCGATCAGCGCGATCGGCAGGTGATTGGCGAAGCGGACGGCGCCGGCGGCGGCGCCGATCTCGACCGTGGCGGGCTGTTGGGTCATGCGCGCCGGTTTAGACCACTCGCCCCCCCGCCTCAACGTGCGGGGAGGCCGGTCAGTGCGGCACGGCCAGCGCGGCCTCGGCATAGCCGATGCGCCGCGCCGGCGGCACCGGGTGGCGGGCGGCGACGCGTTCCAGCAGCAGCCGCGCATCGGCCACCTGCCCCGCCCGCATCGCCGCGTCCAGGAACAGCTGTTCCAGCACGTCCAGCTGCGCATGCGACCCGCCGAGCCGATACAGCCCGCCGAGCGCCGGGCGCAGCGCCGCCACCGCCGCCGCGTGCTGGCCGCGCGCATGGGCCAGCACGGCCCGGCAGGCCGGCAGCGCCGCCTCGCGCAGCACCGCGGCGTGCGGCGTGTTGCCGCGGCCGGCCTCCTCCAGCGCCGCCAGCATCCGCCCCGCCGCCTCGAACCGCCCGGCGGCGGCCAGCGCCATCATCCAGTGCGGCTGGGTGAAGGCAGAGAGCGTGTCGCCGATCCGCGCCTCCGCCTTGTCGGCCAGTTCCTGCCAGCGCGCGCCGCCCTGCGCCCCCTGGCGTTCCAGCCGCCACAGGATGGAGGCGGCGTTCTGCACGTCGATGTAGAGGTCGGGCTGCGCCTGGGTCACGCGGCTGCCGGGGTTGCGGAAGCGCGTGTCGTACAGCGCCAGCGCCGCGTCGAATTCCCGCCGTTCCAGGTGGAACATCGCCTGGTGCCACCAGATGTGGTGCATCAGGTTGTTGCCCTCGCCGAAGCCGGGCTCGCAGGCGGCGATCCAGTCCAGGCCCTCGGCGCGGCGGCCCTGCATCTCCAGCACATGGGCCACGCCGTGGACCGCCCACAATTCCTCCGGGTCCAGCGCCACGGCGGCGCGGCCGGCTTCCTCGGCGGGGGTGTAGAGCCCGCATTCCTCCATCGCGAAGCAGAGGCAGGCGAGCATCGAGCCATGGCCCGGCACCGCGTCCGACCAGCCCGGCATGGCGCGCTGCGCCAGCGCCAGCATCCGCCCCTTCGCCCCCATCCAGAAGGCGGTGAAATGGTGCAGGCGGAAGGCGAGCAGGTCGCGCGGATGCTCCGCCACGATCGCCTCCCACGCCGTCAGCGCGCGTTCGGGGTGGCCGGCCGCCCAATGGCGCAGCGCCGCGACATGGGCGGCCTCGCGCGGGTTGGCGGGCAGCGCGGCGGCGCGGTCCAGCGCGGCCTCCGCGCGCGGGACCATGCCGCGGTCATAGGCCAGCAGCGCGAAGGCGCCGGCCATGGCCTGCGGCAGCGGCGCCTCGGCGTCCAGCTTGAGGACGGCCTTCAGGCGCAGGCCGGTGTCGAAGCGATAGGTCAGGAAGCCCGCCACCATGTGGTCGAAGGCGCGCGCCGCCTCCTCCGACGCGATGGTCAGCGCGTTGCCCTGCGCGTCCTGCGGCATGTCAGAACTTCTCCACCCAGGGGCGCAGCGCGATCTCGTGCGACCAGGCGCTGCGCGGCTGCTGCACCGCGGCCCAGGCGGCCTCCGCGATCGCATCCGGGTCGAGCAGCGTGTCCTGCCCGGTCTCCGGCCGCCTGGCGCTGCGGATGCCGCCATCGACGACGATGTGCACCACATGGATGCCCTGCGGGTGCAGCTCCCGCGCCAGCGATTCGCCCAGCCCCCGCAGCGCGAACTTGCCCATGGCGAAGGGGGCGGAACCCGGAAACCCCTTCACCCCGGCCGAGGCGCCGGTGAGCAGGATGGTGCCGCGCCCGCGCGGCAGCATGCAGCGCGCCGCCTGCTGCGCGACGAGGAAGGCGCCGAAGGCGCAGACCTCCAGCACCCGGCGCACCTGCTCCGGCTCGAGCTCGGTGATCGGCCCGCGCACGCGGTAGGAGGGGTTGTAGAGCACGATCCCGGCGTCGCGCGCCTGCGGCGTCGCGAACAGCGCCGCGACCTGCGCCGGGTCGGCGGCGTCGCAGGCGTGCAGCGTGGCGCCGGTCTCGGCCTGCAGCGGTTCGAGCTTGGCCACGTCGCGGGCGGCGAGCGCCACGGCATGGCCCTGCCCGGCCAGCTTCCGGGCGAAGGAGGCGGAAAACCCCTCCCCCGCGCCGACGATCAGCGCCTGCGGCATGGCGGAACTCCCCTGGCGGCGTCGGGGCCGAGGATCGCCCGGCCGGGCGGGGGCCGGCAAGGGGCCGGTCCCGGACGCCCAGGACACCCGCAGGGGCGCCGACGCGGCGAGAACCACCCTGTCCCGCCTGGCCGGGAGAGGGCGGGGCGCGCGGCGCCGTGCGGATAACGCTTCGGACTCCAGGTGGTGGACCAGCGCTTCGCACGCCCCTTCACCCCGACGGCGCACTGCCCCGACCCTCTCCCTCCGCCGGGGAGAGGGCAGGTGCAACGACGGCAGTAGCCTTTCGTTCCGCGCATGCGATGCCCATGCCCGGGCGCCGGCCTTTCCGCGCGCCCGGCCCGCCGGCATCATCCGGCCCCACCGACATGCCCCCTCATCTCGACCTCTTCGCCGCCTGCCCGCCGGGCCTGGAGCCCACGCTCCTCCAGGAGCTCCGCCTCAAGGGGTTCCGCCAGCCGCTCGCCGTGCCCGGCGGCGTCGCCTTCCAGGGCGCCTGGCCGGATGCCTGGCGCGCCAATCTCTGGCTGCGCGGCGCCACCCGCGTGCTGGCGCGCGTCGATGCCTTCCGCGTCACGCAGCTTGCCCAGCTCGACCTGCGCGCGCGGCGCACGCCGTGGCCCGCGCTGCTGCGCCGGGACACCCCCTTCCGCGTCGAGGCCAGTTGCAGCGCCTCCCGCATCTGGCATTCCGGCGCGGCAGCGGAGCGGGTGGAGCGCGCGATCGCGGAGACGCTCGGCGCCACGCCCGACCCGGCCGCGGAGGTCGCGGTGATGGTCCGCATCGACCACGATCTCTGCACCCTCAGCCTCGACACCTCCGGCGAGCCCCTGCATCGCCGCGGCTTCAAGCAGGACGTCGCCGCCGCCCCGCTGCGCGAGACCATGGCCGCGCTGTTCCTGATGCAATGCGGCTATGGCGGCGCGGAGCCGGTGCTGGACCCGATGTGCGGATCGGGCACCTTCGTCATCGAGGCCGCGGAGATCGCCGCGCGCCTCAACCCCGGCCGTGCCCGAAGCTTCGCCTTCGAACGCCTGGCCACCTTCGACGCCGAGGCCTGGGCGCGGATGCGCGCGGTGGAACGGCCGCGGCCGCCCGCCGCCACCTGCCACGGCAGCGACCGCGATGCCGGCTCCATCGCCGCGGCCATCGCGAATGCCGGCCGCGCCGGCATGGCGGCGGGCACCGCCTTCCGCCAGGCCGTGGTCTCCGAGGCCGAGCCGCCGCCCGGCCCGCCGGGCCTGGTCATGGTCAACCCGCCCTATGGCGCGCGGCTGGGCGATGCGGCGGCGCTGGTGCCGCTGCACCGCGCCCTCGGCCAGGTGCTGCTGCGCCGCTTCCGGGGCTGGCGCGTCGGGCTGGTGACGGCCGAGCCCGCCCTGGCGCGGGCCACCGCCCTGCCCTTCCTGCCGCCGGGCCCGCCGGTGCCGCATGGCGGGCTGCGCGTCACGCTGTGGCGCACCGCGCCGCTGGGCTGAGGCGCCGGCGGCTCAGCCCGCGCGCGGTGCCAGCAGGATCAGCGCCGCGCCGCCCAGGCACAGCGCGGCGCCGGCCAGGTCGAAGCGATCCGGCCGCGCGCCTTCCACCGCCCACATCCATGCGAGCGATGCGGCGATGTAGACCCCGCCATAGGCGGCGAAGGCCCGGCCGGCGAATTCCGCCTCCACCCGCGTCAGCACCCAGGCGAACAGCGCCAGGCACGCCAGCCCCGGCAGCAGCCACCAGGCGCTGCGCCCGAGCCGCAGCACCGCCCAGACCGCGAAGCAGCCCGCGATCTCGGCCAGCGCCGCCAGCGCGTAGAAGCCGAAGGCCGCGGTCATGCCCGCCGGTCGGCCGGGCGGCCATGGCAAGGCGGGCAGGGCGGAGGGGCGGCGCGCATCGGCGGCAGGCTAGACCATGGCCCGCGCCGGCTGAAGCGCGGCCGCGGGTGGCCATGCCGGCCGCGCCCGCGCGGCACGGCCTCCGCGGCCCGACGGGCCGCAGCCGCGGCCCCGCGCGCCCCCTACCCGATCTCCTCGAGCAGCGCGCAGAGCGTCGCGCAGCGCGGCGCCAGGTCCGGCCACAGGATATGCTCGTGCGGCGCATGCGCGCCCGCGCCCGTGCAGCCCAGCCCATCCAGCGTCGGCACGCCGAGCGCCGCCGTGAAATTCCCGTCCGACCCGCCGCCGCGATGCTGCACCGGCAGGTCGTAGCCATGCGCCGCCGCCAGGGCGCGCGCCTGCTCGTAGAGCGCGCGGATCGCCGGCGTCTCGGCGAAGGGCGGGCGGTTCATGCCGCCGGTCACCGTCACACGCACCCCGTCCTCCGTGCCCGCCAGGGCCAGGATCTCCGCCTCCAGCCTTTCGCCGAGCGCGATGGTCGGCACGCGCAGATCCACCTCGCACCCTGCCTCCGGCGCGATCACGTTCGGGCGCGTGCCGCCCCAGACCGGCGCGACATTGGTGGTGATGCCCGCCGCCAGGTCCGTCATCGCATGGATCCGCAGGACGAGGCGCGAGAGGGCGACGATCGCGCTGCGCCCCTCGCTCCAGTTGCCGCCGGCATGGGCGGAGACGCCATCGACCGCGATCTCGAAGCGCCCGACGCCCTTGCGCGCGGTGACGCAGGCCCCCCCCGCGCCGGCCGGTTCGGGGATCAGCACCGCCCGGGCGCCGCGCGCCGCCTCCTCGATCGGGCCGCGGCTGGTGGGGCTTCCCACCTCCTCGTCCGGCGTCAGCAGCAGCACGATCGGGCTGCGCGTCGCGACCTTCTGGCGCAGGATCTCCCGCACGCTGTGGAAGGCCATGAAGGACCCTGCCTTCATGTCGTAGATCCCCGGCCCGTGGGCCTTCGCGCCGTCGATGCGGAAGGGCATCGCGCCGTCCAGCGTGCCGTGGTCCCACACCGTGTCGAGATGCCCGGCCACCACCACCGGCGCGACGCCGTCGCCCCCTGGGCCTGGCGTGCGGCACACCAGCGTGTCCCCGAATCCGTCGCGGCCGGGGATGCGCGTCACCGCGCCGCCCACCGCGCGCAGCCCCGCCTCTGCGCGGTCGGCCAGCCGGTTCACGGCCAGCGCATCGGTGGTCGGCGTCTCCGTCTCGACCCAGCCGCGCAGTTCTTCCAGCAGCCGCTCGGAGGAGCCGATCTCGGTGCGGGGCATCGCGTCGTCCCGTGGCAGTTTCGTGAAGCGGCCGGCGTTCTGGCAGGGGCGCGCCGGCTTGTCCATGCCGTGTCCCCCCTTGGGCGCCCCTTGCCCGCCACGCCCCGCAACGGCTACGGCTTGTGCAGCGCAACAGGGGCGTCACGCAATGAGCGAGGGCTGGTTCTTCGAGGATCTCTCGGTCGGCCAGAAGGCGAGCTTCGGCAAGACCATCACGGAAGCCGACATCGTGCTGTTCGCCGCCGTCACCGGCGACACCAACCCGATGCACCTCAACGCCGAATACGCCCGCGACAGCGTCTTCGGCGAACGCATCGCCCACGGCATGCTGGCGGCCGGGCTGATCACCAAGGTCATGGGCACGCAACTTCCCGGCCCGGGGACCATCTACATGTCGCAATCGCTGCGCTTCCGCCGCCCCGTCCGCATCGGCGACACCGTCACCGCGACCGTGGAGATCACCGAGCTGAACGCCGCCAAGAGCCGCGCCAGCCTGCGCACCGTCTGCACCGTGCGCGGCGAGCCGGTGCTGGAAGGGGAAGCGCTGGTCGCCGTGCCATCCCGCGCCGCGCTCGCCGTCCGCGCCGCGGCGGCGGCAGCAGCGGAGGCCGCGGAGTGACCCCGCCCGCCGCCCCCGGCTTCCGGCGCCTCAGGCGCGTCTGCGTCTTCTGCGGATCCGCCCCCGGCGCCCGCCCCGCCTATGCGGAGGCCGCGCGCGCCATGGGCCGGCGGATCGCGGCGCGCGGCCTCGGCCTGGTCTACGGCGGCGGCGCGGTCGGGCTGATGGGCATCGTGGCGGATGCCGCGCTGTCGGCCGGCGCGCATGTGACCGGCGTGATCCCGCACGGGCTGCTGGCGCGGGAGGTCGGGCATGGCGGCGCGGTCGACCTGCACGTCGTCGACACCATGCATGAGCGCAAGGCGCTGATGGCCTCGCTCTCCGACGGCTTCATCGTGCTGCCCGGCGGCTACGGCACGCTGGAGGAAGCGGTGGAGGCGCTGACCTGGGCGCAGCTCGGCATCCAGGACAAGGGCACGGTGTTCCTCGACGTGGACGGCTATTGGCGCCCCTTCCTGGGGGCGCTCGACCATATGGCCGCCGAGGGCTTCGTCCGCCCCCACCATCGCCCCCTGGCCATGCTGGCCGAGGACCCGGACGGCGCGCTGGCGGCGCTGGACGGCTTCGCCCCGCCCCCGGGCACCCAGGCCTGGCTGCGCCCCGACCAGGCGTGATGCCCGCGGGGCGCGCCCGCGCCCCCCTTCCCGCCGGCCCGCCTTGCGCCCCGGCCCCGCCACCCCTCATCTGCCGGCCATGACCACCCCCGACATCGTCACGGACTGGCGCCAGCTTCCCCCGTCCCGGCGCGGCGCCACCCTGGCGCTCGGCAACCTGGACGGCGTGCATCTCGGCCACCTGGCCGTGCTGCGCGCCGCCCACGCCGCCCGCCCGGACCTGCCGCTCGCCGCGCTGACCTTCGAACCCCACCCGCGCGAGCATTTCCGCCCCGAGGACCCGCCCTTCCGCCTGACGCTGCTGCCCGCCAAGGCGGCCGCGCTGGCCGCCGCCGGCGCCACCCGCATCCATGCGCTTCCCTTCGACGCGACGCTCGCCGCCATGCCGGCGGAGATTTTCGTGGAGGAGGTGCTGCACCAGGGACTCGGCGCCCGGCACCTGGCCTGCGGCGCCGACTTCGCCTTCGGCCACCGCCGCGGCGGCGACGTCGCCTTCCTGGCGCGGGAGGCGGAACGCCGCGGCATCGGCCTGACCATCGTCCCCGCGGTGACGGATGAGGCCGGACCCGTCTCCTCCACCCGCATCCGCAAGCTGCTGCAGGATGGCTACCCGGACCGCGCCGCCGCGCTGCTCGGGCGGCCCTTCGAGCTGCGCGGCGAGGTTTTCGTCGGCGACCGGCTCGGGCGCGTGCTGGGCTGGCCGACCGCCAACATTCTGCTCGGCCGGCACCTGGAACCGGCGCGCGGGGTCTATGCCGTGACCTGCATGCTGGCATCGGGGCAGGAAGTGCCGGGCGTGGCCAATGTCGGCCGCCGCCCGACGCTGGGCGGCGACCCGGTGACGCGGTGCGAGACGCATCTGTTCGACTGGTCCGGCGACCTCTACGGCCAGGAGATCGGCGTGCGCCTGCGCGCCTTCCTGCGGCCGGACGCGACCTTCGGGGGGCTGGAGGAGCTGAAGGCCGCGATCGCGGCCGACGCGGCGGCGGCGCGGCGCGTGCTGGGGGTGGCAGGCTGACGACCGCGCCCCGATGAGCCCTCGCCCGGCCCTTGGCGTCGCCGGGCGCCCATGGCACCACCGCCGCGCGGAGCCGGAAGGCCCGACCGCCCGGCATCCGGGCCGACGGCGCCGCCCGTCCGGCAGAAGGCAGCCAGCAGCATGTCCGTGACCCGCGTGAAGGCGATCCACCCGGCCTGGACCGCGCATCTCCTGCTGTCCGAGGCCGAGGCCGCCGCGGCGATGGAAGGCAAGCCCCGGCGCGGCCGGTACCGGCTGGCCGCCGATCGGCTGGAGCTGGACTGGGAGGACGGCGAACGCGACGCCTTCCTCCGCGTCGGCCGCGACTTCGTGCATGAAGCCGTTGCCGCCACGGCGATCCGCTTCGACATGCTGCGCCGCCGCGGCGGCCTGATCCAGATCGCCGGCCAGGTCGTCCGGCCGCACAGCCTTCGCTTCACCATCCCCGGCACCGAGGCCGAGGTCAGCCTGCGCCTGCACGGCAGCGACGGCGCCGTCTACCAGCAGGTCTTCGGTCGCCGCGAATACGAAACCCCCGACCTGCCCGCCGCCGCGGCGACGGTGGTCGATCTGGGTGCCAATATCGGCCTCAGCGCGCTGTTCTTCGCCCTGCGCTACAGGCAGGCCCGCCTGCTTGCGGTGGAGCCCGATGCCGGCAACTTCGCGCTGCTGGAAGCCAACACCGCGCCCTTCGGCGAGCGCGTCCGGCGCGAGCAGGCCGCGATCTGGAACCGCGACGGCATGATCTCGCTGGCCGACGAGGACGAGGCGGGCAATGACCTTGATGGCTGGGGCATCCAGGTCACCGAGGCGCCGTCCCCGTCGGCGCGCCAGACGCCCTGCTTCCGCCTGGACACGCTGCTCGATCGCCACGGCTTCCAGCAGGTGGACATCCTGAAGGTGGACATCGAGGGCGCGGAGGTGGAGCTGTTCGACGACAGCGCCGCCGCCTGGCTGCCACGCATCGGGCTGATCGTCGTCGAGACCCATGACCGCTTCCGTCCCGGCAGCGATGCCGCGGTGCGGCGCGCGGTCGGGCCCGGCTTCACCGAATTGCCGCGGCTGGGCGAGAACCGGTTCTTCCGCCGGATCCCGGCCTGACCGCGGGCGGCGGCGACCTCGGCGCCAGGCGGCCGGCGGAGCGGGGAAGGCCACCGGATGGCGGCCGCGACGCGTACCGTGAGGCCGGGTCGCGCGGATGGGCGGCGGCCAGCCGGGCCCGCCTTGCAGCTCCTCGCCGGGACCCGGGACGGCCGGCGGTGCGTGACGTCACGCTCGCCCTCGCCCGCATCCTGGCGGCTCTGGCCACTCCGCCCGGGCAGCGGGTGCGCCCGAGGGCGGCGGTGCCCGAAGCCGGCCCCGCCGCGCGCCTTTGCCTCCCCGGCCATCGCGCCGCAGGCCACCGCCCCGCATGCAAGCCATCGGACCGACCGGCACCGGCCGCACGGCACAGGTTGCGCGGGCGTCTTCCCGGCACAAGCAACCTCGCGCCCGGCAACCCTCAGGGCGCCCGGTCCGCCATCCCCAGCGCCTCGTACAACCGGATCGAGGGCGGCCAGGCCTCCATCACCTCGGCGCGATAGGCGAACGCCGCCCAGCCCGCCCCCCCCAGCAACGCCAAGGACAGCACCCAGGCCAGCACCAGCCCCGCCCCGCCGCTTCGGCGCTCCGCCTCCTCCGGCGCCGGGTCGATCGGGCTGTGCCGGCTTGGCCCGCGGGTCGGCGGCGGGCGGGCCGGCCCGTCCCCCGCCCGAAGCCCCGCCTCCGCCGGCCTTTCGCGATCCACCGCCGCCGGCTGCTCCGCCGCCCGCGGCGAAACCGGCGGCGCCGCGGCCCCGGCTTCCGGCAGCGCCGCCCGGAACTGCGTCGCGCAGCGCGCGCAGCGCAGCATCCGTGGCCCGGCCGCCAGCGCGGCGTCCGGCACCTCGTATTCCGCGGCGCATCCGGGGCAGGCGATTCGCATCTCGCCCGGCAGAGTGACCGCGCCGCCCCGGCCCGTCCAGCGCCCGACGCCGTCGCCATCACGCCGTCGCGATTGCCCCCTTGGCGCCGGCCCGCGCGGCGGGCAGAAACGCCCCATGGTCCGCTTCGAGGCGGTCGGCCTGCGCTATCCCGGCACCGGGCCGCATCGCGGCGACTGGGGCGAGGAAGCACTCGCCGACGTCACCTTCGCGCTGCCGCCCGGGTCCTTCACCTGGCTGCTCGGCCCCTCCGGGGCCGGCAAATCCTCCGTGCTGCGCCTGATGCACCTGGCGCTCCGCCCGACCCGCGGCGAGGTCGAGGTGCTCGGCCTGCGCACCGCCCGCGCCCCGCGCGCCGCCCTGCCCCCGATCCGCCGGCGAATCGGCGTCGTCTTCCAGGATTTCCGGCTGCTGCCCTACCTGTCCGTCTTCGACAACGTGGCGCTGCCGCTGCGCCTGGCGGGGCGGCCCGAAGCCTCGCTCAAGGCCGATGTGACCGAGATGCTGCGCTGGGTCGGCCTGCAGGCCAAGGCGCTCGCCCTGCCGCCGGAGCTGTCGGGCGGGGAACAGCAGCGGGTCGCCATCGCGCGGGCCGTCATCCACCGCCCCGACCTGCTGCTGGCCGACGAGCCGACCGGCAACCTCGACAGCCGCCAGGCCCGCCGCCTGCTCGCCCTGCTGCGGGAGATGAACCGCCTGGGCACCACCGTCGTCGTCGCCACCCATGACGACGAGCTGGTCGCGCGCTTCCCGGCGCCGTCGCTGCTGCTGCATGAAGGCCGGCTGCACGACCCCGACAATGCCCGCGGCCCCTTCGCGGCGGAGGATGACGGGCTTGCCGAGGCGTAGCCGATACTCCCGCGACCCGCTCGGCCTGCGCCGGGCGCTGTCGGGCTGGCTGCTGCCCGGCCTGGTCGCCGCCATGGCGCTGCTGGCCGCGCTGGCCGTCGCCGGCGCGCAGGGCGCGGCGGGCCTCGCCGATCGCTGGCAGCGCGGCGCCGCCGCCGCCGTCACCGTCCAGCTGCCCGATGCCGCCCGCGTCGAACCGGCGCTCGCCGCGCTGCGCGCCATGGAGGAGGTGGCGGAGGCCGAGGCGATCGACGCCGCCCGCCTCGATGCCCTGCTCCGCCCCTGGCTCGGCGCCGCGCCCGCCATCCCGCTGCCCGCCCTGATCGAGCTGCGCCTGCGCGACCCCCGCGCCGACCCGGTGCTGGTCGGCGACCGCCTGGCGGCCGTCGTGCCCGGCGCGGTGGTGGAGGCGCATGGCCTCTGGGTCCGGCGGCTGGCGGCGCTCGCCCGCAGCCTGCAGGCGCTGGCCTGGGTGGTCCTTGCCCTCGTCGCCGCCGTCGCCGCCGCCGTGGTGGCGGTCGCCACCCGCGCGGGCCTTGCGGCACGGCGCGACGCGATCGAGGTGCTGCACGGCCTGGGCGCGCGGGATGCCGACATCGCCGGCCGCTTCGCCCGCCGGCTCGGCCTGCTGGCGGCGCTCGGCGCGGCGGGGGGCACGGCGGCGGCGGTGCCGATGCTGGCGCTGCTCGCCGACCTCGCCGCGCCCTGGGTGGGCGGGGAAGCGGCGCGCGGGCTCTCCGCCCTGCCCTGGCCGGCGCTGCTGGCTGTGCCGCCCTTCGCCTTCCTGGTCGGCTGGGCGACCGCCCAGGCCACGGTGCGGCGCTGGCTGCGGCAACTGCCGTGACGCCCGCCTGCCTTCCCGCCCGCGGCCGGCCCTGCCGGGCACCGGCCCGGCCGTCGCCGGGGTCCCGCGCATGAGGCGCTGGCGCCTGCCCCTGCTGCTGGGCCCGGCGGTGCTCGCCCTGGCCGGCGCGGGCTTCGCCTGGTTCCTGCGCGCGGCCGCCGCCCCGCCCGCCGACCTGGCCCGCCGCACCGATGCCATACTGGTGCTGACCGGCGGGGCCGAGCGGGTGGACACCGGCCTGCGCCTGCTCGAGGCCGGCGCCGCGCCGCGCCTGCTGGTCTCCGGCGCCGCGCCGGGGCTGACGCTGGCGGAACTCGCCCGCGCCACCGGCCGCAGCCCGGCCGCGCTGGCCGGCCGTGTCACGCTCGGCCATGCCGCGGCCACCACCATCGGCAACGCCGCCGAGGCCGCGGCCTATGCGCGGGCGCACGGCGTCCGGTCCTTCCGCGTGGTCACCGCCGGCTACCACATGCCGCGCGCCATGCTGGAACTCTCCCGCGCCCTGCCGGAGGCCGAGCTGCTGGCGCATCCGGTCGGGCCCGCGGCGCTGCGGGAGGGCACGATGCCGGCCGGCCGCGTCGCGCGGCTGATGGCCGGGGAATACGCCAAGCTCGGGCTGGCCGCCGCCGGGCTGACGCGCTTCGCCACGGCGGCGGAGGCCCAGCGACGATGACGCTGCTCCGCTCCGCGATCTTCAACGCGGCCTTCTTCGGCGTCACCGCCCTGGTCTCCATTCTGGCACTGCCGGCGCTGGCGGCGCCACGCTGGGCCATGCGCGCCGTCGCGCGGCTCTGGGCGCGGATCCTGCTGTTCCTGCTGCGCCTGATCTGCGGGGTCCGCTTCGAGGTGCTGGGGCGCGAGCACCTGCCGCCCGGCCCCTGCATCGTCGCCGCCAAGCACCAATCGGCCTTCGACACCATCGTCTGGCTCGCGCTGCTGCCGGATGTCGCCTACGTCCTGAAGAAGGAACTGCTGTCGATCCCGCTCTATGGCTGGCACCTGCGCAAGTCGGGCATGATCCCGGTGGACCGCGCCGGCGGCGGCGCCGCGCTGCGCCGCATGCTGCGCGCCGCCCAGGCCGCGCTGGCCGAGGGCCGCCAGGTGGTGATCTTCCCCGAGGGCACCCGCACCGCGCCCGGCGCCCGCATCCCCTACCAGCCCGGGGTGGTGGCCATCGCAGGTTCCGGCGGCGCGCCCGTCGTGCCGGTGGCGACCGACAGCGGCCGCTTTTGGGGCCGCCGCGCCTTCGCCAAGCATCCCGGGGTGATCCGCATCTCGATCCTGCCGCCGCTGCCGCCGGGCCTGCCGCGCGCCGCGCTGCTCGGCGCGCTGGAGCAGGCCATCGAGACGGAATCGGCCCGGCTGCTCGCCGAGCCTGTGCACGGAGCTGTGGACAAGTCTGTGGGTTGAAGCCTGCCGCACGGCCGCGGAAGGACGCGCCAAGGTGCTGTTCGTGGCCGGTTTTGTGCGGCGCTTTGCGGGTCCTTGCGGCCGACCGCCTCGGCAGATCGCCAGCAACGCATTGAAATCAAACGCATCAACCTGGCGGTGATAATTCCCTTGCTCTGCCCGCCGGCGCCGTGCGGCGGCCCGCCCATGCCGTCGCCGCGACCGTGGATAGTTCGCGCGGGTCGCGGCGCCCACAGCAAGTCAACGGCCTTGCCCAGGCCGGCGCGGCGATGTCACCCGGCCGGGTCCGGCAGCAGGGCGGCGATGCGGTCCAGCCCCGCATCCCGCACCCCCATGGCCCGCAGCCCGCCCACCGTGTTCAGCAGGTAGTCGCGGTTCGGGCCCATCTGCCCCCGCCCGCGCGCGATGGCCGCCGCCGCCTGTTCCGGCGAGAGCCGCGCGGCGTAGAGCCGGCAGGCACGGTTCGCGACATAGGCGACCGCCGGGGCGACCGCCGGCACCCCGCCGGCCGCGGGCGCATCCAGCAGCCGCACCTTCAGCACGCGGCGGTGATAGACCTGCTCGGCCCCGTCCGGCAGTTCGCGGTCGTCGAGGTAGCCCAGCACCTCGGCCGCGTGGCGGGCCGCCACGCGGAAGGCCACGCCGCGGCACGCGCCGCCGCGATCCAGGCCCAGCACCAGCCCCGGCATTTCCGGCGTGCCCCGGTAGCGATGCGACCACAGGCAGAACCGCCGGTGGAAGCCGCGCAGCAGCGCCGGATGGCTGCCCGCATGGGCGAAGCCCGGGTTCCAGATCAGCGACCCATAGGCGAAGACCCACATGTGCCCGCAGGGGGCCAGCGGCGGGTCGGGCAGGCGGATCGGGCGGGCTGGGCGGGGTGTCTGCACGGGCGGGGCCGGGCTATACGCCGACGCGCCATGGACATGAAGCCCCCCGCCCCGCGCCGCCGCGCCGGCCGTCGCCTGGGCCTCTGGCTGGTCGTCGCGCTGGTGGCGATCGGCGCCGGACATGCCGCGCTGTGGAACCTGATGGCCGCGCGGCTCGAGGAAGGGCTGGCGACCTGGACCGCGCTGCGCCGCGCCCAGGGCTGGCGGGTGGAGCATGCGGCCCCGCTCCGCGGCGGCTGGCCGCTGGCCGCCACGCTCACCCTGGACCGCGTGCGGATCGAGGGCGCCGGCGCCACCATCCCGGGCGGGATCGGCCTTTCGGGGGAGCGGATGGTGCTGCGCGTGCGGCTGCCGCGGCTCGACCGGCTGGAGATCGACCTGCCGGGCCAGGGCAGGCTGCGGGTCGGCGGCGCGGAACTGCCCTTTGCCGCCGACCGGCTGCTGGCGCTGGTGCCCCTGGAACAGGGCACGGTGCCGAGCGCGGCGGAACTGTTCGCGGAGCGCCTGCGCGTCGGCACGCCGGCCGGCGGCGTCGCGCTGGGCTCCGGGCGGCTGGCGGTGCAGGGCTCGGCCTCCGCCACCGAGGCGGAGCCGGCGCTGTCGCTCAGCCTGGTGGCCGAGGCGCTGGACCTGCCGCTGGCACAGGCCGGCGGGGCGGCGGCGGCCTTCGGGCGGCGGATCGACACGCTGTCGGCCGACCTGGCGCTGTCCGGCCCGCTGCCCGCCGGGCGGCTGCCTGCCGAGCGGGCGGGCGCCTGGCGCGACGGCGGCGGCACGTTGGAGGTGCGCTCGCTCAGCCTGCGCTGGGGCCCGGTGGGGGCCGCCGCGGCGGCGACGATCGCGCTGGACGAGGCGCTGCAGCCGATGGGCGCGGGCACGCTGCGCCTGTCCGGCGCGGCGCAGGCGCTGGACGCGCTGGCCGAGGCCGGGCTGGTCGGCCGCCGCGCCGCCGGCACGGCGCGCGCGGTACTCCCGCTGCTCTCCCGCATCCCCGCCGATGGCGGCCCGCCCGAGGTCGAGGTGCCGGCGACGCTGGAGGACCGCACGCTGGCGATCGCCCGCATCCCGGTGCTGCGCCTGCCGGGCTGGGAATGGCCCGGCCCGCCCGGCCCGCGCTGAGCGCCTTGCGCCTGTGCCCCGGCCCGTGGCGCGAGCCGCGCCACCCGATCGGCGGCGACCTGCCTTGTGGCCTGCGGCGGCGCACCCTAGAACGGCGGCACGGTGGCGGGTCTGGCCTGCCAGGTCCCGCGCGCCACGGTGACCGGTGCCTCGGCAAGGGCGCGTACGGCCCGCGGCGAGGCCGCTAAATGCCTTGGGGAAGGGCCAGGATCCGGCGATGCAGACGGTCATCTTCCTGACCTCGACGACCAGTGCAACCGGATCGATGTGGCGCACCATCAGCGCCCTTGCCGACCGGCGCTGGACGCAGATCGCCCAGGCGCACCTCGCCAAGCGCGAGGGCGTGCCGATGCACAGCTGGGTGCCGCCGGAGGAGGACCATGTCATCCTGTTCAACGGTCCGATGCAGCTCAACCGCGACCTCGACCTCGGCAAGTACAAGCTGGTCGTGAACCTGCGCGACCCCCGCGACCTGGCCTGCAACAAGTACCATTGGCAGTTCAGCCACCCCTATCCCGGCGACACGCCGGAGATCGTGGCCGCCCGCCACGCCAAGCTGCAGGCGGAAGGTATCGACCGCTTCGTCCTCGATACCTCCTACGTCGCGCAATACGACCGCGTGGCGCAGATCCTGGAAAGCGCGCCGCGGGAGAACTGGACCTTCGTCGGCTATGCGCTCTATTGCCTGCTGTTCGACGATGCCGTGGCGAAGATCGCCTCTATGCTCGACACCGATGTCTGGAAGCTGAACTCCGGCCGGCGCAAGGCGGTGGAGGCGGAGCGGACGGAGAACCTCGCCGGCAACCGCCGCTGGATCGGCCAGCGCTGGCAGGGCTCGGACACCGCGCCGGGCCGGCACAAGCATGAACTGAAGCCCGAGACCATCGTCGCCCTCAACGCCATGTACGCGCGCTCCCTGCGCTTCCTGCGCAGCATCGAGGATCCGCGGCTGGTGCACCTGCTGGACTGAGGCCGGCCGCCCGGTGGGGCGGCCCGCGCCAGGCCCGCGCGGCCCGACGGCGCGGCCCGACGGCGCGGCGGCGGGCCGGGGCGCATCAGCCGTCCAGGTAGCGCCGGGCCAGGTGGGCGGTGAAGTCGGCGGGGTCGAGCGGCTTGCCCGTAGCGTGCCGCAGCAGGTCCTGGAAGCCGAGCCGCGCGCCCTGCCCGTGCACGCGCAGGTTCAGCCAGCGCAGCATGCCGGACAGGTCGCCCTCGGCGAGCGCCGCGTCCAGGTCCGGCAGGTCGCGCCGGATCGCCGCCATCAGCTGCGCAGCCGCCATGGCGCCCAGCGTGTAGCTGGGGAAATAGCCGAAGGCGCCGTCATGCCAGTGGATGTCCTGCAGGCAGCCGCGCGCATCGTCGGGCGGGACGATGCCGAGCAGCCCGCGCAACCCCTCGTTCCAGGCCGCGGGCAGGTCCGGCACTTCGAGCTCGCCCCGGATCATCGCCCGCTCCAGCCGGAAGCGCAGCAGGACATGGGCGGGATAGGTCATCTCGTCGGCATCCACCCGGATGAAGCCGCGCGCCACCCGCCGCCAGATCCGGGCGAGGTTGGCGGCGGACGTCGCCGCCTCCGGCAGGCCGAAGCCATCGGCCAGCTCGCGGCCCAGGAAGCCCAGGAAGGCGTCGGAGCGGCAGGCCTGCATCTCGACGATCAGGGACTGCGATTCATGCGCCGCCATCCCCGCCGCCGCGCCCACCGGCTGGCGCGACCAGGCCGCCGGCAGCCCGCGCTCGTACAGCGCATGCCCGGTCTCGTGCAGCACGCCGAGCACCGCCTTGGCGACGTTGTCCTCATCATAGGCGGTGGTGATGCGGATGTCGGTCGGATGGCCGCCGCAGAAGGGATGGGCCGAGACGTCGAGCCGCGCATGGCCGGGCTCCAGCCCCAGCCGCTCCGACAGCCAGCGGCAGAGCTTCTCCTGCAATTCCGCATCGAAGGGGCCTTCCAGCGGCACCGGCGCCGGGCGGCGCGCCTGCAGCGCCTCGGCGCGCGGCAGCGCCGTGGCGAGCCAGCCGGCATAGGCTTCGAAGACCGGCTCGACATCCGCCGCGCCGATGCCCGGCTGGTAGCCATCCATCAGCGCGTCGTAGGGATCGAGGTCGAGACGCGCGGCAAGCCCCGACGCCACCTCGCGCTGCAGGCGCACCACCTCGGTGAGCAGCTTCGCGACCTTGGCGAAATCGGCATCCCGCCTCGCCTCCCGCCAGACCTTCTCGCAGGCGGTGTTGGCGCGCGCCACCGCCTCGACCAGCGCGACGGGCAGCGCGGTGGCGCGGGCATGGGCGCGGCGCATCAGGGCGAGGTTCGGGCCGTCCCAGTCGCCCGCGGCCTCGGCGGCGGCGAGGTCGTCGGCCATCTCGGGCGCGGTCAGCAGCTCATGCGTCACGCCGGCCAGCGCCGCCAGCTGCTCGCCGCGGGCATGGGCGCCGCCCACCGGCATCACCACGCTCTCGTCCCAGCGCAGGATGCCGGCGGCTTCCTCCAGCGCACCGATGCGGGCGAAGCGGGCCTTGAGGCGGCCATAGGCAGGGTTGGTCATCTCGGCTTCCCTTCGCGTCACGCCCCCGTCACCCGGCCCGCTTCATCCGCCCCCCGGCGACCGGAGGGGCGACGCAGCGCGAGGGCGGCGAGCACCACCACCAGAGACAGCGCCAGCCCGTACCAGGTGATCGCATAGCCCAGGTGGTTGTTGGTCGGCCGCGGCAGGGTGCGCGCGGGCTCCGGCAGCGCGCCCGCCGGGCCGAGCGCCACCAGCCCGTAGGGCGCGACGGAGGGCAGGCCGAGCGCCGCGCCGATCGCCGGCGGGTCGAAGGTGAAGAAGCGCCGCGCCGCCCCGTCGTCGCGGGCGGAGAACAGGTTGGGCCGGTCGCCGGGGTGCACCCAGCCCTCCAGCTGCACCGGGCCCTCGGGCCGGGCGATGTCGGCGGCGCGGTCGGTCGGCACCCAGCCGCGATCGACCAGCAGCGGCGGCGCGCCGTCGCGCAGCAGCGGCGTCACCAGCCGGGCGCCGAGCGCATTGCCGCGCACCTCCATCCCCAGGAGCGATTCGCGGGCATGGTCGAAGCGGCCGGCGACGCGCACCTTGGCGAGCGGCTCGGGCGGCTCGGCCAGCGGCGCGGCGGGGCCGGCCTCGGCGGCCGCGATGCGGGCGAGCAGGTCGTTCTTCCAGCCCAGCCGCTGGACCTGCCAGGTGCCCAGATAGAGCAGCAGGCCGAACACGGGCAGCGCGGCGATGGCGGCGATCAGGACGGGGCGGCGCATGCGGCGGTATGTGGCCCGGCTCAGTCGCCGCCGCCATCCCCGCCGGCGCAGCCATCGGCAAAGCCGCCCTCGCCGCCGGCGCCGGACTGGTCGCCGGGCGGCGGCGGAAGGCCGGCCAGCGCGGCGGCGGCCCAACCCGCCAGCAGACCGGGGCAGCCCGCCACGAACACCGCCGGCAGCCCCGCGCCGAGCAGCCAGGCCAGCAGCGCGACGGGCGGCGCGACCAGCCAGGACACGCCGCGGCGCGTCATGCGCCGAACCCCCTGCCCCGGCGCGCGAGCCGCCGGACCGACGACGCCCCGGCGGGCGCGTCGCCGCGCCCGCCGAACGGCACGACCCCGCCCGCGGGCGCGGACGGGGTCGTCGCATCGCGAATCGAGGATGCGGTCAGTGGTGGGCGATCTCGCCGACGCCCCAGACATAGATGAAGATGAAGAGGAACAGCCACACCACGTCCACGAAGTGCCAGTACCAGGCCGCCGCCTCGAAGCCGAAATGGCGCTGGGTGGTGAAGTGGCCGCGGATGGCGCGCACCAGGCAGACCGCCAGGAAGCAGGTGCCGACGAAGACGTGGAAACCGTGGAAGCCGGTCGCGAGATAGAAGACCGAGGGATAGATGCCATCGCGGAAGCCGAAGGGCGCGATGAAGTATTCCTTGATCTGGAAGCCGGTGAACATGACGCCCAGGGCGACGGTCAGCGCCAGGCCGGTGATCAGCGCCTTGCGGTCGTTGTTCAGCAGCGCGTGGTGCGCCCAGGTGACCGTGCAGCCCGACAGCAGCAGGATCATCGTGTTGAGCAGCGGCAGGTGGAAGGGATCAAAGGTGTAGACCCCGGCCGGCGGCCAGATCGCGCGCTCGGCGCCCGAGACGTGTTCCGGGAACAGCGCGAAGTGGAAATAGGCCCAGAAGAAGGCGACGAAGAACATCACCTCGGAGGCGATGAACAGCACCATGCCGTAGCGCAGGCCGATGCGCACCACGGGGCTGTGCAGGCCGGGCGTGCGGCTTTCCTTGATGATGTCGCGCCACCAGCCGAACATGCAGGCCAGCACGCCGACCAGGCCCACGCCCAGCACGATCATGTCGCCGTAATGGGCGTAGAGCACGATGCCCAGCACCAGCGCGCCGCCCGCGAAGGCGCTGATCAGCGGCCAGGGCGAGGGATCGACCAGATGGTAGGGGTGCTTGTAGGGGCTTGCGCCCGTCTCGCTCTGGCTTGCCATCGTTCGTCCTGGTCGCCGTTCTTGCCCCGCGCGCGGGGTCGCGGGCCGGGTGCCTTCCGCGGCGCATCAATCCCCAAAAGCCCGCAGCGATCAAGCCCGCGGCGGTCCCCGCGCGGTGCCGGATGCGCGACCGCGGGCGCCGCGTCAACCCTTCGCGGATGCGGCCATCCGCTGGCGCAGCGCGCGGATGATGGCCATGTCCTCCGTCAACTGCGACGGGTTGCGCAGCGCGGTGTCGCCATGCATGCGCACATTCATCGCATCCGGGAAGCGCGCGGCCAGCGGGCGCGCGGGCAGGGCGGGCTCGTGCACCGGCTCGCGGCGGAACACCATGACGCAGTCGTTCCAGATGTCGCGCTGCCGGCGCAGCGTCATCGCTTCCAGCAGCAGCACCGGCATGCCCTGGCGCGCCGCCCACTTGGCCAGCGCCGCGCCGCTGTCAGGGTAGAAGCGCCAGCAATCCACGGGGTAGCGATGCACCACCCCGTTCGACGGCGCGTTCACATACAGCACGCCGCCGGGACGCAGGATGCGGACCATCTCGAGGAAGGTCAGCCAGAACATCCCGTCATGCTCCATGCAGGAGGAGGAGACGACGAGATCGACCGAGGCATCGGCCAGCGGGAAGCTGTGCGGATCTTCCAGCACCAGGTCCACATTGGGGCCGGCTTCCAGGTCGAGGCCGATGTAGCGCCCGGCATGGGCGGGGGCGGCCTTGCGCAGCGCGCCGACGCCGACGTCGCGTGCGCCGACCTCGACGATCTCGACGCCGGGCTTGGTGCCGTATGTCTCGAAGAAGGCCGCGCCGGCGGCCAGGGCGGTGTCGTGCATCGGCCGATCAGGCGCGGTTTCGCGGCGCTCCGTCAACCCGCGCGTGCGGCGCGGTCAGGGCTGGGCGGCGGCGCGCCCGACATGCGGCCCGGTGGAGGCGACGGCGCCGGCGCGCTCGGCGTCCTTCAGGCTGCGGAAGAAGGTGTAGTTCACCGTGATGGTGCGGATGCCCCGCGTGTTCGGGTCCTCGGCGATGCGCGGGTCGACCCAGAAGGCCAGCGGCATGTCCACCTGCTGGCCGGGGGCCAGCGTCTGCTCCTCGAAGCAGAAGCAGGCGGTCTTGTGGAAATACTTGCCGACCACCTCGGGCGTGACGTTGTAGGTGGAGATGCCGGTGGCCGGCGCGTCGGAGAGGTTGCGCGCCAGGTAGAAGCCCACCGCTTCCTCGCCGACGCGGAGCTGCACGGCGGGCTGCGCCGGCTCGAACCGCCAGGGCAGGTTGGGCTGGGTGTTGGCGTTGAAGCGGACGGTGACGACGAACTCGCCGGGCTGCGCGGGGGCGGCCTGGCCGATCATCGGCGTGCCGCCGAAGCCCGTCACCCGGCAGAACAGATCGTAGAGCGGCACGGCGGCGAAGGAGAGGCCGACCATGCCGAACACCACGCCGAAGGCGGCGCCGGCGACGCGGCGGTTGCGGGCGGCCATCTGGGCGCGATCCGGCATGGCGCGGCTCAGCCCAGCGCCGCGCGCGGGAAGCGCGCCATGGAGATGAAGTAGAACAGAACGACCAGGCCGATCAGCGTCAGCATGATCGCCCAGTTGCGGGCGCGGCGGCGCTTCTCGAAGGCAGCGGTTTCGTCGGGCGTCATGCGAACACCAGTCGGTCCAGGGCCAGCGCGCCGAACAGCGCGAAAAGGTAATAGAGCGAGACCTTGAAGGCGCCGCGCGCGGCGGCGTCGTTCACCAGGCTGCTTCCCTGCTCGTCCTGCGCTTCGCGCACCACGCGGATGGCGTGCCAGACGAACCACAGGCCGAGCCCGGCGGCCGATGCCGCATAGATGGGGCCGGCGAAGCCGATGATCCAGGGCGACAGGCCGAGCGGGGCGAGCAGCAGCGCATAGATCAGCACCTGCCGCCGCGTTTCCTTCGCGCCGTGGGTCACGGGGAGCATCGGCACCTTGGCGCGCGCGTAGTCGCCATGCGCCCAGAGCGCGAGCGCCCAGAAATGCGGCGGCGTCCAGGCGAAGATGATCGCGAAGAGCAGGATCGGCACCAGGGTCACGTCCCCGGTGGCCGCCGCCCAGCCGATCAGCGGCGGGAAGGCGCCGGCCGCGCCGCCGATGACGATGTTCTGCGGCGTCCGGCGCTTCAGCCACATCGTGTAGACCACGACGTAGAAGAAGATGGAGAAGGCGAGCCATCCCGCCGCCACCCAGTTCGTCGCCAGCCCCATTACCGCGACCGAGGCCGCGGACAGCACCAGGCCGAAGCTCAGCGCGGCCTCGGGCGAGATGCGCCCGGCCGGGATCGGCCGGCGCGCGGTGCGGCGCATCACCGCGTCGATGTCGCGGTCGTACCACATGTTGATCGCGCCCGCCGCGCCCGCGCCGACGGCGATGCAGAGCACCGCGGCCAGCCCCAGCACCGGGTGCACCGGGACGGGCGCGACCAGCAGCCCGACCAGGCCGGTGAAGACGACAAGCGTCATCACCCGCGGCTTGAGCAGGGTGAGCCAGTCCTTGACCTCGGACTGGTCCATGGATGCGGCGAGGGGGGCCTGAGCCCCCCCCTGGTGCAGCGCGGCGTCGCTCATCCGTCCGTTCCATCCGCCGCCGCCCGGCTTGCGCGGGCGTGCGGCGGCTTAAGGCATCCCCGCGTTCAGCGAACGCGCGGCAGCTCGTCAAAAGTGTGGAAGGGCGGGGGCGAGGAGACCTGCCATTCCAGCGTCGTTGCACCTTCGCCCCAGGGGTTCGCCGCCGCCCGCGCGCCCTTCGTGAAGGTCACCCAAAGCACGTAGAAGAAGAACAGGAAGGAGGCGATGGCGATGTAGGAGCCGATCGAGGCCACCAGGTTCCAGCCCCAGAAGGCGTCCGGGTAGTCCGGGTAGCGGCGCGGCATGCCCTGGTTGCCCAGGAAGTGCATCGGGAAGAAGGTCAGGTTCACGCCGACGAAGGTCAGCCAGAAGTGGATCTGGCCGAGCTTCTCCGGGTACTGGCGGCCCGACATCTTGCCCAGCCAGTAGTAGATCCCGCAGTAGATCCCGAACACCGCGCCCAGGCTCAGCACGTAGTGGAAGTGCGCCACCACGTAGTAGGTGTTGTGCAGGATCTGGGTGATGCCGGCATTGGCCAGCACCACGCCCGTCACGCCGCCGACCGTGAACAGGAAGATGAAGCCGATGGCGAACAGCATCGGCGTATCGAGCTTCACGCTGCCGCCCCACATCGTGGCGATCCAGGAGAAGATCTTGATGCCCGTCGGCACGGCGATGACCATCGTCGCGGCCATGAAGTAGGCGCGCGTGTCCACGTCGATGCCCGAGGTGAACATGTGGTGCGCCCACACGATGAAGCCGACGAAGCCGATCGCGACCATCGCATAGGCCATGCCGAGGTAGCCGAAGACCGGCTTCTTCGAGAAGGTCGAGACGACGTGCGACACGATGCCGAAGGCCGGCAGGATCATGATGTAGACTTCGGGGTGGCCGAAGAACCAGAACAGGTGCTGGAACAGCACCGGGTCGCCGCCGCCGGCGGGGTCGAAGAAGGCCGTGCCGAAGTTGCGGTCGGTGATCAGCATGGTGATCGCACCCGCCAGCACCGGCACCGCCAGCAGCAGCAGGAAGGCGGTGACCAGCATCGACCACACGAAGAGCGGCATCTTGTGCAGCGTCATGCCCGGCGCGCGCATGTTGAAGATGGTGGTGATGAAGTTGGCGGCGCCGAGGATCGAGGACGCACCCGCCAGGTGCAGCGCGAACAGCGCCAGGTCCATCGCCGGGCCGGTCTGGTAGGTGTCGTCCGACAGCGGCGGGTAGATGGTCCAGCCCGCGCCGGCGCCGCCGCCGACGAACAGGCTGGCGGCCAGCAGCAGGAAGGCGGGCACGATCAGCCAGAAGCTGATGTTGTTCATCCGCGGGAAGGCCATGTCCGGCGCGCCGATCATGATCGGCACGAACCAGTTGCCGAAGCCGCCGATCAGCGCGGGCATGATCACGAAGAACACCATGATCAGCCCGTGGGCCGAGATGTAGGCGTTCCACATCTGCCCGTCGGCGAAGATCTGCATCCCCGGCGACTGCAGCTCCAGCCGCATCAGGAAGGAGATCCCGATGCCGACGAAGGCCGCGACCAGCGAGAAGATGATGTAGAGCGTGCCGATGTCCTTGTGGTTCGTGCTGAACAGCCAGCGCTGCACGAACCCCGGCTTGTGGTCGTGGTGATGATCGTGGTGGTGGGCGTGGGCGGCGGTGTCCATCGGGATCTTTCCGCTGGTCTGTCTCGGGGGTCCGGGGCGCGCCTTAGCGGCGCGCCTCCGCAAGGCGGGTCTGCTCGGCGGCGCGCCGCTCGGCCAGCACGGAAGGCGGCAGCTCGGGCGGCAAGCCCTGGGCGAAGCGGGTCTTGGCCTGCTCGGCCCAGGCGTTGAACTCCTCGCGCGGGACGGCGCGCACCTCGATCGGCATGAACCAGTGGTTCACGCCGCAAATCTGGTTGCACTGGCCGTAGAAGACGCCCGGGCGGTCGGCGCGGATCCAGGTCTCCAGCGTCCGCCCCGGAATCGTGTACTTCTGCACGCCGAGCGAGGGCACGAAGAAGGAATGGATCACGTCCTGGCCGGTGGTCAGGATGCGGATGCTGGCGCCCACCGGGATGACCAGCGGGTTGTCGACCGAAAGCTTCGCGATCTGGCCCGGGCGGATCTCATCGTCCTGCACCGGGTAGCTGTCGAAGGTGAAGTTGCCGTGGTCGGGATAGGCGTAGTGCCAGTACCACTGCCGGCCCTGCACGTTCAGCGTGAACTCGGCGTCCACCGCGCGGTCCTGGTAGTAGATCAGCCGGAAGGACGGGATCGCGATCACCAGCAGGATCAGCACCGGCACGACCGTCCAGGCGATCTCGAGCGTGGTGTTGTGGCTGGTCTTGGACGGGTTCGGGTTAACCTCGGCCCGATACTTCACGATCACCCACACCAGCAGCGCGGCGACGAAGATCGTGATGACCACGATGATCCAGAACACCAGCGCGTTGAACTCGGAGATCGCGTCCTTGATCGGCCCGCCGGAGGCCTGCAGCCCCATGCCCCAGGGCTGCGGCGCGCCGACCATGGCGGCGGCTTCCTGCGCCAGGGCGACACCAGGCAGCAGGCCCGAAAGGGCCAGCGCCGCGAGTAGCCCCGCGCCAAGCAAGCCCGTCCCGCGGGCCGCCCATCCCCTCAGCGCACCGATCACCTGCCGCATCCTGATCCGCCTTGCCGGCACGCCCCGGGGCGCGCTCGCATTCTTCCCTCAACCCCAGGCGCTGGCCCGGATGCGGGTCGCCGGCGCGCATGGCGGCCGGCGACCCGCGGCCGGACCATAGAAGCGCCCACCGCACCGCACAAGTGAGGCGTTCCCGCCGCTTGGCAAGCGCTCCGTCGCGTCGAAGCGGCGCCGCCGAAGGCGGGGCGCGGGGCCGGGCGTCAGCCGCCGGGCGCCTGCTCGGCCTCCGCGTCGCCTTCAGCGACATGGTCCACCATGTCGGTCAGCATGGAGCGGATGTGGCTGTCGCCGACCACGTAGAAGACCTGCCGGCCGCGTCGCTCCGCCTGCAGCAGCCGTGCGGCGCGCAGCAGCCGCAGGTGGTGCGAGACAAGGGAAGCGGAGATCGCCAGGCGGTCCGCCATCTCTCCCACCGGGACCGGGGCGTCGAGGCAGGCGAGGATGATGCGCAGCCGTGTCGGGTCGCTCATCAGCCGGAACATCTCGGCGAGCTCCACCACCTGGTCCTCGCCGATCCTGTCGCGCGCGCCCATCGGCCGCCTCCCCGGTGCGGAAGCAAGGATCATGCGCCGGCGCGGCCGCGTCCAGCCCGCCCTTGATTCGGCCCGCGCAGCATCCAACCTGCGGCATGTCGGACCAACCTATTGAATCAAAAGGAACATATGAACAGATGAACAGGAGACACATATCGAGACAGCTACATCTCTACAGTCGTTCACATGTCGGGCGCCGCTCGCTGCTCCTCGGCGGGCTCGGCGCGCTGGCGCTGCCGGCCATCGCGCAGGCGCAGCCGGCCCCGGGCGCCCGGGTGCCGCGCAACGTGATCGCGACGGTTGCCATGGTGGGTGACGTGGTGCGCGAGATCTCGGGCGGGCGCATCCGTGCCGAGACGCTGATCGGCGAGGGGGTGGACCCCCACCTGTTCCGCCCGACGCGGGCCGACATCGCGAAGCTGCTGGCCGCGGATGCCGTCTTCGCCAATGGCCACCGGCTGGAGGGCCGGATGGGCGACGTGCTGGAACGGGTCCGGGCGGCCGGCAAGCCGGTGGTGCTGATGGCCGAATCGCTGCCGCGCTCCCGGCTGCGCGCCAATCCGGACTACCCGGACGCCGCCGACCCGCATGTATGGATGGACCCCGCGCTCTGGGCCGACGCCTCGGGCGCGGTGGCGGAAGCGCTGGCGGCGCTGGCCCCCGATGCCCGCGAAGGCTTCGCCGACAACCTGCTGCGCTTCCGCCGCCGGCTCGGGCGGCTGGACCACTACGTGCAGGAAGCGATCGGCAGCATCCCGGCCGAGGCGCGGCTGCTGGTCACCGCCCATGACGCCTTCGCGTATTTCGGTGCCCGCTACGGGCTCGAGATCGCCTCGATCCAGGGGCTGTCCACCGAATCGGAGGCGAACCTGGCGCAGATCGAGGCGCTGGTGCGCAAGCTGGTCGAGCGCCGGGTGCCGGCGGTCTTCGCCGAGACCTCGGTCCCCGACCGCGCCGTCCGCGCGCTCATCGAGGGCGCGGCGGCACGCGGCCACCGGGTCGCGCTCGGGGGCAACCTGTTCTCCGATGCGATGGGGCGGCCGGGCACCTATGAAGGGAGCTACGAGGGCATGATGGACCACAACGCCACCACCATTGCCCGGGCGCTCGGCGGTCGGGTGCCGGCGCGCGGGCTGAACGGGCGGCTGGCGGCGTGAGCGCCGCGCCCCCTCCCCTGTCGGTCCGGCAGCTGACGGTCGCGTATGGGGAGCGGCCGGCGGTCTGGGACGTGTCCTGGGACGCGCCGCCGGGGCTCACGGCGATCGTCGGGCCGAACGGGGCGGGAAAATCGACGCTCCTGAAGGCGACGCTCGGCCTGGTGCCGGCGCTGTCGGGGGAGGTGCGCTTCTTCGGCCGCCCGCTCGCCGAGGTGCGCGACCGCGTCGGCTACCTGCCGCAGCGGGCCAGCGTGGACTGGGACTTCCCCGCGACCGCGCTGGATGTGGTGGCGATGGCGCGCTACCCCCGGATGCGCTGGTGGGGCCCGATCCCGCGCCGGCACCGCGAGGCGGCGCGGGATGCGCTGGCGCAGGTGGGTCTGGCGGACCTCGCGGGGCGGCAGATCGGGATGCTGTCGGGCGGGCAGCAGCAGCGGGTCTTCCTGGCGCGCGCGCTGGCGCAGGATGCCGACCTGGTGCTGATGGACGAGCCCTTCGCCGCCGTGGACGCGGCAACGGAGGAAGCGATCGTGCAGGTGCTGCGCGACCTGGCCGCGAGCGGCCGGCACGTGGTGGCGGTGCATCACGATCTGGGCACGGTGCCGGCCTATTTCGGCAGCGTGCTGCTGCTGAACACGCGGGTCTTCGCGGCCGGCCCGGTGGCGCGGGCGTTCTCCGCGGCCGCGATCGCGCAGACCTACGGCGCGCGGCTGCCGGTGCTGGAGCAGGCGCTGCTGTCGGGGGCGGAGGGAGGCGGCGGATGACGGAGTTGTCACGCGCCGCGCGCCCCAGCCTCACGCTCTCCCGCCCGGGCGGGAGAGGGAATGGCATGGGCCGGGATCGGGTGCGCCTGCCGCCGGGCGCCGGAACGCGGCGGGGCCCGGGGGGCGCCACGCCCCCCGGCGACGGAACCCGTGCACGATGCCGCGCAGCGTGCATGGGGGCCCGCGGGGGCGTGGGGGCGGAGCCCCCGCAAGGCCCTCCCCCATCATGCTGATCCCCTACAACACGCTCGTCGTCCTGCTCGGCTGCGCCCTGCTCGGTGTCGCCGCCGGCACGGTCGGCACCTTCGCGCTGCTGCGTGGCCGCGCCCTGGTCGCCGATGCGATCGGCCATGCGGCGCTGCCCGGCGTGGCGCTGGCGGCGCTGGTGGTGGGCGCGGTGGGGGCCGATCCGCGCTCCCTGCCGCCGCTGCTGGCGGGCGCCGCGCTGGCGGGCCTGCTCGGCGTGCTGGCGGTGCAGGCCTTGTCGCGCACCGGGCGCATCCGGGAGGATGCGGCGATCGCCGTCGTGCTGTCCGCCTTCTATGCCGCCGGCGTGGCGCTGCTGTCCTGGCTGCAGACCCGGCCCGGGGCCGCGCAGGCGGGGTTGTCCAAGTTCATCCTCGGCCAGGCGGCGGCGATGCGGGCGGAGGACGCGATCATCGCCGCCGCCGTCGCCGGCGCCTGCCTGCTGGTGGTGCTGCTGGCCTTCCAGGCGCTGCGGGCCGCGTCCTTCGACCCGGATTTCGCGCGCGTGCAGGGGCTCGCGGTGGGCCGGGTGGACCTGCTGCTGCTCGGGCTGCTGGTGGTGGTCTGCGTCGCGGGGTTGCAGGCGGTCGGGCTGATCCTGGTGGTGGCGCTGCTGGTGCTGCCGGCGGCCACCGCGCGGCTGCTGACGCACCGGCTGCCGCGGATGCTGGCGATCGCGGCCGCCGTCGGCGCGGTGGCGGGCGCGGGCGGGGCCATGGCCTCCGCCTGGCGGCCCGAGGTGCCGACCGGGGCGGCGGTGGTGCTGGCGGCGGCGGCGATGTTCTCCCTGGCCCTGCTGTTCTCGCCCGGGCGCGGGCTGCTGGCGCGCGGGGCGATCCGGCTGCGGCGGCGCCTCTCGGCCGACACCGACCATTTCCTGCGCGCCGCCTGGGAAGCGCAGGAAGCCGCGGGCGCCGGGCCGGGCACGGCGGGCGACCGCTGGGCCAGCATCGAATCGGTGGCCGCCACCCGCGGCTGGACCCCGGGCCGCGCCCGGCGGCTGGCGCGCTGGCTGGCGCTGCGCGGCCTGGTCGCCTGCGCGCAGGGGCATGTGCACCTGACGCCGCTCGGCGCCACCGCGGCGCGGCGCGCGGTCCGCGCGCATCGGGTGGTGGAGCACCATCTGCTGGCGGCGGGCGCGGCCGACATCGCCTCCGCCGACCGGCTGGCGGACCTGGTGGAGCACGGGCTGCCGGCCGAGATGGCCGCCCGCCTGCTGCCCGAGCCTTCCGCCCTGCCGGACAGCCCGCATGCGCTGGGGAAGGGAACGCCGTGACGCTCCAGGACCTGCTGATGCTGGACCTGCCGCCCCTGCTGGCGGCGCTGTTGGCGGGGGGCACCTGCGGGCTGCTGGGGTCGTTCCTCGTGCTGCGGCGGGAAAGCCTGGTCGGCGATGCGCTGGCGCATGCGGTGCTGCCCGGCATCATCCTGGGCTTTGCCGTCACCGGCGTGGCGTCCGGCCTGCCGATGCTGGCGGGCGCCATGCTGGCGGGGCTGGCGGCGGTCGGGCTGATCGCGGTGGTGCAGAAGGCGGCGCGGCTCGACCCCGGCGCGGCGATCGGCGCGGTGTTCACCACCTTCTTCGCGGTGGGGCTGGTGCTGATCGAGGTGACGGGGGCGCGCAGCGTCGACCTCGACCTGGATTGCGTGCTGTTCGGCCAGCTGGAAACCCTGGTCTGGACCGAGGGCCGCAGCCTCGCCGCGCTGGTCGATCCGGCGGCGCTGGCCGCCCTGCCGCGGCAGCTCGGCCTGATGGCGGGCGTCGCGGTCGCGGTGGGGCTCACGGTCGCGGCGCTGTGGCGGCCGCTGAAGCTGATCTGCTTCGACCCGGGCTATGCCGCGGCGCTCGGCCTGCCTTCCCGCGGGCTGGAGATCGGGCTGGCGATGATGGTGGCGGCCGCCGCGGTGGCGGCCTTCCAGGCCGTCGGCAGCATCCTGGTGGTGGCGATGCTGGTCTGCCCGGCCGCCGCGCTGCGGCTGATGACCGACGACTACCGGACCCAGGTGCTGGGCGGCGCGGCGCTGGGCGCCGCGCTGGGGGGCGTGGGCTATGCGCTGGCCGGGCCGGTGCCGGCGGCGCTCGGCATCGGGGTGGCGCTGAACGCCGCCGGGGTGATCGGCACGCTGGGCGGGCTGGCGGTGGCGGCGGCGGCGCTGGCCAGGCGCCGCGCCAGCGTCACGCCGCGGCCAGCAGAGCCGGCGCTGCCGGGTTCCGCACCCGGATCAGCGTGAACAGTCCGACCGGCGGGCAGGCTTCCATCGCCTCGACCCTGGTGGCCTCGGGGTCGAGCAGGTCGCGCAGGGCGAAATCCGGGTGCCAGCCGAGCAGGCGGGCCAGCGGCGACATGGTGCGTTCGACCCACCAGCGCGGGCCGGCCTCGGCCGCGAAGTGGTTGACGAACAACAGGTCGCCGCCCGGCCGGACCACCCGCGACATCTCCGCGAACAGGCGCCTGGCATCCGGCACGACGGAGGCGGTGAACATCGCCACCGCGATGTCGAAGGCATCGTCGGCGAAGGCCATGCGCTCGGCGTCCATCTCGGCCAGGCCCACCACCTGGCCGAGGTGCTCCGCACGCACCCGTTCCGCCGCCCGGTCCAGCATCTCCCGCGACAGGTCGATGCCGACGACCCGCTTCTCCCGGCGGTAATGCGGCAGGGCGAGGCCGGTGCCGACGCCGACTTCCAGCACGCGGGTGCCGGGCAGGCGGTTCACCTCCGCCACCGCGCGGCGGCGGCCCGGGGCGGAGACGCCGCCGAAGACGGCGTCGTAGACGCCCGCCCAACGCCGGTAGGCGTCCCGCACCCCCTCCGCGTCCAGGCTGGCGCGGGGATGCTGGCGGTCGGGGGCATCGGTGCGGATGTTCATGCGGTGCAGGGTCTCGCGGCGGGCGGGGCGCCGGCTCGGCCGTCAGGCCCCGGGCGATCGCAGGCGGTAAATCCGAAGCGGAAGGCGCGCAAGCGGTTTCGTGACAATGAAGCGTCAAGAAAGCGACGAATCGATAACGCGCCCGCCGGGCGGTCAGGTTGCCCGGCGTTCCGGCCAGGCGACGAGCAGCCCGCCCGCCGCGATCACCGCCGCCCCCAGAAGGGTCCAGCCATCGGGCCAGTCGCCGAAGACAAGCACGCCGGCCAATCCTGCCCAGACCAGCTGGCTGTAGGACATCGGCGCGAGGATCGAGGCCGGCGCCCGGGCGAAGGCCATCACCAGCAGCACATGCCCAGCCCCGCCCAGCGCGCCGAGCGCCAGCAGCCAGGGCCAATCCCCCGCCGCCGGCGCGTCCCACACGAAGGGCTGCGCCAGTCCCGTGACCGCCGCGGCCGCGACGCCGGTATGGACGAAGGTGGTGCGCGGATCATCCACCGCCGCCAGCCGGCGCGTGAGCAGCTGGTAGACGGTGTTGGCCGCCGCCGTGACCAGCGGCAGCAGCATCGCCCAGGCCAGCGGCTCGCCGGTGAGGAAGGGCGGCCGGACGGCGATGACGACGCCCGCCAGCCCGATCGTCACCCCCGCCCAGCGGCGCGGCGAGACCTTCTCCCCGAGCCAGATCGCGGCCGCGGCGACGGTCAATGCCGGGCCGATGAAGACGATCGCCGTGGCATCCGCCAGCGGGATGTCGAGCAGCGCGACCGACAACGCGGCATTGGCGACCGCGAGCGACAGCGACCGCAGCGTCTGCAGGCCAGGCGCCCGCGACCGCCAGGGCACCGAGCCGGTCACCGCCCAGACCCCGCCCAGCACCAGCACGCTGCTGGTCAGGAAGCGGATGAACATCAGCTGCGGCACCGCGAACTGCGCGACCAGCAGCTTCAGCAGCGAATCCATCGCGACGAAAAGGGCGAGCGCGGCCAGCTGCAGCAGCACGCCCTGGAGGGTGCGGGACATCGCGCCGAGTGTGGCAGGCGCGGCCGCGCGGTCCAGCGGGATCGGCAGGGGGCTGGGGTGCGTGGGCGGGCGGGCGGCGGCACGGAACCGGCCGATCCACCGATGCGGCAGCCGGCCGGGCGCGGGGATAGCGTCGGACGACGCAGACGCGGATCGCGCGCGTTCCCCCCGCCCCCGCCCCGACGGCGCGCTGCGCCGGAGCCGTTGCCCCCCTGTGGCGCCCCCTTTTGCCGAGTCCCCCTGCCGCGCCATCGCCGCAAGGCGGAACGCCGGGCAGGCATGAACCACGTGCCGGAACAATCGGCCGGATTATGGTCGGCGATCCCTGCATCGCCGGTCATGGTTCGAAGCTGGAAAAGGCTTTCGCCAGGCCGCGGGAAGGGCGTGCCCGCTGGCCGGCACGCCCGCCTTCAGGCGTGGCCCGCGGCCGCCGACAGCAGCGCCGGGTCCACATGCAGCTTGGCCAGGGCCTGGCGCCACAGCCCATCCGGGTCGGCGTCGAACAGCAACCCGTGGTCCGGCGGCACCGACAGCCAGGCGTTCTGCTGGAACTCGCTCTCCAGCTGGCCCGGGCCCCAGCCGGCATAGCCAAGCGCCAGCAGCCCCTGGCGCGGACCGCCGCCGCCGGCGATCGCCTTCAGGATGTCCACGCTCGCCGTCAGCGCCACGTCGCCGGTCACCCGCAGGCTGCCTTCCGTCTCCCAATCCGCGGTGTGCAGCACGAAGCCGCGGCCACCCTCCACCGGGCCGCCGGCCAGCAGGCGGATGCGCCGCTGCGGCGGCACCGGGTCCAGGCTCAACTGCTTGAGCAGCTCGTCGAAGCTGAGGTTCGGCAAGGGCTTGTTCAGGACGAGCCCCATCGCCCCATCGGCGGAATGGGCACACAGGCAGATCACCGAGCGGGCGAACCGCGGATCCTGCATCTGCGGCATGGCGACCAGCAGCTGCCCGGTCAGCCAGCCATCGCCGGGCGACACCGAGGATTTGGCCCGGCGGGGGGAGAGACGTCGACCCATGCCGGGAAGATGAGGCCGCCGGCCGGGCACCGCAAGCGCGGCGGGGCGCTTCCGCCACCATGCCATCACGCGCTACATGGCAGGGTTGACCACGAGGCGCGGGGGATCACGCGATGACGATCAAGGTGGGGGACCAGATCCCCGAGGTGCGGCTGATGCAGGCCACCGCCGAAGGGCCGAAGGAGGTCTCGACCACCGACCTCTTCGGCGGCGGGACCGTGGTGCTGTTCGGGGTGCCGGGCGCCTTCACGCCGACCTGCTCGGCCAAGCACCTGCCCGGCTTCGTCCAGCACGCCGAGGCGCTGAAGGCCAAGGGCGTGGACAGCATCGCCTGCATGTCGGTGAACGACGCCTTCGTGATGCGCGCCTGGGCCAAGGACCAGGGCATCACGGAGGAGGTGGTGATGCTGGCCGATGGCTCGGCGGCCTTCACCAAGGCGCTCGGCCTGGAACTGGACCTGACGGCGCGCGGCCTCGGCCTGCGCTGCCAGCGCTTCGCGCTGATCGCCAAGGGCGGCAAGGTCACGCACATCGCGGTCGAAGCGCCGGGCGCCTTCGAGGTGTCGAAGGCCGAGGCGGTACTGGCCGCCCTGTGAGAACCCCCGCCGACTACGCCCTTCTCGCCTGGCAGGCCGGCTGCGTCTTCACCCTGCGCTCGGCGCAGCTGTGGACCCAGCCCGCGACCGCCGCCGCCACGCTGTGCGACATGGCGGAGGAGAAGCAGCGCGCCTTCACCGCCGGCGCCATCGCGGCCACCCAGGCCGCCATGCTCGGCAGCCGACCCGACCTGGTCGCCGCGGCCGCCCTGGCCCCGGCCCGGCGGCGCGTGCGGGCGAACCTGCGGAAGGCCTTGAAGGGGGGGTAGGCGGTGGCGGCTCCTCGGGAGGGGCGCTGCCCCTCCCGAACCCTCCCCGCCGGGGACCGTGGCGGTCCCCGGACCCCAGCCGTGAGTTTTGTCGTTGGTTGGGGAGGGGGCCTCAAGGGCGGACGCGTGGCAATGGCGCGCGCGGCCCCCTCCCCAACCAACGACCAACTGATGACGGGTCCAGGGGCGTCACGCCCCTGGCGGGTGGGGTACGGGGAGGGCAGAGCCCTACCCGGGCCACAAGCGCTACCGCCCCTTCAGCCTCGCGCGGCCGCCAGCTGGGCGCGGGCGCCGGTCAGCATCAGGCCGCTGTCGTTCATGATGGTGGCCAGGTTGAAGCCACGGGCGAGCATCTGCTTCGAGTAAGCGCCCGACATGGTGTGGATGCAGGCCTTCACGCCGTGGCGGTGGGCGGTGGTGCGGATGCGGTCCAGGATCTCCAGGAATTCCGGTTCCTGCCGGTCCTGCTTCGGCTCCATCCCGAGCGAGAGCGAGAGGTCGGAGGGGCCGATATAGACCGCGTCGACGCCGGGGACGGAGACGATCGACTCCAGGTTCTCGAGCGCCGTCTTGGTCTCGATCATCGGGATGACGAGGACGTCGTCGTTCGCCGCGTTGGTGTCGGCCGGCGCGCCGTAGAGGCCGGAGCGGATCGGGCCGAAGCTGCGCGTGCCCTTGGGCGGGTAGCGGCAGGCGGAGACCAGGGCGCGCGCCTCGGCCTCGGTGTTCACCATCGGGCAGATCACGCCCTTGGCGCCGCCGTCCAGCACCTTGCCGATGATGCCGACCTCGTTCCAGGGGACGCGGACCATCGGTGTCACGCCGTGCGGCTGCATGCCCTGGAAGCAGGCGACCATGGAGAGGTAGTCCTGCACCCCGTGCTGGATGTCGACCGTCAGGCTGTCGAAGCCGGCGAGCGCCATGACTTCCGCGCTGAAGCCGGAGGGGATGGCGAGCCACCCGTTCAGCACCGGCTTGCCGGCCGCCCAGGCCGCCTTCACGCCATTCGCCATTGGCCGTTCCTCTCCCAATCCCTTGCGATGCGGGTGAGAAGGACGCTAGGCCCGTCCGCGAAGCGGCGTCAACGCGAGGGGGCGTGCGGGGGTGGCGGGGTTGCCGCGGCCCGGCGCGCCCGCCACGCTGCCGCGGGAGGGACCGCCATGACCGCCATCACGCCGCGCCCGGTGGATGCCGTGATCGCCGCCGCGCGCGAGCTGCTCGGCGAGCGGCTGTCCACCAATGCGACGGTGCGCGAGCAGCATGCGAAGGGCGAGGACAGCACCACGCCGACCCTGCCCGATGCGGTGGCCTTCGTCCGCACGACGGAGGAGGTGAGCCGCCTTCTCGCGCTCTGCCACCGGCATGACGTGCCGGTCACGCCCTTCGGCGCGGGCACGAGCCTGGAGGGGCATGTGAACCCGGTGCGCGGCGGGATCAGCCTCGACCTGTCGCAGATGGCGGCGATCCTGGAAGTGAACGCCGAGGACATGGATTGCGTCATCGAGCCAGGTGTCACGCGCCAGCAGCTGAACGAGCACCTGCGCGACAAGGGCATGTTCTTCCCCGTCGATCCCGGCAGCCATTGCACCATCGGCGGCATGGTCGCGACGCGGGCATCGGGCACCAATGCCGTGCGCTACGGCACGATCCGCGAACAGGTGCTGGGGCTGGAAGTGGTGCTGGCCGATGGCCGCGTCATCGAGACGGGCGGGCGCACGCGCAAGGCCGCCAATGGCTACGACCTGACGCGGATGTTCATCGGATCGGAAGGCACGCTCGGCGTGGTGACCCGCGTGCGGCTGCGCCTGCACGGCATCCCGGAGGCGATGAGCGCCGCGGTGGTGCAGTTCGACGCGCTGGAGGGCGCGGTGCAGAGCGTGATCGAGGTGATGCAGATGGGCATCCCCGTCGCCCGCATCGAGCTGCTGGACGACGACATGATGGCCGCCTGCATCGGCTTCTCGAAGCTCGAGGGCTATGCGGTGCGCACCACGCTGTTCCTGGAATTCCACGGCACGGACGCGGGCGTGCGCGAACAGGCCGAGGCGGTGGAGGCGATCACCGCCGGCCACGGTGCCTCCGGCTTCCAATGGGCGACCGACCCCGCGGAGCGCGCGAAGCTGTGGAAGGCGCGGCATGACAGCTACTGGGCCGGCATCGCGAGCCGGCCCGGCTGGAAGGCGCTGACCACCGATGTCTGCGTGCCGATCTCGCGGCTGGCGGAAGCGCTGGTGGGGGCGAAGCGGGAAGCGCAGGCGCTCGGCCACCCGACCTGCATCGTGGGCCATGTCGGCGACGGCAATTTCCACCAGATGGTGCTTTATGACCCGGCCGATCCGCAGGGGCTGGAACGCGCCTGGGACATGGACCGGCGCATCGTGGAACGCGGCCTGGCGCTCGGCGGGACGTGTTCGGGCGAACACGGCATCGGCCTCGGCAAGCGGGAATTCCTGGAGCGCGAGCATGGGGCGGAAGCGCTGTCGGTGATGCGCGGCATCAAGCAGGCGCTGGACCCCAAGGGCATCCTGAACCCGGGCAAGATGTTCCGGAACTGAGGCGCCGGGCACGCCAGCTTGCCCATCATCCTGCCGATCATCGCGCTCTGCCTCGGGCACGTCTTCTCCAACGCCACGCGCACGCTGCCGGCGGTGGCGGTGGACCTGCTGACGCGCGACCTCGGCATCTCGGCGGAAGCGCTGGCGCAGATCACCGGGGCGTTTCCCTTCGCCTTCGCGGCGGCCATGGTCCCGGTGGGCATCGCGCTGGACCGCTACGGGGTGAAGCGCGTCTCGCTCTGCCTGCTGGCGGTGGCGGGCGGCGGCGCGGCGATGGCGGCGCTGGCCACCGGGCCGTGGTCGATGCTGGCGGCGCAGGTGGTGCTGGGCGCGGGGTGTTCGGGGATGCTGATGGCACCGATCACCTTCGCCGCCCGCGCGCTGTCGGCGCCGCGCTTCACGCTGTGGTCGGGGCTGATCCAGGCGATCGGCAACACCGGGATGCTGCTGTCCGCCAGCCCGCTGGCGCTGCTGATAGAGGCGACGGACTGGCGCGCCGGCTTCTGGGCCTGCGTGGCGATGGCCGGGTTCGCGGCGGCGCTGGTGGCGCTGGTGGTGCCGGACGACAGCCCCTCGGCGCGTGCGCCCCGCAGCCCGATGCAGGACCTGGCCGAGGTGGCGCGGATCGCCTGGGCGCCGCCGATGCGCGCGGTGATGGTGATCGCCTTCCCCTCCTTCGCCGCGGTGCTCGGCCTGCGCGGGCTGTGGGGTGGGCCCTGGCTGATGGATGTGAAGGGGCTCGACCGCGTCGCCGCCGGCAACGTGCTCTCGGGCGTGACGCTGGCGCTGATCGCGGGTCCCGCGCTGGCGGGCGTGGTGCTGCGCCTGGTGGGTCGGCCGCGGCTGCTGCTGGCAGGCGCGCACCTGGTCTCGGGCGGGCTGGTGGCGCTGATCCTGGCGGGCGGGCCCGGGGCGGCGCTGCCCGCGGCGCTCGGCGTGCCAATGCTGCCGGCGTCGTGGGACTTCGTGCTGCTGCTGCTGTTCTGCCTGGTGATCTCGCTGCAGGTGATCACCTTCTCGCTGATCCGCGCCGCGGTGCCGCCGGACCAGGCCGGCCGGGCGCTCTCTGCCGGCAACATGGCCTATTTCCTCGGGGCGGCGGTGCTGCAGGCGGCGTCGGGGGTCGCGGCGGCGCTCGGCGGGATCGAGGCGGCGCTGGCCACCTTCGCGGTCGCGCTGGTGGCCGGTGCGGTGGGCTTCTGGGTGCTGAGCGGGCGGGGCGCGCGGTGACGGCGGAGGGCACGGCGCGCCCCCCGGCCGCGTCACGGCCCGTGCGCGCGGCCATAGGCGTTGCGCGCAGGCGGCGACCAGCCCGCGGGCGGCGCGGCGGGGCGGTAGACCTCGACCAGCATCGGGTGGCAGCGCGGCGCGTCCGAGGAATGCTCCGTCCCGCAATCGCCGCCCGGGCAGGCCGAGACGGCGCCGATCAGGTCGATCTCGGCGAAGAATTCCAGGTGGTCGCCGGGGCGGACCGGGCTCGCCTTCATGAAGAACTGGCCCTTGTCGCGGGTGGTCCCGGTGCACATGAAGACGTTCAGCACGTCGTGCACATGCATCTCCGCCTGCGTCACTGGCAGCCCCAGCCGCTTCGCCAGCGCGCGCGACAGGTTGGAATGGCAGCAATGGTGGTATTCGCCGCCCGACAGCAGCTTGTGCGTGTAGGGATCGCAGCGCGTGCCGAGGATGTCGTGCACCGCGCCCCCGAACTCGTCGCGGCCATACCAGGCCAGCGTGTCCCCGGTGATCGTCGCCATCGGGCGCAGATGCGGCAGGGAAGACCACATGCGCGCGCCGGTCGTCAGGTGCGTGCCGTGCAGCGCGCGGGTCTTGCCGGAATAGAAGTGTTCGGTCGGGTCGTCCTTCGCCCAGAGGTTCAGGTCGCCGACCTGCGGGCCCTCGATCGAGACGATGCGGAAGAAGCAGCCGGCGGGCACGTCGAAGGTCTCGGCCTCGCGCGGTTCGATCCGGGTCTCGGCGACCTTGGTCCAGCCGGCGCGGGCGGCCTGGTAGCCGGCCAGGTCCACCGCCGGCAGCCGATCGAGCGTGTAGACCAGCACCGGCTTCACCGCGCGCCGCGCGGCGGCATCCGCCGGCGCCCCCGTTCCCGCCTGCATGGTCGCGCCCCCTTCGCTGCCTGTCCCGTCGCCGGGCAGGCTAGAGGACCGCGCGGGCAGCGCCAATCCGCCCGTGCGCTTTGCCCGGCCGCGCCAGCCGGGTCTATGCTGGGGGCGAGAGAGGGACAGGCCATGCTCCGCAGCATCCTCGCCGCGCTGGACGACACGGGGGGCGCCGTCGCGGCGCGCGACGCGGCCATCGCGCTGGCGAAGCGCACCGGCGCGGCGCTGACGGTCGCGGTCGTGCTCGACCGGCCGCACACCCAGAGCGAGCACGAATTCGTCCCCGTCGGCGGCGCCGCCTTCAAGGCGCGGCGCGACGCGAAGCTGACCGCGCAGGCCGAGGCCGAGGCCGAGGCCGCGCTGGCCGCCTGCGCCGGCGCCGCCGCCGACCTTCCCTACGAGGTGCTGCGCCTGCAGGACGCGCCGGAACCCGCGCTGGTGCGCGCCGGCGCGGCGCATGACATGATCGTGGTCGGCCGCGACAGCACGCTGGGACGGGAACTCGCCGAGGACGAGGTCGCGCCGGTGATCGAGCGACTGCTGCGCGACGGCGCGCGGCCGCTGCTGGTGGTGCCGCCGGGCGCTGCGCTGGCCGCGGAGGGCCCGGTGCTGGCCGCCTATGACGGATCGGCCCCGGCGCGGGAGACCTTCCAGCTCTTCGCGCTGCTCGGCCTGGCCGAGGGCTCGCCGGTGCGCGTCGTCGCGGTGGGCGACACGCGGGAGGAAGCGGCGACCGCCGCGGCGGAGGGTGTCGCCTGCCTGCGCCACCACGGCATCGCGGCGGAGCCGCTGCCGGTGGCGTGCGGCGACGCGGCGGCGCTGATCGCGGCGGAGGCGGATGGCATCGGCGCGCGGCTGCTGGTGATGGGCGCCTTCGGCGGGTCGAGCCTGCTGCGGCTGCTGCTGGGCAGCACCACGGACCGGCTGCTGCGCGCATCGCGCGTGCCGGTCTTCATCCATCGCTGACGGCGCCGCGCCGCCGCGGTCAGCGCAGCGGCGGCAGGTCCAGCCGGATCGCCTCCGCGTCGCCGTCCATCGCCGGGAAGCGCGCGCGCACCAGCGGGTCGTGGCCCGGGATCACCAGCGTCTCGTCGCCGCCGGCCAGCTGCTTCGCGCGGCGCCAGCCCTGCACCATCGCGCCCAGGTCGAACAGGATCGGGAAGGGGTTCTGCCGATCGGCATTGGCGTAGAAATGCAGCGCGTCCACCGCCAGCACCAGCGGCCCGCGGGCGGTCGCCACGCGCACCATCTGCATCCCGTCGGTGTGGCCGCCGACGCGGTGGACGGTGACGCCGGGCGCCACCTCGCCCTCGCCATCGTGGAACTGCACGCGGTCGGCGTAGAGGGCGCGCACCAGCTTCACCACATCCTCCACCTCGAAGGTGGTGCGGATGCAGGCGGCGCAGATGTGCCGCCCCGTGGCGAAGGCCATCTCGCGGTCCTGGATGTGGAAGGTGGCATTCGGGAACAGGCCGAGATTGCCGGCATGGTCGTAGTGCAGGTGGCTGACGATCACGTCGCGGATCGCCTCCGGCGCGGTGCCGACGCTGCGGAGCGCGGCATCGACCGTGCGCAGCAGCGGGCGGTTGCGGCGGGCCGCCACCTCCGGGTCGAAGCCGGTGTCCACCAGGATCTCGCGCCCGTCCGGGCCGCGCAGCAGCCAGACGAAGTAGTCAATCGGCATGGCGTCATGCGCATCCGCCACGGGCATCAGGAAATTGGCCTGCGCGTTGCGTTCATGCGCGCCGTAGCGCAGCGCGATCACCTGCCACATCTGGTCATCCCTTCCGCTGCACCTGGGCCGAGGCCAGTTCGTGCGCCGCCAGTGCCTCGCTGAACCGCGCCGCCGCGGTGTGGTCCTGGCCGGGGCCGAGCATCGCCGCCGCCGACGCCCACATCTCCCGCACCTGGGCCGAGAGCGGCGCGGGGGTTGCCGTCTCCCGCCCCACCGACAGCGCGATGGTCAAGTCCTTGACCATCAGGTCGAGGCCGAAGCCGGAATCGAAGCCGCGGGAGAGCACAAACTGGCGCAGCTTCTTCTGCGTGCTGTTGTTCATCCCCGTCGACGCGTTCAGCACATCGACCATCGTCGCGGGATCCAGGCCGAAGCGGCTGCCGATCAGCAGCGCCTCCACGCTCGCCAGGAACCCCGCCGCGCTGACCAGGTTGTTCAGCGCCTTCATCGCCTGCCCCGCGCCGATCGCGCCGCAATGGGTGACGGCGGTGCCCAGCGCGCGCAGCAGCGGCATGGCGCGATCCAGCGACGCGGCGTCCCCGCCCGCCATGATAGCCAGTTCGCCGGTCTCAGCGCGCGCCACGCCGCCGGAGACGGGGGCGTCCAGCATGCCGATGCCGCGCGCGGCGAGGGCTTCGGACAGCGCGCGCGTGGCGGCGGGCTCGCCGGAGGACATCTCGATCACCAGCGCGCCGGGCGCCAGGCGCGGCGCGGCGGCGTGCAGCACCTCGGCCACCTCGCGGCTGGTGGGCAGCATGGTGACGAAGGCCTCGGCATCCGCTGCGCAGTCCGCGGGGTCGGCGGCGGCGCGGGCGCCATGCGCGCCGGCGAAGGCGGCGGCGCGGCCGGGCACGGCATCGTGGACTGACAGCGTGAAGCCTGCCTCGGCCAGCCGCCGCGCCATCGGCCAGCCCATGCGGCCGAGCCCGACGAAGCCGACCCGCGCGATCCCGCCCGCCATGCGCGGCCTCCCCCCATGTTTGCGAAAAGGCTGCGCCCGGGGGGGGCGGCGGGTCAATGCAGCGCGGCGACCCCGCCAGGGCAATCGCAGATGCAGAGCGGCAGGCGACAGTCAGGGATGGCGTCGCGCTCTACGGGGGGGAGAGCGCCGGCGCCGTGCGCCCCACCCTCACCCCTACCCTCTCTCGTCCAGGCGGGAGAGGGAGATCTTCCCGCGCCCGCCGATGCGCGACGGGCCTGGCTACCCCGCCAGCACGCCCGCCCCACGCAGCGCCGCGATCTCGGCCTCGGTATAGCCCAGCTCCGCCGCCACCGACGCGCCATCCGCCCCGACCGGCCGCAGGTCGCCCGCGCCCCCTGGCCGCGCGCCGTCCAGCGCCACCGGCAGGGCGGGCAGCGAGACGGCGCGGCCATCGGGCAGCGTCAGCTTCACCAGCCCGCCGGAGCCCTGCAAATGCGGGTCGTCGAACAGCTCGGCCGGCGTCCCGATCGGCGCGAAGGGCAGGCCGAGCGCCTCGCACTTCGCCATGAGCGCGGCCTTGGTCCAGCCGCGCAGCGCATCCGCGATCACCGGCAGCGTCCGCCCGCGCGCCGCGACGCGCTGGGTCTTGGTGGCGAGCTTCGGGTCGGCGGCCAGCGCGCCCAGGCCGAAGGCGTCGCAGAAGGCCGGCCATTGCGTGTCGGTGACGACGCCGATGAAGACCTGGCCGCCATCTTCGGTGTCGAAGATGTCGTAGACCGGCCAGGCCGGGGTGCGGACCGACATCGGCGGCGGCGCGGCGCCGGTGATCGCGGCCTGCGCCATGTGCTGGGCCATCAGCAGCGCCACCGTCTCGAACAGGCCCGCCTGCACCTCCCCGCCCTGCCCCGTCGCCTCCCGCTCCTTCAGCGCGGCGAGGATGCCGATCACGGCCGAGAGCCCGCCCATGATGTCAATGACGGAGGAGCCCGCGCGCAGCGGCCGCCCCTCCGGCCCGGTCATGTAGGCGAGCCCGCCCATCATCTGCACCACCTCGTCGAGCGCGGTGCGGTGCTCATAGGGGCCGGGCAGGAATCCCTTGCAGGAACAATAGACCAGCCGCGGATGCGCCGCGCGCAGCTGCGCGACGCCCAGGCCGAGCTTCGCCATGGCGCCGGGGCGGAAATTCTCGATCAGCACGTCGGCGCGCGCCACCAGGCGCCGGACCAGCGCCATCCCCTCCGGCGACTTCATGTCCACGGCCAGGCTGCGGCGGCCGCGGCCGAAGGCGGCGTGGAAGCCGGTGCCGGAGCCGGTCAGGCGGCGCGTGGTGCCGCCATCGGGCGCGGGCTCCACCTTCACGACCTCGGCGCCGAGGTCGGCCAGCACCATGCCCGCGGTCGGGCCCATGACCATGTGGGTGAACTCGACGACGCGGATGCCGCGGAGCGGGGTGGGCGTGGTCACGATCCAACGTTCTCCGGTCGGCGGCGTGCGGCGGCGGGCGGCGTCAGCGCAGGTCGCCGCCCAGGCGGCGCGTCAGCTCCGCCGCGCCGGCCGCGACGAGGGTGCGGAATTCCTCCGCCCGCGCCTCGATCCGCGCGCGCGGGCCGGAGATGCCGAGCGCGCCCGCCAGCGCCCCGCCCGGGCCGAACACGGCGGCGGCGACGGCGGCGGTTTCCGGGTTGCGCTCCCCGAAGGTGGCAACCACGCCGAGCGCGCGGGGATCGGCCGCCGACAGGATCCGCCCGCCGGCGCCCGCGGGCAGCGGCAGCAGCGCGCCTTCCGACAGGTCGTCGCGGATCGGGGAGGGCGAGCGGACACGCGCCAGGCAGAGCCGGTCGTCGCCCTGGCGGATCCAGAAGCTCGCCGTCTCGCCGGTGGCTTCGGCGAGAGCCGCGAGCGCGGTCGGCAGGTGCCGCCGCGCCGGGCGCGCCTGGGCGTAGAGGCTGCCGAGCCGGAACAGCATGGGCCCCAGCGCCCAGCTGCCGTCCGGCTGGCGTTCCACGCAGCGCGCCTGCTCGAGCGTGCCGAGCAGCCGCAGGATGGTGGATTTGTAGTGGCCGGTGCGCGCGGCGATCTCGGCCAGCGTCAGCGTCGCCTCCCCCTCGCGGAAGGCGAAGAGCAGGGAGAGCGCGCGGTGGACGGCGGCGACGCCGTCCGGCGCGGCGCGGTCGGGCGCCGGGCGGTCGGTGCTGTCCAGCATCAGGCGGCCCTCACCCCGGCCTCGCGCAGGATCCGCGCCCATTTCGCCATCTCGGCGGCGACGAAGCGCTGCGCCTCCTCCGGGCTGTTGCCGACCAGGCGCTCGGCGCCGAGCTCAGCGAGGCGCGTGCGGGTGGCGGGCTCGGCCAGCACGGCGGCGATCTCGGCCTGGATGCGCGCCATCACCGGCGCGGGGGTCGCGGACGGCGCCAGCACGGCCTGCCAGACCATGAAGGTGGCGTCGGGGAAGCCGAGCTCCGCCATGGTGGGCACATCGGGCATCACCGGGCTGCGCTGCGGCCCCGAGACGGCCAGCGCCCGCGCCCGGCCGCCCTGCGCCAGCGCGAAGCCCGTCAGCCCGGCATCGTAGAGCATGTCGAGCGTGCCATTCGCCAGATCGAGCGCCGCCGGCGCGCCGCCGCGATACGGCACCTCCGTCATGCGGATGCCGGCCGCGCGCAGGAACAGCAGCGCGACCAGCTGCAGCGCGCCGCCGCCGCCGGTGCTGCCATAGGTCAGGCGGTCCGGGTTGGCGCGGGCGAAGGCGACCAGCTCGGCGACCGTCCGGTGCGGGGAATTGGGCGGCACCAGCAGCACCATCGGGCTTTCGGCCACGATGGTCGCCGCCTTCAGGTCCGCCTCCGGGTCGTAGTCCAGCTGCGGGTAGAGCGGCCTGGTCACCGCATGGCCGATGTTGTGGAACAGCAGATGGTGCCCGTCCGCCGGCGACTTCGCGATGTTGGAGGCGCCGATCGAGCCGCCGGCGCCGGTGCGGTTCTCCATCACCACGCGCTGCGGCAGGCGGGCGGAAAGGCGGTCCGCGACCAGGCGGCCGATCACGTCGGTGGCGCCGCCGGCGGCATAGGGCAGCACCATGCGGACGGGGCGCGCCGGCCAGGCGGACTCGGCCCGCGCGGCGGGGGCGCGGGAAGCGGCGGCCAGCAGGACCGGGGCGGCGAGCAGGGCGCGCCGCGTGGGTCCGTGCGGCCGCGGGTCATCGGTGCGCGCCATGGTCCTGCCTCCCTCCGCCGGTCCCGCTTCAGCCGGTCGTTGTCGCCGACCCGGCTGGATCGTGCGGTGTTCCGTTACGTCGAACGTTCCGTTCCTTTGGAGGCCGTGTCCAGTCGCGGCGGCGGCATCGCCGCGACTGGCCGCGGCGCGGCTTCCAGGAGACCGGGTGTTCCGTCTATTGGAACGACGTTCTATTTTAGAACAACTTGGGCGAGGCCTGGGCCGGCGTCAAGCCAAAACCGCCGGCGGGGCCGCGTCAGGCCGGGGGTGGCAGCTCGGCCGCCAGCAGGCAGCCCGATTCGCTCTCGGTGATGACCAGGGTGCGGCCATCGGGGGCGAAGGCGCAGTTGGTCGGCATGCGGCCGAAGGGGGTGCAGTCGATGCGATGCGTGCAGAGCCCGTGCGGATCGACCACCCAGACCTGGCCATGGCCGGGATTGGCCACGCAGAGCCGGTCATGCGGGTCGACCGCCATGCCGTCGGGGCCGGAAGTGCCGGCCGGCGCCCGGAAGAACAGGTTCGCCTTGCCCACCACGGCGTCGGCGCGCAGCGCGAAGCGCCAGACCTCGCAGGACCGCGTCATCGCGACCAGCAGATGCGTCGCCGCGCGGTTCAGCGCCAGCCCGTTCGGGCTCGGGCCATTGGCCAGCAGCCGGTCGACGCGCCCATCGGCGTGGAAGCGGAACACCCGCCCCGAGGGGTCCTGCAGCCCGGTCTGGCCCTGGTCGGTGACCAGCACGCTGCCATCCGGGTGCAGGATGACGTCGTTCAGGCCCCGAAAACCCTCGGACAGGACGGTTTCCACCAGCGGGGCCATGGCGCCGGTGCGGGGGTCGAGCGTCAGCAGGCCGTGGCGGTAGTCGGCGACCAGCAGCTCCTCGCCCCGCGCCGCCAGGCCGTTGGGCCAGCCGCCATACTCGGCCACCGCCTCCCACTGGCTGCCGGCGATGCGGAAGACGCGGCCATGCGGGATGTCGGTGCAGAACAGGTTGCCCGCCGCGTCGAAGCAGGGGCCTTCCAGGAAGCTGTCGATCGGCGCGCCGCCGCGATTGGCCGCCGCCCAGGAAGAGGGGATCGGCCGGCGCAGCGCGTCGGGCAGGCGGGAGAGCAGGCGGGCGGCGATCGGGCGGGGCGGGTCGGTCCACATGGGCGGCAGCGTGGCGGGAAGCCGCGCCCTGCGGAAGGGCCCACCCTTGCCCGGCCGCGCCGGCGCGCCCATGGTCCGGCCGCCATGGCCCGCACCCTCTTCGCCAGGATCTGGGACGCCCATGTCGTGCATTGGCGCGACGACGGGCTCTGCCTGCTCTACGTGGACCGCCACTACTTCCACGAGGGCAGCTTCCACGCCTTCAACATGCTGCGCGCGCGCGGGCTGAAGGTGCGGCGGCCCGACCTCAGCTTCGGCTTCGGCGACCATTACGCGCCGACCCGCGCCCGCCGCACCGACGCCGTCGCGGACCCCGAGATCCGCGGCATCATCGAGACCTTCGAGGCGAATGCGCGGGCCGCCGGCATCCGTGCCTTCGACCTGGCCGACCCCGACCAGGGCATCGTGCATGTCGCGGGGCCGGAGCTCGGCCTGACCCAGCCGGGGATGACGGTGGTCTGCGGCGACAGCCACACCTCGACCCATGGCGCGCTCGGCGCGCTGGCCTTCGGCATCGGCGCGAGCGAGGTGGCGCATGTGCTGGCCACCCAGACCATCTGGCAGGCCATGCCGCGGCAGATGCGCGTGAGCTTCACGGGCGCGCTGCCTGCCGGCAGCGGCGCCAAGGACATGGCGCTGGCGCTGATCGCCGCGATCGGCACCGGCGGCGCGGCCGGCTCGGCCATCGAATTCGCCGGCCCCGCGGTGCGCGCGCTGTCGGTCGAGGCGCGGCTGACGCTGTGCAACATGGCGATCGAGGCCGGCGCCCGCACCGGCATGGTCGCCCCCGACGAGGTGACGCGCGCCTGGCTCGCCGGCCGGCCCTTCACGCCGCCGGGCTGGGCGCCGCTGGCCAGCGATGCCGAGGCCGTCTTCGATGCGGAGGTGACGCTGGACGCCGCCGCCATCGCGCCGATGGCCAGCTGGGGCACCAGCCCGGAGGAAGCCGCCCCGCTCTCCGGCCGCGTCCCCCGCGCCGAGGACGCGCCGGACGCCGCCCGCGCCGCCGCCTGGCGCCACAGCCTGGACTACATGGGCCTGTCGGGCGGGGAGGCGATGAGCGACATCCGCATCGACCGCGTCTTCCTCGGCTCCTGCACCAATGCCCGGCTGGACGATCTGCGGGCGGCCGCCGCGGTGCTGCGCGGGCGGCGCGTGGCGGTGCCGATGCTGGTCTCGCCCGGATCCTCCGCCGTGAAGCGCGCGGCGGAGGCGGAGGGGCTGGACCGCGTCTTCGCGGACGCCGGCGCGGCGTGGGAGGAGAGCGGCTGCTCGCTCTGCGTCTCGATGAACGGCGACAGCGTGGGCGAGGGGCAGCGCTGCGCCTCCACCTCCAACCGGAACTTCGTGGGGCGGCAGGGGCGCGGGGCGCGGACGCACCTGGTCTCGCCGGCCTCCGCGGCCGCATCGGCGCTGGCCGGGCGGCTGGTGGCGGCGGAGGGCTGATCGTGAACCGGCCGACCGAGGGCGCAGGCGCCGGAGGCGCCGCGCACCCGAGGGCGCAGCCGGTCACGCGGAGACGCGCCCTGATCCGGCCGACCGAGGGCGCAGGCGCCGGAGGCGCCGAGCACCCGAGGCCGCAGCCGGTCACGCGGAGACGCACCCTGATCCGGCCGGCCGAGGGCGCAGGCGCCGGAGGCGCCGAGCACCCGAGGGCGCAGCCGGTCACGTGGAGACGCACCCTGAGCCGGCCGGCCGAGGGCGCAAGCGCCGGAGGCGCCGCGCACCCGAGGGCGCAGCCGGTCGCGCGGAGATGACATGATGCCCGAGCCCTTCACCACCTTCGAGGCGATCGCCGCGCCGCTCGACCTGCACAACGTCGACACCGACCAGATCATCCCCGCGCGGCTGATGCGCCGGCCGCGCGACGAACGCTACGCGACCTATGGCTTCCACGACCTGCGCTTCGACGCCGGCGGCGCGAAGCGGCCCGACTTCGTGCTGAACCGCGCGCCCTTTGACCAGGCGGGCATCCTGGTGGCGGGGCGCAACTTCGGCGTGGGGTCGTCGCGGGAAGCGGCGGTCTATGCGCTGCTCGCGCTCGGCATCCGCGCCGTGGTGGCGGAAGGCTTCGGCGACATCTTCTTCGGCAATGCGCTGAAGAACGGCCTTGTGCCGGTGCGGCTGCCGGGGCCGGTGGTGGAGGCGCTGCGCGCCGGCCTGCATGCCGCACCGGGCGCGTGGCTCGCGGTGGACCTCGCGGCGCTGCTGCTGCGGGACGCGGCGGGTGCGGCGCACCCCTTCACGATTCCGAACTTCGCCCGCGATTGCCTGCTGCGCGGGGTTGACGAGATCGGCCTGACCCTCACCCTCATCGCCGAGATCGAGGCCTTCGAGCACCACCTGATGCCGTCACGGCAAGCGGGCGCAAGCTGAAACATGGCAAGCGCTTGACCGGGGGGGACGGCTCGGGCTGGTTTAGGTCCAGGTTCTGGAACCCCCATCATGCGACGTCCCGGCTTCCTTCCCGGCCGAGCCACCGGGCTCCGGCTCTGCGCCGCGCTCGCCCTGCTGCTGGCAGCACCACCGGCCTTCGCGCAGTTCGGCCCGCAGGGCCCGCCCGCCGTGGGCGTGGTGCCGGCGGAGCGCCGCGGGGTGACCGAGACGGCTGAATTCGTCGGGCGGGTGGAGGCGGTGAACCGCGTCGACATCCGCGCCCGCGTCACCGGCTTCCTGGAACGCCAGGCCTTCCGCGAGGGCGCGGAAGTGCGCGCCGGGGAGCTGCTGTTCACCATCGAGCGCGCCCCCTTCGAGGCGGAGGTGGCGCGCGCCCAGGCGCAGGTCGCCGCCGCCGAGGCGGAGCTCATCAATGCGCGCATCGCGCTGAACCGCGCGCGCGAGCTGGTGCGCAGCCAGGCCGGCACGCAGGCGCGCGTGGACGACGCGCTGGCCGCCGAGCGCAGCGCCGCCGCCCAGGTGCTGGGCGCGCAGGCGCAGCTGCGCGTCGCACAGATCAACCTGGGCTACACAGAGATCACATCGCCGATCGACGGCAAGATCGGGCGCGTCACCTACACGGTGGGCAACGTCGTCTCCCCCACCGTGCAGCCGCTGGCGACCATCGTCAGCCAGGACCCGATGCGCGTCGCCTTCCCCGTCAGCGGCCGCCAGGCGGTGGAGCTGCGCAACCGCTACGAGGGCCGCGGCGGGCCGGACGCCGTGCGCGTGCGCATCACGCTGTCCGACGGAAGGCTCTATGCCCAGGCCGGGCGCATCGACTTCATCGACACCCAGATCGACCGCAACACAGACACGCTGCTGGTGCGCGCCGTCATCCCGAATCCGGTGCGCGACAATTCCCGCGCGGGCGCGGCCGGCGACCGGGAGCTGATCGACGGCCAGTTCGTGACGGTGGTGGTGGAAGGCGCGGAGCCGGTGCAGGCCATCGTCATCCCCCGCGCCGCGGTGGCGCAGGACCAGGGCGGGTCCTTCGTCTTCGTCGTGGACGCGGAGAACCGGGCGATGCGCCGCACCGTGCGGCTGGCGCGCGGCACGGCCGAGCTCGCCGTGGTGGAGGATGGCCTCCGCGCGGGCGAGAGCGTGATCGTGGAAGGGCTGCAGCGGGTGCGGCCCGGCCAGCCGGTGAACCCGGCGCCCGCGACCACCGGCGGCCCGCGCGCCGGCGCCGCCGGCCCGGCGCGCTGAGCGGGCCGGACCGATGTCAGGCATCTTCGTCTCCCGCCCCCGGCTCGCCATCGTCATCGCCATCGTGATGACGCTGGCCGGGCTGCTGTCCATGCTGCGCATCCCGGTCAGCCAGTTCCCGGACATCGTGCCGCCGCAGGTGCAAGTGACCGCGCGCTTCCCCGGCGCCTCGGCCGCCGTGGTGGAAGCCACCGTCGGCCAGCCGATCGAAAGCGCGGTGAACGGCGTGGACCGCATGATCTACATGCGGTCGAATTCGGGGAACGACGGCACCTACCAGCTGAACGTCTCCTTCGCGCTCGGCACCAATGCCGACATCGCCACCGTGAACGTGAACAACCGCGTGCAGGCGGCGCTGGCCCGCCTGCCGGAGGAGGTGCAGCGCGGCGGCGTCACCGTGCGCAAGCAATCCTCCGCCGTGCTGCAATTCCTGTTCGTCACCTCGCCGGACGGCTCGCGCGACCCGCTGTTCCTGTCGAACTACGCGACGATCAACATGATCGACCGCCTCGCGCGCGTGCCGGGCGTCGGCCAGGTCAGCCTGTTCGGCGGCATGGACTATTCGATGCGCGTCTGGTTCGAGGTGGACCGGCTGATCAGCCTGAACGTCACGCCCGCCGATGTCATCGCCGCGATCCGCGCGCAGAACGTGCAGGCCCCCGTGGGCCGCATCGGCGCCAGGCCCGTCTCGGACGACCAGCAGTTCCAGCTGAACATCCAGACCCAGGGCCGGCTTTCCTCCCCCGAGCAGTTCGGCGACATCGTCATCCGCGCCAATGCCGACGGCTCGGTGCTGCGGGTGCGCGACGTCGCGCGGGTGGAGCTCGGCGCCACCAACATGGACGTGGAGGCGCGGCTCGGCGGCCAGCCGGCGGTCGCGATGGGCGTCTATCTCGCGCCGGGTGCCAATGCCGTGCAGGTCTCGGCCGACATGACGCGGGCGCTGGACGAGCTGAAGTCGCGCTTCCCGACCGGCGTCGACTACCGCATCGTCTACGACACCTCGACCTTCGTCACCGACACCATCTACGAGGTGATCAAGACGCTGATCGAGGCCTTCATCCTCGTCGTGCTGGTGGTCTATCTGTTCCTGGGCAGCCTGCGCGCGACGGTGATCCCGACCATCGCCGTGCCGGTCAGCCTGATCGGCACCTTCGCGGTGCTGCTCGCACTCGGCTATTCGGCCAACACGATCAGCCTGCTGGCGATGGTGCTGGCCATCGGCATCGTGGTCGACGACGCCATCGTCGTGGTCGAGAACGTCGAGCGCAACCTCGAGGAACACCCGGAGCTTTCGCCGGCCGAGGCCACGCGCAAGGCGATGGGGGAGATCACTGGGCCGATCATCGCGATCACGCTGGTCCTTCTCTCGGTCTTCGTGCCCGTCGGCTTCATCCCCGGCGTCTCGGGCGAGCTGTTCCGGCAATTCGCGGTGACGATCAGCGTGGCGATGGTGATCTCCGCCATCAACGCGCTGACGCTCTCTCCCGCGCTCTGCGCGGTGATCCTGCGCCATGGCGGGCCGAAGCGCGGGCCGATCAAATACGTGCTGCGCGCCATCGACAAGGTGCGCGACGGCTATGCGGCGGTGGTGCGGCGGCTGGTGCGGCTTTCCGTGCTTTCGCTGGCGCTGACCGGCCTCTTCGCCTTCGGCGTCTGGACGGCCTCCACCCGCGTACCGCAGGGCTTCCTGCCGGCCGAGGACCAGGGCGCCTTCTTCGTCCAGGTGCAGCTGCCGCAGGGCGCCTCGGTGGCCCGCACCCGCGCCGCGGTGGAGCAGGTGGAGGCGATCCTGGCGCGCATCCCCTCGGTGGAGGTCAGCCTGGCGATCGTCGGCTTCTCGCTGATCGATGGCGGCGCGCAGTCCAACTCCGCCTTCATGGTGGCGCGGATGAAGCCCTTCGCCGACCGCAAGGGCGTGCAGGACAGCGTCTTCGCCGCCATCGGCCGGGTGTTCGGGGAAGCGCAGGGCATCCGCGTCGCCAATGTCTTCGCCTTCAACATCCCGCCCATCATCGGCCTCGGCACCGGCGGCGGCTTCGAATACCAGCTGCAGGATTTCGAGGGGCGCGACCCGGCGGAGCTCGGCGCCGCCATGCTCGGGCTGATCGTCGCGGCGAACCAGGATCCGCGGCTGGCCGCCGTCTTCTCCACCTTCTCGCCGACCACGCCCTCGCTCTACCTCGACGTGGACCGCGACAAGGCGCAGGCCTTGGGGATCCGCATCAGCGACATCTTCGCCGCGCTGCAGGCGACGCTGGGCGGCTTCTACGTCAACGACTTCAACCTGTTCGGCCGCACCTG
>JAIYDD010000273.1 GCA_027487675.1 Acetobacteraceae bacterium | reverse complement strand
GTGATCTCGACCGTGCCGCGCTCCACCCCGCCGGAGACGAGGGCGGGCACGACCTGGAGGATGGCGGGCGGGCGGGGCATGTCGCGGCCGGGTTAGCGCGCGGGGCGCGGCGTGACGAGGGGGCGCACCCTTCCCGCCGCGACGCTTTCCCGGCATATCCCGGGGTGCATGGGAACATTGCCGGAACCCTTCGCCGCCTGGTTCGCCGGCCGCCGCTGGCGGCCCCGCCCGCACCAGCTGGCGTTGCTGGAGGCCGCGCGGGCCGGGCGGCACGCGCTGCTCGTCGCGCCCACCGGCGGCGGCAAGACGCTGGCCGGGTTCCTGCCGAGCCTGCTGGACCTGCATGCGGAACCCCGTGAGGGGCTGCACACGATCTATGTCTCGCCGCTGAAGGCGCTGGCGGTGGACATCGCGCGCAACCTGACGGCGCCGGTGGCCGAGATGGGCCTGCCGATCCGCATCGAGACCCGCACCGGCGACACGCCGCAGAACCGCCGTGCCCGGCAGCGGGAGGCGCCGCCGAACCTGCTGCTGACCACGCCCGAATCGCTCGCCCTGCTGCTGACCTTGCCGGATGCCGCGCAGCTGTTCGGCGGGCTGCGCGCGGTGGTGGTGGACGAGATCCATGCGCTGGCCGGCACCAAGCGCGGCGACCAGCTGGCGCTGGGGCTGGCGCGGGTCTCGGCGCTGGCGCCGGCGGCGCGGCGCGTCGGGCTTTCGGCGACCGTCGCGCATCCCGATCCGCTGCGCGCCTTCCTCTCGCCACGGGCGCGGCCCGAAGAGGTGGCGCTGGTGCTGGGGGCGGGGGGCGCGGAGCCGGTGCTCGACCTGCAATTGCCGGAAGGCAGGCTACCCTGGGGCGGGCATATGGGGCTGGCCTCCATGCCGGAGGTCTACCGGCGCATTCGGGAGGCGGCGGTCACCATCGTCTTCGTCAACACCCGCGCCCAGGCGGAGCTGTGCTTCCAGGCGCTGTGGCGGCTGAACGACGACAACCTGCCGATCGGGCTGCACCACGGCAGCCTGACCGTCGAGCAGCGGCGGAAGGTGGAAGCCGCGATGGCATCGGGCCGCCTGCGGGCGGTGGTGGCGACCGCCTCGCTCGACCTCGGCATCGATTGGGGCGCGGTGGATCAGGTGGTGCAGGTCGGCGCGCCGAAGGGCGTCGCGCGGCTGCTGCAGCGCATCGGGCGGGCGAACCACCGGCTGGAGGAACCATCCAAGGCCGTGCTGGTGCCGGCCAACCGCTTCGAGGTGATCGAATGCATCGCCGCCCGCCAGGCCATCGCGGCCGCCGAGCTGGATGGCGACCCGCCGCGGCCGGGCGGGCTCGACGTACTGTGCCAGCACATCCTGGCCTGCGCGGTGGCGGGCCCCTTCCTGCCGGACGAACTGTTCGCGGAGGTGACGGGGGCGGCGCCCTATGCGGCGTTGAGCCGGCGCGATTTCGACGACGCTCTGCGCTTCGTGGAGGATGGCGGCTATGCGCTGCGGTCCTATGACCGCTTCCGCCGGCTGTTCCGCGATGCGGAGGGCCGCGTGCATGTTCGCGGGCCCGCCGTGGCGCGGCAGCTGCGCATGAACCTCGGCACGATCGTGGAGACGCCGCTGCTGAAGGTGCGGCTGCGCGGCGGGCCGGTGCTGGGCGAGGTGGAGGAGTGGTTCGTCTCCACGCTGGTGCCCGGCGACTGCTTCATCTTCGCGGGGCAATTGCTGCGCTTCGAAAGCCTCGACGCGCTGGCCTGCACCGTGACCCGCGGCGGGGAAGGGGAGCCGCGGGTGCCGGCCTATGCCGGCAGCCGGATGCCGCTGACCACCTGGCTCGCCTCCCGCGTGCGGGCGATCCTGTCCGACCCGAAGGCCTGGGGCGCGCTGCCGGCCACGGTGCAGGAATGGCTGCGGCTGCAGCAGAAGGCGTCGCGGCTGCCGCCGAAGGACGGGCTGCTGGTCGAGAGTTTTCCGAGGGGCGGCAAGTGGTTCCTCGTCGCCTATTGCTTCGAGGGGCGGCTGGCGCACCAGACCTTGGGGATGCTGGTGACCAAGCGGATGGAGCGGCTGGGGATGGGGCCGCTCGGGTATCTCGCCACCGACTACGTGCTGGTCGCCTGGTCCGCCTTCGAGCCGACGGGCGTCGAGCGGCTGTTCGAGGAGGACATGTTGGGCGAGGAGCTGGAGGAGTGGATGGCGGAAAGCTCGATGCTCCGCCGCAGCTTCCGCAACATCGCGACGATCGCCGGGCTGATCGAGAAGCACCACCCCGGCGCCGAGAAGTCGGGCCGGCAGATGACCATGAATGCCGACCTGATCTACGACGTGCTGCGGCGGCACGAGCCGGACCACATCCTGCTGCGCGCCACGCGGCAGGAAGCGGCCTCCGGCCTGACGGATGTCGCGCGGATCGGGCTGCTGCTGGCGCGGGCGCGCCAGGGCGGGATCCTGCACGTGGCGCTGCCGCGCGTCTCGCCGCTGGCGGTGCCGGCGCTGATCGAGGAAGGGCGGGAATGGGTGGCCGGCGGCGCCGAGGACGCGCTGCTGGCGGAGGCCGCCGCGCTGGTCGATGAGGCGACGGAGGGGGCCGAACTGTTCAACGAGACGCTGGCCGAGGTGACGGACGCCATACCCGCGCGCGGCGATCGGGATCGCCCGCGCCGGCCGCGCGGCAAGCTCGACGAGGCGCGCGCCAAGGCGCGGGGCAATGCCCGCTACGTCCGCAACGCGCCCAAGGGGCTGGGGGCGCGGCGATGAGCCCGGCGGCGCCGATCCACATGGGCGGCGAGCGGATCATGCTCGACCCCGCGGGCTTCGCCGCCTGGCCGGCGCAGAGGCTGCTCGCGGTGGCGGACCTGCACCTGGAGAAGGGCAGCGCCTTCGCCGCGCGCGGCCAGTTGCTGCCGCCCTATGACACGCGGGAGACGCTGGAGGCGCTGGGCCTGGCGTTGCGGCGCTGGAAGCCGGCGCGGCTGGTGCTGCTCGGCGACAGTTTCCACGATGCGCGCGGCGCGTCGCGGCTGTCGCCGGGCGATGCGGCGCTGCTGGCGCGGCTGGTGCAGGGGATCGAGCTGGTCTGGGTGCTGGGCAACCACGACCCGGTGGCGCCGGAGGGGCTGCCGGGCGTGGCGGCGGCGGAATGGCGGCTCGGGCCGCTGGTGTTCCGCCACATCGCGCAGCCGGGCGCGGTGGCGGAGCTGTCGGGGCATTTCCACCCGCGGGCGACCATGCCGACGCGCTGCGGGGGCGTGACGCGGCCCTGCTTCCTGTTCGATGGGCGCAAGCTGCTGCTGCCTGCCTTCGGGGCCTATACGGGCGGGCTTGACATCACCGACCCGGCGATCGCCGGGCTGTTCCCGCGCGGGGGCCGGGCCTTCCTGTTGGGGAAGGAGAGGCTGTTCAGCTTCCCGACCGGCCCGCTGCGGGGGGCGGCCACGCGGGCGGCGGCCGGGGCCGAGCCCGTGCGGGCTGCGCCCGTGCTGACGCAGTTCCCGCCGCCGGTCGCCAAGGGCCGCTGAGGCCTTCCTCGCCGCGTGCGGCCGCGCCGCGGTCAGGGGCGCCAGAACCCGGGTGCCAAGGGCCTTTCGGCCCTTGGCGGGAGGGGTATCGGGGGGCGCGGCACTGCCGCGCCCGGGGCCCTCCCCGGGCCACAAGCTCAGCTCAGCGCCGCGCCACCGTCTCCAGCACCAGCGCCCGCGCCGAGACCCGCACGCCCTGTTCGCGCGCGTTGCGAAGTGCCGAGGCCAGGGCGGGGACGAAGTCGTCCAGCGGTTCCACCACGGGGCGCGGGGTGGGGAAGAGCGGGCGTTCGGAGGCGAAGACGATGATCATGTCCGTCCCGAAGGGCTCGTCCACTTCCCAGCCCGGGAAGCCGGGTCCGGGCTCGCCGAGGGGGACGGAGGCGCCGGCGGGCTGGGCGTGCGACGGGACCAGGTGGGCGATCTCGTTCGATTTCATCAGGTAGCTGACATAGAGGTGCCCGGGCCGGTCGGGCATCTGGACATCCAGCCGCAGCAGCTCGCCGCGTTGCAGCGGGGCGGTACCGCGGATGCTGACCCGCGGCGCCTCCCCGGCGGGGGCGGCGACCTGGCGGATCACGTCGAGCGCGCCGCAATAGGGGCCGTCGAAGGGTTGCAGGGCGAGGCGGGCGGCGGGGCCGGCGACGCCGCGGTCGGAGAGCGCGCGCGCGATGGCGGCCTCTCCGCCGCGGCGGAGCACGCCGCTGACGGTGACGGCGTCGTCGGAGCTGACCGCATCGACCAGGCTGCAGGGCGCGGCGCCGCGGGCGGCGGCGGCGGCGGCGCGCAGGTCGGGGCGCGGGGCGGGCAGGGCGGCCGGCTGGGCCGGCTGCGGGGCGGGCGCG
>JAIYDD010000267.1 GCA_027487675.1 Acetobacteraceae bacterium | reverse complement strand
GCGCCGACCGGCAGGATCTCGTCGTTGAAGTCGTATTTCGGGTGGTGCACCAGCGCGTCGTCCGGGCCCTTGCCGCCGCCCAGGAACAGGTAGGCGCCCGGCTTCTTCTCCAGCATGAAGGCGAAATCCTCGCCGCCCATGGTGGGCTGGGGCAGGGGGCGGGTGCGGGCGTCGCCGGTCACGGTGCGGGCGGCGCGGGCGGCGAGTTCCGTGCTCTCCGGCTCGTTCACCGTCGCGGGGTAGCTGCGGGTGAAGCTCGCCTCGGCCTTCGCACCGAAGGCGGCGGCGACGCCGGTGACGATGTCGAGGTACTTGCGCTCGAGCAGGTCGCCCACCTCCGGCAGGAACCAGCGCGCGGTGCCCTGCAGCTTCACGCTCTCGGGGATCACGTTGAAGGTAAAGCCGCCGGCGATGTGGCCGATGGTGATGACACCGGCTTCCAGCGGGTTGACGTTGCGCGCCACGATGGATTGCAGCGCGGTGACGATGTGCGCGGCGATGAGGATCGGGTCGGTGCCGTTGTGCGGCATGGCGCCATGCGCGCCGCGGCCGGTGATGGTGGCTTCCAGGTTCGCGACCGCCGCCATCACGGGGCCGGCGGCGTGCAGGAAGGTGCCGGCCGGCGCGCCGGGCCAATTGTGCAGGCCGAAGACGCGGTCGGCGGGGAAGCGCTCGAACAGGCCTTCGCGCACCATCACCTCGCCGCCGGCCAGGTTCTCCTCGGCCGGCTGGAAGACGACATAGACGGTGCCGTCGAAGTTGCGCGTCTCGGCCAGGTACTTCGCGGCGCCGAGCAGCATGGTGGTGTGCCCGTCATGCCCGCAGGCATGCATCTTCCCGGGGATGGTGGAGGCGTAGGGGACGCCGGTCTGCTCCTCGATCGGCAGCGCGTCCATGTCGGCGCGGAAGGCGAGCGACGGGCCCTCGGCATTGCCGCGGATCACGCCGACGACGCCGGTCTTGGCGATGCCGGTGTGCACCTCGTCCACGCCGAATTCGCGGAGCTTGGCGGCGACGATGCCGCTGGTGCGCACCTCCTCGAAGCCGATCTCGGGGTGCATGTGGAAGTCCCGCCGCCAGGCGGTCATCTCAGGATGGAACTCGGCGATCCGGTTGATGATCGGCATGTCTCGTCCCCGCGTGGCCGCTCGGTGTGTGGGGCGGGCCCGGCGGGGGCGCAAGGGGCGCCTCGGCGAAGCAGCGCGCCAGCCCCGCGGCCAGCCGCAGCGGCGCGATGCCCAGCGCCCGGCGCAGCGGCGCGATGTCGCAGGCCTCCTCGACCGTCAGCCGGTCGATGTCGCGGGCGCGGATCTTCGGCAGGCCCGGCAGGCGGCGTGCCAGCGGCAGCAGCGCGCGCAGCAGGGCGGGGGAGGCACTGCGCACCGGCCTGGCCGGCAGGCCGGCGGCTTCCGCGATGCCGTCCAGCAGCAGCCGCCAGGGCAGCGCATCCGGGCCGGCCAGCGGCAGCAGGTTGGGCCCGCGCCAGTCCCGGCGCAGCGCGGCGAGCACGCCACGCGCCGCATCCTCCACATGGATGGGCTGGACGGAGAGCATGCCCCCATAGGGCAGCGGCAGGGTGGGCAGGCTGGCAATCAGCGCGGCAAGGCGCCGCACCGGGTCCTCCGAGCGCTGCAGCCCATAGGTCAGGCCGCGGCGCAGCAGCAACCCGTCACGCCCGGCCCGCAGGAAGGCGGCCTCCGCGGCTTCGGCGCCCGGGTCGGCGTTGCGGATCGCGGCGAGCAGGGTCGCGCCGGCGGGCGCCGCGGCGATGACCTGGCCGAGATGCCGCGGCGGTACCAGGGCGACAACGGTGGCGGCGCGGCCGAGCGCGCGGGGCAGCGACTCCGGATCTTCGAATGCCGCGAGCCGCCCGGCGACGGGCAGGCCGAGCGCGCGCCAGCGGGCCAGGTCGCGCACCACGGGCACGAAGGCGATGCCCTCCGCGGCCAGGGCGCGGGACAGGACGGCGCCGGTGGGGCTGGTTGCGCCGATGATCGCGAGCGTGGCACGGCCCCCCTTCGTCGCCGGACCCCGGATGGCGGCCGGTGCCTGGCAGGCGGGGGAAGGCGGGGCGGCAGGGCTGCCCTCCGCGCCTCGTCCCCGGCGCCGTCCCGGTTCGCGCCCGGCGCCGGCTGTCCCGGCCTGCCGGCTGCGACCCACACCGGCATGTTGCGGTGCAGTGATACGTTGCCCGCCGGGCGGGCGCCAGCATGGAAATGTCGTCCTCTTGGTTGTGCCGCGATGTCGGAGATCAACCCCAGGAGGCGCGCAGGAAGCGCAGGTCCGCGCCTTCGGGCGCCTGCATCACCTGGTCATGCACCAGCCGGTCCCAGCCGCGGGCGGGGGCGGGGGCGGCCGCCCATTCGGCGCGGCGCTGCGCCAGCTCCGCGGCATCCACCAGCAGATCCAGCCGCCGCTCCTTCACCGAGAGGCGGATGCGGTCGCCGGTGCGGGCCAGCGCCAGCGGGCCACCGACCGCGGCCTCGGGCGCGATGTGCAGCACGACGGTGCCGAAGGCGGTGCCGGACATGCGGCAATCGCTCATCCGCACCATGTCCTTGACGCCCTGGCGCGCGAGCTTCTTCGGGATGGGCAGGTAGCCGGCTTCCGGCATGCCGGCGGGGCTGCGCGGCCCGGCATTCTTCAGCACCAGGATGTCCTGCGGCGTGACGTCGAGCTCCGGGTCGTCGATGCGCCGCGCCAGGTCTTCCAGCCCGTCGAAGACCATGCAGCGGGCTTCCGTCTCGAACAAAGCGGGGGTGGCGGCGCTGCGCTTCAGGATCGCGCCGTCGGGGGCGAGGCTGCCGCGCAGCGTGACGAGGCCGCCCACCGGGCTGACCGGCGCGTCGAAGGCCTTGATGTAGCGCCGGTCGACATAGTGCGTCCCGTCGCCGATGCGGTCGCGCAGCGGGATGCCGTCGAGGTCCTGCGTGTCCAGGTGCAGCAGCCCGCGCAATTCCCACAGCAGGGCGCGCATGCCGCCGGCGGCGTGGAAATCCTCCATGTAGCCCTCGCCGGTGGGCTTCAGATCCACCAGCACCGGCGTCTCCTCGGACAGCGCGTCCAGCCGGTCGAGGTCGAAGGCGAGGCCGGCGCGGCCGGCGATGGCGGCCAGGTGCACCACGGCATTGGTGGAGCCGCCGAGCGCCAGCAGCACGCGCATGGCGTTCTCCAGGCTTTCGGGCGTCATCAGCGCCTGCGGAGCCACGGGGCGCGTGATCAGCCGCACCGCCTGGGCGCCGGCTTCCTCGGCAATGCGGAGCCGGTCGGCATGCACGGCGGGGATCGAGGCGGCCTCCAGCGGCATGAAGCCGAGCGTGGCGGCGATGCAGGCCATGGTGCTGGCGGTGCCCATCACGCCGCAGGTGCCGGCGGTGGTGGCGAGCTTGCCTTCCAGCTGGCCGATGCGTTCCTCGGTGACCTCGCCGGCGCGGTAGCGGGCCCAGAAGCGGCGGCAATCGGTGCAGGCCGACAGCCTCTCCCCCTCGAAGGGCTGGGCGAGCATCGGGCCGGTGACCAGCATCACCGACGGCACGCCGGCGCTGATCGCGGCCATCAGCTGGGCGGGCACGGTCTTGTCGCAGCCGCCGACCAGCACCGCGACATCCATCGGCTGGGCGGCCAGCATGGCTTCGGTGTCGAGCGCCATCAGGTTGCGGAAGTGCATGGAACACGGCGTCAGCGAGGGCTCGCAGAGGCTGACGGTCGGGAAGGCCAGCGGCAGCCCGCCGGCGGCCAGCACGCCACGCTTCACCGCCTCAACAAGTTCGGGCGCGGTGCGGTGGCAGTTGTTGAAGTCGCTGCCGGTATCGGCGATGCCGACCACGGGCTTGTCCAGCATCGCGTGGGAATAACCCATCGACTTGGCGAAGGTCTTGCGCAGGTAGAGCGCAAACGCCCGGTCCCCGTAGTTCGAGGTGCGGTTGGCGAGGCCGTGCGGCTTGATCGTGTCGGTCATGGGGGAAGCGAAAACCGCCTTCGGGCGATTGTCCAGGGGGGTGGGCGGAATAGCGGTATCTTGATACCGCCACGGCTAAGTGCAGTCTCCGCTTGACTTTCCCGGCCATGGAGGCGATACGCCCGCCTCCCCCCACCCCGGCCCGCCTGGCGGCAGGCGGGTAGGAGCGGTCCCCCTATCCGGACGCAGAAGATGCTGACGAGACAGACGGCCTCGGTGAAGCCGGCCGAGGTCAAGAAGAACTGGGTGCTGATCGACGCCGAGGGCCTGGTGCTCGGCCGGCTCGCCGCGATCGTCGCCAACCGCCTGCGCGGCAAGCACAAGGCCAGCTTCACGCCGCATGTCGATTGCGGCGACCACGTGGTGATCGTCAACGCGAAGAAGGTGAAGGTCACCGGCCAGAAGGCCGAGCAGTCCGTCTTCTACTGGCACACCGGCTACCCCGGCGGCATCAAGGGCCGCACGGTGCGGGAACGCCTGGACAGCGCCCACCCCGAGCGGGTGATCGAGAAGGCGGTGGAGCGCATGATCACGCGCGGCCCGCTGGGCCGCCAGCAGATGCGCAACCTGCACGTCTATGCCGGGCCGGAACACCCGCATGGCGGCAACACCCCGGTGAAGCTCGACGTCGCCGCGATGAACCCGAAGAACGTCGCCGAGCGCGGCGAGAGCAAGGTGGCCTGAGGATGAGCGAGCAGATCACCCGGTCCGGCGGCTCGCTGGCCGAACTGCGCGAGATGGTGAACGCCGCCGGCGGCCCTGCCGCGGCGCCCGATGCGGCCCCGGTGCGGGAGCCGAAGCGCGACCAGTTCGGCCGTTCCTACGCCACCGGCCGGCGGAAGAACGCCGTCGCCCGCGTGTGGGTGAAGCCCGGCAAGGGCAACATCGAGATCAACGGCAAGCCGCTGGGCAAGTATTTCGCGCGCCCGGTGCTGCGCATGCTGCTGACCCAGCCTTTCCTGGTCGCCGACCGCTACCAGCAGTTCGACGTGGTGGCGACGGTCGTCGGCGGCGGGCTCTCGGGCCAGGCCGGCGCGGTGCGCCACGGCATCTCCCGCGCGCTGACCTACTACGAGCCGGGCCTGCGCCCGGTGCTGAAGACCGCCGGCTTCCTCACGCGCGACTCGCGCGTGGTGGAGCGCAAGAAGTACGGCCGCATGAAGGCCCGCCGTTCCTTCCAGTTCTCGAAGCGCTGACGCTCGCCGGCCGCAAGCCGAAGGGCGCAGGCGCCGCAGGCGCCGAGCACCCGGAGGCGCCGCGGCGGCGCAGACGGTCCGCGGGCGGGCGGCGCGCCCGGCCTGCATGGCTGGTCATCATTGGGGGCGGATCCGCAAGGGTCCGCCCCTCTTGCTTTTCCGATGCCGGTCGGGCCCCCATCTGCTCGGCGAGAGGAGCCGCATCATGCCCAAGGGCCCCATCCCCAGCGTCTTCATCGACGGCGAGGCCGGCACCACCGGCCTGCAGATCCGCGAGCGCCTGGAGCGATTCCCCGGCATCGCCCTGCGCTCCATCGCGCCGGAGCACCGCAAGGATCCGGCCGCCAAGCGCGCGCTGATGGCGGAGGTGGACCTGGTGGTGCTCTGCCTGCCCGACGACGCCGCGAAGGAAGCCGCCGCCATGGCGGCCGGGCTCGGCGCCGAAGCGCCGAAGCTGCTGGATGCCTCGACCGCCCATCGTGTCGACCCGGACTGGGCCTATGGCTTCGCGGAGCTGAACGCGGCGCAGGAAGCCGCCATCGCGGCGTCGGCCCGCGTGTCGAACCCCGGCTGCTACCCGACCGGGGCCATCGCGCTGATCCGCCCGCTGGTGGAAGCCGGGATCCTGCCCGCCGACTATCCGGTCACCATCAACGCCGTCTCGGGCTATTCGGGCGGCGGCAAGCAGATGATCGCCGAATATGAGCCGGCGCGCAGCGCCGCGCCCTTCTTCCTCTATGGGCTGACGCTCGAGCACAAGCACCTGCCGGAGATCCAGCGCTATGGCGCGCTGGAGCGGCGCCCGATCTTCGTCCCCAGCGTCGGCGATTTCGCGCAGGGCATGCTGGTCAGCGTGCCGCTGCATCTCGACCTGCTGCGCGGCGCGCCGCTGCCGGCGGACCTCGAAGCCTGCCTGCGCGCCGCCTATGCGCGCTCCACCTGGGTGACGGTCGCCGCCGCCGATCCCAAGGCGCGGCTGGCGCCGGAGGACCTCAACGGCAGCAACCTTCTGGAGCTGCGGGTCTATGGCAATGCGCAGCGCCGCCAGGCGGTGCTCGTCGCGCGCCTCGACAACCTGGGCAAGGGCGCCTCGGGCGCGGCGGTGCAGAACATCGGGCTGATGCTCGGCTTGGATGTGGCGCCGGCCTTGCCGCTGGCGGCGGAGTAGCCAGGGCAGAGCCCCGTCCGCGCCGACATATCGCCGAAGGGTGCGCGCGGCGGCCCGGGTGGAGGCGTTGCCTCATTCGCGCGAAGTTTAGGGGCGAGAAATCGCCGCATGGCCCGGGGGGAGGCTTCGCCTGCCCCCCGTAACCCCCCACCACCAGGACTGGCCGTCCTGGACCTGCATCAATGCCAAGGCTCTCTAGATATGTTGGGGTGTCAGGGGCCGCTGCCTCTGACCGGGGGTCGGACGCACCGCGTCCGACGGGCAGAGCCCCGGCCCGAGCGCGAGGCGGCGCCTCGCATCTTTCGCTTGCCCAGCGGCACCCCGCGCTTCCACCGCCGCCTGATCTTCGCTTGAGTTCCGCCCCCGCCTCGGCGCAGGCTCCGCGCAAGGGCGGGAGGAACGGCGCATGGCGTCCTCGGTGCGCAACAGCCTCGGCAGCGCGGCGCTGCCGGGCGCGACCGGCGTGGCGCAGTCCACGCCCTGGCTGGCGCGGCTGGTCAATGACCGGCCCTTCCTGCGCCGCTTCGTCTCCGGGCTGGTCATCGAGGTGACCTCCGGCGGCTGCCCGCCGCGGCCGCATCCGCTCTCGCTCTGGACGCCGCCCGGTTCGGCCGGCGCCATGCCGGCCTGGGCGGCGCGCGGCGCGGACCCTGTGGCGGCGGCGGCGGAGGTGCGGCGGCACGCCTATGCGTCCTGGCCGTCGCTGGTGGACCGCCGCTTCTCCGGCCGGCATTTGCCGCCCGATCGCGACCGCAAGCTGCCGGCGATCGAGGAGGTGGTGGCGCTCTACCGCCGCCCGCCCGGCCCGGCGCGGGAAAGCCGCACCAACAGCGTGCTGCTCTGCTTCTTCGCGCAGTGGTTCACCGACAGCTTCCTGCGCACCGCGCCGACCGATCTGCGCAGCAACACCTCGAACCACGAGATCGATTTCTGCCAGGTCTATGGGCTGGACGAGACCCGCACCCTGGCGCTGCGCGAAGGACGCGGCGGCCGCCTGGCCAGCCGCGAGACACCGACCGGCGAATACCTGCCGCTGCTGCTGCGGGACGGCGCGGTCGATCCGCGCTTCGCCGGCTTCGACTACGCCCAGGCGCTGCCGGACGGGCGCATGCGCGTCGAGGCCTGGATGGCCGGCGTCGGCCTCTCGCCCCCCGAGATCGCGGAGCGCCGCGGCTCGCTCTACGCCACGGGGCTCGAGCGCGGCAGCACCAATGCCGGCTACGTCGCCTGCTCCGTGCTGTTCCTGCGCGAGCACAACCGGATCGCCCGCGCCATCGAGGCGCGCCACCCCGGCTGGACCGACGACCGCATCTTCGAGACGGCGCGCAACGCGGTGATCGCCATCGGCCTGAAGCTCGTCATCGAGGACTACATCGTCCAGCTCTCCCAGACCCCGTTCCGCCTGGTGCTGGACCCCGATCTCGCGCCGCGCCGGCCCTGGTATCGCGCGAACCGCATCGCGCTGGAATTCAACCTGCTCTACCGCTGGCATTCGATGGTGCCGGATGCGGTGCGCATCGCGGGTCAGGACATCGCCTTCCACGATCTGCAGTTCAACAACGCGCTGCTGGAACAGGCGGGGCTGGAAGCCGCGATCGACGGGCTGTCGCGCCAGGCGGCGGGCTATATCGGCCTCGGCAATGTGCCGGACTCGCTGATGGGGGCGGAGATGGCGGCGCACCGCATGTCGCGCGCCTTCGCCCTCGCCCCGATGAACGCCTATCGCCGGCATTTCGGGCTGAAGCCGCTGGCGTCCTTCGACACGCTGGGGCCCGATGCCGCCACGCGCGACCGGCTGCGCGAGCTCTATTCCAACGACATCGAGGCGGTGGAATTCCTGCCCGGCATGTTCGCCGAAGAGGAGCGCGGCGATGCCTCCTTCGGCTCGCTGCTGATGCGCATGGTGGGCTACGACGCCTTCACTCAGGCGCTGACCAACCCGCTGCTGTCGCCGCAGCTGTGGAAGGCCGAGACCTTCTCCGAGGTGGGCTGGGCGGCCATCCACGAGACGCGCAGCCTGGACGACGTGTTCCGCCGCAACACACGGGCGCGGGAGGACCAGCGCGCCACGCTCGGCCTCTCCTGACGCCGGCCGCGTTCCGTGCTGGAATGGCCGCCATGGACGACCTGACCCCCCGCCCGGCCGCCGGGCCCCTGCTGCCCTTCGAGGGCACCCTGCCGCGCATCCACCCCGAGGCCTGGGTGGCGCCGACCGCCGTGGTCGTTGGCGACGTCGAGATCGGGGAGGAGAGCTCCGTCTGGTATCACTGCGTGCTGCGCGGCGACACCAACGTCATGCGCATCGGGCGCCGCACCAACATCCAGGACGGCTCGATCCTGCACCTGAATGCGGGGGCGGAGCCGCTGATCATCGGCGACGACGTGACGATCGGCCATGCCTGCATCGTGCATGCCTGCACGCTGAAGGACCGCGCCTTCGTCGGCATGGGCGCGACCGTGCTGGACCGCGCGGTGATCGAGGAAGGCGGCATGCTCGGCGCGGGCGGGCTGCTGACGCCGGGCAAGCGCATCGGCCCAAGCGAGCTGTGGATGGGCAACCCCGCCAAGCTGGTGCGCGTGATGGACGCCGAGGAACGCGCGCGCTTCGACCGCACCGCGGTGCATTACGTCGAGCTGGCGAAGCGCCACCGCGCCAGCCTCGCGGCGCGCTGAACGCCCGGGTGCGGCGCCGTGCGCTGCTGCTGCTCGCGCTTCTCGGCGCCTGCGACCAGGTGAGGGTGGAGCCGGTCGCCGAGCTGCCGCCCGGCCTGCCGCCGGGCGCGGGCGATCCGCTGCGCTTCGCGCTGGAGACGGCGGCGCATGCCTTCCTGGACCGGGAAGCGGCGCTGCGCGGCGACCCGGCGCAGGCGGCGCTGGCCTCGGCGATGGTGGAATTCCTGGCCACCGCCTTCCAGGATGCCAGCCGCTTCGCGGACGGGCCCTGGATCACGCGGCTGCTGCGGGAAGGCCGCACGGCGCTGCGCGGGGTGGTCGGCATCGATGCGCCGGTGCTGCCGCAGGCGGCGCTGGATGCGCTGCTGGCTGCCCGCACCGCCTTCCGGCGTGGCGATGCGGCCGCCGCCGCCGCGGCGCTGGCACCCGTCGCCGCACCCGGCGCGCGCCCGGCTTCGGCGCTCGCGGCGCTGGAGACGCCCCCGCCGCTGCGCCGCGCGCTGCGGGAGACGCGCAGCCTGGTCGCGCGTTCGCTTCAGCCCTGAGGGCGCGCCGCCCGCGCCCGCACCGGAGGATCCGCGATGCGCCGCGCCCGAGCCGCCGCCCTGGCCCTGCTGCTGGCGCTCGGCGCCTGCGCCGCCGGCCCGCTGCCCGAACAGGCCAGCCTGCCGCCCGTCCTGCAGAACGACGGCGTCACCGATCCCGCGCGCAGCGCCATCCTGTCCACCGCCCATGTCTTCAACCGCCCCGCCACCCTCGCCGGCAACCCCGCCGAGGCGGCGACCGCGCTCGGTCGGCTGGAATTCCTGGCGGTCGAGCTCGCCGCCGGCCCGCGCTGGCGCGATCTCGACCCGCTGGTGGCGCCGCTGCTGGCGCGCGGGCGGGAAGAGGCGCGGGCGGCCATCGGCATCCGGCCCGGCCTGCCGGCGCAGGCGGCGATCGACGGGCTGGCCGCCACCGCCTTCGCGCTGCGCCGGAACGACGCCGCCGCCGCGCGCCAGGCCATGGCCGGCATCACCGCCCCCGGTTCCGAATCGGCGGCGCTCGCGCGGCTCGCCGCGCTGCCGCCGCTGCCCCGCACCGCGGAGGCCACGGCGCGCGCCCAGGCGGCGCTGACGCGGCGCGACCAGCAGGGCAACGACCGCTTCGATTTCTGACCCCGTTCGGCCCGACCCGGCGCGTCCGTGACGGCCGGGCTCGACCCGGCGATCACGGATGCGCTATCCCGTGTCGATGACGGGTTCTGGACGGAAGCCGAAGGGCAGCCGGATCATCGGCGCGGCACTGGCCGGCCTGGCCAGCGGCCTCGCCGCGGCGCTGCCGCGGAAGGAGCGCATCAAGGCGCTGGCCGAGGCCGCCGAGCGCCTGGCGCCCGAGGCGCGCATCGAGACCGAGCGCGGCCCGATCCGCTTCGCCTGCGCCACCCGCGCCGCGGCGCGCATGCCGCTCTCCTTCTTCCACCACGAGCCGGAAACGCGCAGCTGGATCGACCGCCATGTCCGCCCGGGCGAGGTGTTCTGGGACGTCGGCGCCAATGTCGGCACCTTCGCCCTCTACGCCGCCAAGGCGCGGGAGGCGCGGGTGATCGCCTTCGAGCCCTCCGCCCAGACCTTCGGGCTGCTCAACCGGAACATCGCGCTGAACGGGCTCGGCGGGCAGGTCGCCGCCTATTGCGCGGCGCTGACCGACCGCACCGGGCTCGGCGTCTTCCACCTGACCTCGGCCTCGGCGGGGGAGGCGCTGCATGCCTATGGCACGGCGGAAAACCTGCGCGGCCGCTTCGCGCCGGCCTTCAGCCAGGCGGTGATCGGCGTCGCCGGCGCCGAGTTCTGCGCCCGCTTCGGCGCGCCGCCGCCGCGCCACGTGAAGATCGACGTCGATGGCGGCGAACTGCCGGTGCTGTCCGGGCTGGAGCCGCTGCTGCCCGAGGTCGCGTCCCTGCTGATCGAGCTGGAGGAAGCCCACGCCACCGCGCAGACGGTGGCCGCCTGCGAGGCGATCCTGCACCGCGCCGGGCTGGTCGAGGACCCGGCCTATCGCAGCAGCTGGAACCGCGTCTTCATCCGGGCGGAGCCGATGGCGGCCGCGCCGGCGCATGCCGCCGCGTCCGCCTGACCGGCGCGCCGCGCGTCAGTCCTTGGCCTGCACCTTCACGTAATCGCCCGGCGCATCGCCCAGCGCCGGCAACTCGCCCCCGCCCGGGATGCGCGCCGGCACCATCGTCTTGTCGAGGCCGGTGACCCAGCGCTGCCAGTCCGGCCACCAGGACCCCGCCAGTTCCGTCGCGCCGCGGAACCAGTCCTGCGGATCGGGCGGCAGCTCCTCGTTGATCCAGTGGCTGTACTTGCCGGCCTCCGGCGGGTTCACCACGCCGGCGATGTGGCCGGAGGCGGCCAGCACGAAGCGCAGCTTGCCGCCATAGATCTGCGTGGCGCGATAGGCCGACAACCAGGGGGCGATGTGGTCTTCCCGCGTCGCCAGCAGGTAGGTGGGCAGCTTGATCTTGCGCAGGTCGATCGGCACGCCGTCCAGCTCGATCGCGCCCGGCTTCACCAGGTCGTTCTGCTGGTACATCCGCCGCAGGTAGAAGCTGTGCATGCGCGCCGGCATGCGGGTGCTGTCGCCGTTCCAGTAGAGCAGGTCGAAGGGGAAGGGCTCCTGGCCCATCAGGTAGTTCGACACCACGAAGGACCAGATCAGGTCGTTGGCGCGCAGCATGTTGAAGGTGGTCGCCATCTCGGCGCCCTCCAGGAAGCCGCGCTTCTGCATCTTCTCCTCGAGCGATTGCAGCTGCTCCTCGTCGATGAAGACGCCGAGCTCGCCCGCCTCCTCGAAATCGACCATGGTGGTGAAGAAGGTCGCGGACTTGATGCGGGTGTCCTTGCGGGCGGCCATGTGCGCCAGCGTGCAGGACAGCAGCGTGCCGCCCAGGCAATAGCCGATGGCGTTGACGTGCTTCTCTCCCGTCGCCTTCTCGATGGCGTCCAGCGCGGCGTAGACCCCGTCGCGCATGTAGTCGTCGAAGCCCTTCTCGGCGAGCTTTTCGTCGGGGTTCACCCAGGACAGCACGAACACCGTATGGCCCTGCTCGACCGCCCACCGGATGAAACTGTTCTTGGGGCGCAGGTCGAGGATGTAGAACTTGTTGATCCAGGGCGGGATGATCATCAGCGGGCGCTTCAGCACCTGCTCGGTCGCCGGGCTGTACTGGATCAGCTCCATCAGCTCGGTGCGGAACACCACCTTGCCCGGCGTGACGGCGATGTTGCCGCCCACCTTGAAGGCCTGCTCGTCGGTCATGCGGATGCGCAGCTGGCCCTTGCCGCGCTCGAGGTCCGAGATCAGGTTCGACAGCCCCTTCAGCAGGTTCTCCCCGCCGGTTTCCGCGGTGCGGCGCAGCACCTCGGGGTTGGTCAGCAGGAAGTTCGACGGCGACATCGCATCGACGAACTGGCGGGTGTAGAAATCCACCTTCTGCGCCGCCTTGGGGTCGAGCCCCTCGGTGCCCTGCACGACGTTGGTGAAGAACCGGGCGGAGAGGAGGTAGCTCTGGCGGATGAAGTCGAAGACCTCGTTCTCCCGCCAGGCGTCGTCCTTGAAGCGGCGGTCGGTCTTCGCCTCCTCGATCACCGGCGTCACCGGTTCACCCATCATCCGGCGGGCGGTGTTCTGCCACAGCGTCAGGTAGTCCTGCCAGAAGCCGATCTGCGCCTGCATCAGCCGCGCCGGGTTCGCCATCAGCCGGCTGGTCATCTCGATGAAGGCGTTGCCGATGTTGAGCGGGTCGGGCCCGGGGGCTGGGCCGTCCTCCGCTTGGCGCTTCAGGAAATCGGTGACGATCCGCTGCCCGCGCTCGGCCACGTCGGCCATGGTGCGGGTGACCAGCGCCGGATCGGGCAGGCGGAAGCTGGTCTTGTCCCCCTGCGTGTCGCTGCCCTGGTCCTGCGCCATCCGCCCGCCCCAACCCCGTCTTGTTTCCCCCTGCCGGGGCAGGAGGTGTTCCCCTGCCATGGGCAGGAAGTTTCACCCTGCCCGGGGCAGGAAGCGCCTTGCCTGCCGCCACAGCGCTTCCGCCGCGCGTCGGTTCGGGCTAACCCTCGTCCGGCGAAGGAAGGACAGCCATGAGCCCGCGCATCGCAGGCCAGGAAGGCCACCCCAAGGCTAGGGGCAGGCGTGCGGCCGATCAAGCGCGCCCGGTGGTGGTGGCGGCCATGCTGCTGCTGCTCGGCGCCTGCGCGGACCGCCTGGCGGAGATCGATCCGCGGCCCGGCTTCGCGAATTTCTTCACCGCCGCGCATCTGGAAGGGCGGGAACCGCCGCCGGGACTCGACCAGCCCTGGCCGAACCTGGCGCAGGTGCCGCCCCGCCCGACCCCCCCCGACCCTGCCGCGCGTGCCGCGCTCTCGGCCTCGCTGGCCGGGGACCGGGTGGCGGCGCGCACGCCGGTCGACCCGGCGGCGATCCGCCCCGCCGCGGCCGGGCTGCCGCCGGTGCCGGGCCTGGCGCCGCCGCCGCCGCCGCGCCTGGTCTCCGCCCCGCGCATCCCCCGCCCGCCGCCG
>JAIYDD010000112.1 GCA_027487675.1 Acetobacteraceae bacterium | reverse complement strand
CCCGCTCGCCCATCTGGCCGAGCTTCTCGACCCGCTGCATCAGGATGACTTCGATCATGGCCGCACCGTTTCAGCTGCGGGGCGGCGGCGCGCCGCGCCCGCCCCTGTTTCCCGTGAGAGTGTCATAGAGCCCGTAGCCCGCCACGACGGCCGCCAGGGGCACGAAGAAGACGACCAGCGCCCCGTAGAGGCCGGCCAGCAGGAAGATCCGCCCCTTGAGCCCCGCCGTGCGGCGGTGCAGCGCGGCCAGCCCATGCAGCAGCACCGGCACCGTCAGCACCAGCAGCAGCGAGAGCGGCACGGCATCCGCGCCCTCCGCCGCCGCGGCCCAGACGCCGAGCGCGATGCCCGGCAGCGCCAGGTACCAGGCCGGCAGCCGCGCATCCCGCCAGGCCGGCGCCGCCGCCAGGCCGAAGCGGGCGGCGAGCCCGCCGGCGATGGCGGCGCAGACGGTCAGCGCCAGCGCCAGCCAGAAGCCGATCGCCGCCGCCTTCACCCGCACCAGGCTGGCGATGACGTTGGCATCCGCCGGCAGGCCGAGCCGCGCGAGGCCGGCTTCCGCCGCCCCCCGCATCGCCCCTTCCAGCCCGCCTGGCGCGCCGGAAAGCCACCAGGCACCGCCCAGGATGGCGGCAGCCGGCAGGATGCCGAGCAGCGCCAGCGGCAGGCCGAGATCGCCCTGCCCGCCGCGCCCCGCGGCCGCCATCAGCAGCACCGCCGGCAGGCCGAAGGCCGCGACATAGACGCCGAGCGCCACGGTGCTGCCGGAAACCAGCAGCGCCAGCGCCGCCACGCCGACCGCACCCGCCAGCGTCCGGGCGCCGAAGCCGATCCCGGCCAGGAACAGCGGCATGGGCGAGAGCCACAGCGCCGCGGTGCCGAGCGGCAGCCCGCGCAGCCCCCACAGCGCCATCACGGCGGAGACGAGGCCGGCCGACGCCGCGGCCAGCAGCCAGGGATCGGACAACAGCCCGCCACCCTGCTGCCGAACGCCGCCGCCCTGCATCCCGCCCTCCATGCCGCCCGTCGCCACGGCCGATCGCCCCTTGCCGGAACCCGCTGAACCGGAACCCTGGGGTTCAGTCGTTGATGACGTAGGGCAGCAGCGCCAGGAAGCGGGCGCGCTTGATGGCCAGGGCCAGCTCGCGCTGCTTCTTGGCGGAGACCGCCGTGATGCGGGACGGCACGATTTTGCCGCGCTCGCTCAGGAAGCGGGACAGCAGGCGGACGTCCTTGTAGTCGATCTTCGGCGCGTTCGGCCCGCTGAACGGGCAGGACTTGCGGCGCCGGTAGAAGGGGCGACGCGCGCCCACGGCGGCGCGGCGAGACGCGGGGCTGGGCAGGCCTTCCTCGGTGCGATCGGACATCTCGGCTCACTCCTCGCCCGGGCCAATGTCGAGTTCCTCGCGAGAGCGCGCGCGGAACTCCTCGCGGTCGTCGCCGCGGCCGCCGCCACGGCCGGAGCCGAACCGCCCGGCGGGCTTCGGCCCGCGGAAGCCGCGGTCGCGCTCCCGCTCCTCGCCACGGCGGGACAGGATGGCCGACGGCCCTTCCTCCAGCGCCTCGACGCGGATGGTCATGCTGCGCAGCACGTCCTCATGCAGGCCGAGCTGGCGCTCCATCTCCACCAGCGCGGTGCCGGGGGCGTCCAGGCCGAGCAGCATGTAGTGGGCCTTGCGGTTCTTCTTGATCCGGTAGGCCAGGCCGCGAAGGCCCCAGTATTCGCGCTTGCGGACCTGGCCGCCGCCCGTCTTCAGCGTGGCCTCGACCTGGTCGGCGATCGCCTCGACCTGCTGCTGCGTGACATCGTTGCGCGCCATCAGCACGCATTCGTACAGGGGCATCTTGTCTCCCTTCGGCTGTCTCAGCCCCAGCTGTTCGGCTGTCATGGCGCGACCCGGCCCCATGCCGGGGGCGCGCGCAAGCGGGCATAGCCGGGACCGATGCCTCGGGTCCCGGCAGGGGAGGCGCGCGTAAAGCACGCGTCGCCCCGCCGCGCAAGCAGGATCGCGGCCGCCGCCGGAAGCGCGGGCCCCGGCCGGCACGGGGCGCAGCCTGGCGTCGACAGACCGGGCCCGGCGGTGGAAGCTGCAGCCGGGGCCTGGCGCGCGGGAGATGGCGATGGCAACGGAACAGGGCGTGATCCGCCTGGTCGGGCCGGATGAGGGGAACAGCTTCTGGCAGCCCGTCCCCGCCAACGGCTTCGTCCGCTGCATCCTGAGCGGGACGGAACTCGGCACCGGCTTCTCCATGGGCACCCAGACCGTCGCGCCCGGCTGCATGGTGCGCGAGCACACGCATGACCGGCACGAGGAGGTGATCCACGTCACCGCCGGCCGCGGCTTCGCCCGGCTGGAGGGCGAGGACCACCCGATCGAGCCGGGCTCCACCGTCTTCCTCGGCCGCAACCGGCGCCACGCCTTCGTCAACCCGGGGCCGGAGCCGCTGACCTTCGTGTGGTTCCTCACGCCGGGCGGGCTCGAGCACTTCTTCGCCGCGATCGGCCGCCCGCGCACCCCGGGCGAGACGGCGCCCGAGCCCTTCCCCCGCCCCGCCGACGTCGCCGAGATCGAGCGCCGCACGGTCTTCGGCTGGGCCCGGCAGCCCGACGACAGCGCGCCGGGCGCCGGCTGACGCAGGGCGGGCGCCCAAGGCGGGGGACCGGGCCGGAGCGGCAGGCGGCGTGGTCGGGGCGTACCGGCGGCGGTCGCGCCACTGCCGCGGCAAGCCACCCCCCGGGCCACCGGGCGCTGTCCCGCCCCTCGCCGCGTGCCCGGGCGGATGCTTCGGCCCTGACGCACCGCGAGCGCCGGCACAGCTTCCGGCAAGGCCGGCGGCCCCGGCCCCCTTGCTTGCCCCGGTCGTGACCGATACATGTTATGTTATAACATCCGAGACGCCCCCGGACCATGCGCATGCGCCGACGCTCCCTCCCCTTCCTCGCCGCCGGCCTCCTCGCCCCCGCCCTGCTGCCGCGCGCCGCGACGGCGCAGCAGGCGCCGACGCGCGTCGTCGCCGCCTTCTCCATCCTCGGCGACATGGTCGCGCAGATCGCCGGCGACCGCGTGCGGCTGCGCACCATCGCCGGGCCGAATGCCGATGCGCACAGCTTCCAGCCCCGCCCCTCGGACGCCGAGGCGCTGCGCGACGCGGCGCTGGTGGTGCGCAACGGCCTCGGCTTCGACGGCTGGATGGACCGGCTCTCCCGCGCCGCCGGCTATCGCGGCCCCATCGTCACCGCGACCGAAGGCATCGTCGCGCGCAGCATGCCGGCGCACGCGCACGGCCATTCCCACGGCCATGCGCATGGCGGCGGCGCGGAACGCCGGCAGGGCCATTCGGTCGGCCCGCGCATGGTGCCCGACCCGCATGCCTGGCAGGACCCGCGCCTCGGCGCGATCTATGCGCGGAACATCGGCCGCGGGCTCGCCGCCGCCGACCCGGCCCATGCCGCCGCCCACGCCGCCGCGGCCGAGGCCTATGCCACCCGCCTCGAAGCGCTGGATGGCTGGATCCGCGCGCAACTCGCCACCGTGCCGGAGGCCCGTCGCAAGGTCGTCACCAGCCATGACGCCTTCGGCTATTTCGGCGCGGCCTATGGCATCGCCTTCCTGGCGCCGCAGGGCGTCTCGACCGAGGGCGAGCCCTCCGCCCAGCAGGTCGCGGCGCTGATCCGCCAGGTCCGCGCCGAAGGCATCACCGCGGTCTTCATGGAGAACATGGGCAGCCCCGCCACGCTCGAGCGCCTGGCGCGGGAGGCCGGCGTCACGGTGCGCGGCCGGCTCTACGCCGACGCGCTGTCCGAACCCGCCGGGCCGGCGCCGACCTACGAGGCGATGTTCCGCCACAATGTCGGCCTGCTGGTGCCGGCCATGCGCGGCGCGGCGGGGTGATGCGCGCCCGCCTCGGCCGGGCGCTGGCCGCATCGCTCTGGGCGGCGGGCCGGCTGTCGGCGGCAGGCAGGGTCATCCCGCGCGGGCCGGGACGGGACGGGCGGGCCGGCATCTCCGACGCCATCCCGGTGCGGCCGGGCTGGACCGGTTCTTGACCGTTCCCCAGGATCCCCGGATGAACGGGCATCTCGGCGGCATCGTCTTCCCGACCGATGCGGCGTCCGCGCGGCGGCTGATCCCTGACCTCGCCGCGCGCGTCGAGGACGCGGACCGGATCGGCGAGGTGTGCGTGATCGGCGGCGCGGATGCCTCCGCCACCCGCTTCGACCCGGATCGCGCGGTCTTCGCCGCGGTGGTGGCGCTGGGCTGGCCGGGGCTGGCGCCGCTCGGCCGCGCCGGCGCGGTGACGCGCGGCGGCCTGCCCTACATCCCCGGGCTGCTCGGCTTCCGCGAGGTGCCGGCGCTGGCCGAGGCCTGGGCGCGGCTGCCCCGGAAGCCCGACCTGCTGCTAGTGGACGGGCATGGGCGCGCGCATCCGCAGGGGCTCGGCATCGCCTGCCTGGCCGGGCTGGCGCTGGACGTGCCGACCATCGGCGTCGCGAAGTCCATCCTGGCCGGGGAGGTGCAGGGCGCGCTGCCCGACATTCCCGGCGCCCGCGCGGCCCTGCTGCTGCGCGGCCGCGTGGTGGGGATGGCGCTGCGCACGCGGCGGGGCGCGAACCCGGTCTATGTCTCGGCCGGGCATCGGGTGACGCTGGAGACGGCGCTGGCCTGGGTGGAACGCACGGGGCTCGGGCGGCGCCTGCCGGAGCCGACGCGGCTGGCGCATCTGGCGGCGGCGGAGGTGCGGCGCGGCAGCGGCCCCTGACGATCCCTCGGGGTTCTTCACGGATGCCGGTCCAGGGCGGCCGCCCTGGTGGTGGGGGGTACGGGGGGAGGCAACGCCTCCCTCCCCGGGCCACGCCGCGCCACCCCGCCCGCTTGCCCGCCCGCGCCCCGCCCCGCATTCTCCGCCCCGCCATGCCCCCCGCCATCGAGATCGCCGGCCTCGCCAAGACCTATCCCGGCGCCAAGGGCCAGCCGCCGAAGCACGCGCTGCGCGGGGTGGACCTGGTGGTGCCGCGCGGGTCCTTCTTCGGCCTGCTCGGGCCGAACGGCGCGGGCAAGTCCACGCTGATCGGCATCCTGGCCGGGCTCGTGCTGAAATCGGCCGGCACCGCGCGGGTCTGGGGCATCGACCTGGACGCGGACCCGATCGGCCTCCGGCGCCGCATCGGCGTCGTGCCGCAGGAGCTGAACCTCGACCCCTTCTTCACCCCGCGCGAGACCATGGAACAGCAGGCCGCGCTGTTCGGCATCCCCCGCCGCGCGCGGCGGACCATGGAGATCCTGGATGCCGTCGGCCTGGCCGACAAGGCGGATGCCTATGCGCGCAGCCTGTCGGGCGGCATGCGGCGGCGGCTGCTGGTGGCCAAGGCGATGGTCCATGCCCCGCCCGTGCTGGTGCTGGACGAGCCGACGGCGGGCGTGGACGTGGACCTGCGCGAACAACTGTGGCGGATGGTCAAGGGCCTGAACGCGGCCGGCACCACCATCGTGCTGACCACGCACTACCTGGAGGAGGCGGAGGCGCTCTGCGACCGCATCGCCATCATCGGCCAGGGCCGCCTGATCGCCGAGAAGCCGACGCGGGAGCTGCTGGCCGAGGTGGACGACAAGTCGCTCTCCGTCACGCTCGATCGCGACATCGCCGCGGTGCCGCCGGGCCTCGATCGCTTCGAGGCGACGCTGGAAGCCCCGCGCCGGCTGGTGCTGCGCTACCGCGCGCGGGAAGCGCGGGTGGAGCACGCGCTGGACGCGCTGCGCGCGGCCGGGCTCGGCATCGTCGATCTCTCGACGCAGGAAGCCGACCTCACCGCGGTGTTCCTGCGGCTGACCCGCGCGGCGGCGTGACGCCGGCGATGCCGCGATGGCTGGCGGGGCTCGGCGCGCTGCTGCTGGCCGCGGCCTGCACGCCGGTGGTGATCCCGGCCGGCCCGCCCGTGGCGCCGCCGGCGCTGGCCGAGGATGCGGTGGTGGCCGCCGATGGCGCGCGGCTGCCGCTGCGGTCATGGGCGGCGCAGGGCCCGCCGAGCGCGGTGCTGCTGGCGCTGCACGGCTTCAACGACCATGCCGGCAACTTCCTGGAGGACAGCCTCGACCAGCTCCGCGCCGCGGGGATGCTGGTCTATGCCTATGACCAGCGCGGCTTCGGCCGCGCGCCGAACCGCGGCTACTGGGCGGGCGCGGAGACGCTGGCCGAGGATGCCGCCACCGCCGCGCGGCTGCTGCGCGCGCGCCATCCCGGCCTGCCGCTGGTCCTGGCCGGCGAGAGCATGGGCGGCGCCGTCGCCGTGCTGGCGGGTGCGGCCGCCCGGCCGCCGCCGGTCGATGCCTATGTGCTGCTGGCCCCCGCGCTGTGGTCGCGCGAGGAGATGGGCGTGCTGATGCGCGGCGGGTTGTGGCTCGTCTCGCGCACCATCCCGGTGCTGGGCTTCCAGGGCGGCGTCGGCGGCGTGGTGGCCAGCGACAACCCGGCGGCGCTGCGGCGGATGGGGCGCGATCCGCTCTACATCCGCACCACGCGCGTCGATGCCGCGGTCGGGCTGGTGGACCTGATGGACGAGGCCGTCGCGGCGCTGCCCGGCTGCTGCCGCCGCGCCGACGGCACGCGCGCGCCGGTGCTGGTGCTCTATGGCGGGCAGGACCAGCTGGTGCCGGCGCGCGCGGTGCGGGCCGCGCTGCGCCGCGTGCCGGCGGAGGCGGGGCTGCGGCTCGGCATCCATGCGCAGGGCTTCCACCTGCTGCTGGCCGGCACGACGCGGGCGGAGGTGGTGCGCGACCTGCTGGCCTTCGTCGCCGCGCCCGACGCGCCGCTGCCGAGCGGCGCCGACCTGGCGGCCGCGGCGTGGATGGCGCGGTAGCGCGGCATCCGGGTTGTCGGCATCGCCGCAGCGGCGGATCGCGCGGCCGGACGAAGGCCGGGACCGCGATCCGCGCTCAGCGCCCCAGCATGCCGCGCGCGATGATCAGCCGCATGATCTCGTTGGTGCCTTCCAGGATGCGGTGCACGCGCAGGTCCCGCACGATCTTCTCGATGCCGTAGTCGGCGAGGTAGCCATAGCCGCCGAGCAGCTGCAGCGCCTCGTCCGCCACGCGGAAGCCGGTGTCGGTGCAGAACCGCTTGGCCATGGCGCAGAAGGCCGTCGCGTCGGGCGCCTTGGCGTCCAGCTTGGCGCAGGCGCGCCAGAGCAGCGTGCGCGCGGCTTCCAGCTCGGTCTGCATGTCGGCCAGCCTGAACTGCGTCGCCTGGAATTTTCCGATCTCCTGCCCGAACGCCTTGCGGTCCCGCACATAGGCCAGCGCGATGTCGAGCGCGCGCTGCGCGCCGCCCAGCGAACACGCGCCGATGTTGAGCCGCCCGCCATCCAGCCCCGCCATGGCGAAGCGGAAGCCCTGCCCCTCCTCGCCCAGCAGCGCCGCGGCGGGGATGCGCGCACCGTCGAAGATCACCTGGCGCGTCGGCTGGGCGTTCCAGCCCATCTTCTTCTCGTTCGCGCCGAAGGAAAGGCCCGGCGTGTCCTTCGGCACCAGGAAGGCCGAGACGCCGCCCGCGCCGGGGCCCCCGCTGCGCGCCATGGTCAGGTAGAGGTCCGACACGCCGGCGCCGCTGATGAACTGCTTCACGCCGTCCAGCACATAGCCTTCGTTGTCGCGCGCGGCGCGGGTGGAGAGTGCCGCGGCATCGCTGCCCGCACCCGGCTCGGTCAGGCAGTAGCTGGCGATGAGCTCCATCCCCACCAGCTTCGGCAGCCATGCCTCGCGCTGCGCGTCATCCCCAAAACGGTCGATCATCCAGGCGACCATGTTGTGGATGGACAGGAAGGCCGAGATGGTCGGGCAGCCGGTCGCCAGCGCCTCGAACACCACCGCGGCATCGAGCCGCGTGAGGCCCGCGCCGCCGCTTTCCTCCCGCACATAGAGCGCGGCCATGCCGAGGCCGGCGGCTTCGCGCATGACATCCACCGGGAAGTGCCGCGCCTCGTCCCAGGCTTGCGCCTGCGGGGCGAGCCGGTCGCGGGCGAAGGCCAGCGCGACGTCGCGCAATTCGCGCGTGGCCTCGGGCAGGTCGAAGACGGCGGCGTCGTCGAGCGGCATGGCGATGTCTCCTCCGTGCCTCGGTATCGGCCGCGGCGGGCGCCCCGTCCAGCGCCTTCACCCTTCCGCAAGAGCCGGGCGCTCATGATCCACTCCGCGGCCCCACGGGCCTGCAAGGGGGCACGGCCGCAAGGCAGGCGCCCCCGACGCGCGAGGATCGCGCCTGTGCCCGGATGGGAACGGACCGCCGATGCCGATCGCCACACCGAGCGGGCTGCCGCATGCCGCAGGGGCGGCGGATGCCGGCGCCGACATGCCCAGGGACAGGATGCCGGCCAGGGGCGCGCCGCCCGCCGCCGGCGTGGCGCCGGGCGCCGGCCTGTGCCGGGCGCTGCTGCTGGCCGCGGCGCTGCTGCCCGCCGCCTGCGCCCTGCCCGACGCGCCGCCGCCCGAGGATGCGGCCTTCCGCGCCGCCCTCGGCGATTTCGCGCGGCTCTGCAACGGGCTGGACCGGGCGGGCCTGGCCGGGCGCGCGGCCGCGGCCGGGCTGGACGCCGTCCCCCACGCGGCGCTGGCGGAGGACACGGCGCGCCGCCTGGCCGCCGGGCCGGACGCGCTGCTGCTGCGGCCGCCGGGGCAGTCCTATCCGCTGATCGCGCATGAGGCGCAGGGGCGCTGCCGGCTGCTGTTCAACGGCAGCGGCCAGGCCGCCAACGAGCGCGCCTTCACCACCCTGGTCGCGGCGATGGACCGCACGCGGCTGCCGACGCGCTCCCCCGGCGCCACCGGGCTGCCGCGGCCGGAGCGCGAGGCCGCATCCCGCCGGGCGCGCGGCGTCGCCATCGTGATGGATGGCTTCGGGGCGGATGCGCCGCCGGGCATGCTGCTCTCCGTCGCGCCGGATGCCGCGACGCGCGTGCCGGTGACGCTGGTGCGGCTGTTCCCGGACCGCCCGGCACCCTGACCGCGGCGCGCGCGCGGCGCGGTTGACGGCGGCGGGCGCGAGGGGGTTTCGTCCGGTCTCGGAACGCCGAGCCGGAGGCCTCCCCCATGCGTCGCGCCTGCCTGATGCTGGTCGCCCTGCTGTCCGCCGCGGGCTGCGCGCCGGGCGGGGCGCCGCCCGGCGCGGGGGCGCAGCCGGGCGCCGCCGCGGATACCGGGCGGATGGCCGTCGCGGCCTTCGCCGAGATGTGCATGAACCTCGACCCGGCCGAGATCGACCGCCGCGCGCGCCGCTTCGGCTTCGGGGAGGTGCGCGCGCCGCACCGGCCGGCCAGCCTGGCGGAGGGCGTGCGCATGTACCTGCGGCCCAGCCCGGCCGGTCCCACGCTGCTCTTCGCCGGCACAAGCGAGCCGATGTGCGAGCTGGGCTCGCCCAACCTGGACGCGCGGCAGGTCGAGGCGGCCTTCGCGGAGTTCGTCGGCGTGCTGTCGCGCAGCCCGCAGCTGGCGGTGCGGGTCGCCTCGCCGGAGCAGGTCGCCTCGGCCGCGCCCTCCGCCGGCGGATCGCGGATGCGCTATGCGGCGATGGTGATGCCGGCGGCGGTGGCGCCGGTGCCGCCGAGCGCGCTGATCCTGCGCGCCAACACCGAGGCGCAGACGCCCTTCCACGTGATGATCCACCGCGCGACCACGCCGGGCGCCGATCCCAACCGGACGGAGACCAGCCTGCCGAAGGACCCGGTGCCGGCGCGGTAGCGCGGCGCGCCGAGCAGGCTGCCGAAAAACGCCCCTCTCCACCCGCAGGGGGGAGAGGGTTGGGGTGAGGGGGGCGTGCCGGATGATGAACGACGTCAGGACCTTGCGCGTCCCCCTCACCCCGACGGGGCGCTGCCACGGCGCTCTCCCCCATGAATGACGGGGAGAGGGCTTCTTGGGCGTTTTCCCCAGCCTGCTAAACCCGCGCCGCGATCTCCGCCCAGCGCGCGCGGGTCTTCGCCACGTTGCGTTCCTTGATCGGACCAAAACCCTTGATGCCGGCGGCGGCCTCGGCCCAGTCGCAGATCGCGGCGTGCGTGGTGGGCGAGAGCTTCGCCAGGAAACCCTCGATCGCGTCGCTGTAGTCCTCGATCAGCGCGCGTTCCATGCGCCGCTCCTCGGTGCGGCCGAAGGGATCGAGCGGCGTGAAGCGCAGCCGCTTGCCGTGCCGCAGCAGGCCCATCGCGCGCAGCATCCAGGGGCCGAAGGCGCGTTTTTGCGGCAGGCCGGTGTTCGGGTCCGGCTTCGAGAGGGCAGGCGGCGCGAGATGCATCTCGATCCGCTGCGTGCCGGTGAACTGCGCGGCCAACTGCGCGTGCCATTCCGGCAGGCTGTGCAGACGCGCCACCTCGTACTCGTCCTTGAAGGCCATCAGGCGGTAGAGCTGCGTCGCGAACGCGCGCGACAGGCGCTGCTCGCCCGGCATCGCGGCGGCTTCGGCCGCGCGGACCTTCGCCACGAAGCCGGCATAGCGCGCGGCGTAGCGCGCATCCTGGTAGTCGGTCAGGTCGGCGACGCGGCGGGCGATCAGCGCCTCCAGCGGTTCCGGCCCGCGCGGCGCGGCGTCCCGGCCTTCCAGCGCGGCGCGGCGGCCGAGCGCGAAGGCGGCGAGATTGCGCTCGACCTGCGCGCCGTTCAGCCGGATGGCCTGCTCGATCGCCGGCGCCGAGACCGGCACCAGCCCGCGCTGGAAGGCCATGCCGAGCAGCCAGATGTTGAGGTAGATCGCATCGCCCAGCGCCTCCGTCACCTCGGACGCCGCCTCCACCACGTGCAGTTCCCGCACCACCGCGCGCAGGCTGTCCAGCATCCCCGGCGCGTCGTAGCGGGTGGAGGTGTCGCGCACGAATTGCGCGGTGGGCGCGAGGTCCGCGTTGACCACCGCCGCGGTGCGGTCCGCGCCCAGCAGCGGCCGCGCATTGCGCCCATGCGCCACCACCATGTCGGAGGCGATCAGCAGATCCGCCTGGCCCGCGCCGATGCGCGGGCCGGGGATGGTCGATTCATCCGTGCCCGGCTGGCCGATGCGCAGCTGCACATAGACGCCGCCGCCCTTCTGCGCGAAGCCGAGCGTATCGACGCTGCGGCTCGGCCGGCCGTCGATATGCGCGGCCATGGCCAGGATCGCGCCGAGCGCGGTCACGCCCTGCCCGCCGACGCCCGCGACCGTCACGTTCCACGCCCGCCCATCGACAGGCTGCGGCAGCACGGGATCCGGCAGCGCGCCCTCCGGCATCGCCAGCGCCTTCGGCTTCGCGATGTCCGCGCCGAGCAGCGTGACGAAGGACGGGCAGAAACCCTGCACACACGAAAGATCCTGGTTGCAGGCCGATTGCTCGATCTTCCGCTTGCGGCCGAACGCCGTCTCCAGCGGCTCCACCGCGATGCAGTTGGAGACGCGGGAGCATTCGCCGCAATCCTCGCAGACGCGGGGATTGATCACCGCGCGGCGCTCCGCCACCGCCGCCTTGCCGCGCTTGCGCTTGCGGCGGCGCTCGGTCGCGCATTCCTGGTCGTAGACGATGGCGGTGACGCCCTTCACCTCGCGCAGCTCGCGCTGCACGGCGTCCAGCGCGCTGCGGTGGTGGTAGCTGAGGCCGGCGGGCATCTCCGGATCGTCCTTGTGCCGATCCGGGTCGTCGGAGACGATCGCGATGCGCTGCACGCCTTCCGCGCGAAGCTGCGCCGTGATGCGCGGCACGCCCGGCGCGCCTTCCACCGTCTGGCCGCCGGTCATCGCCACGGCGGAATTGACCAGCACCTTGTAGGTGATGTTGGCCTTGGCCGCGACGGCGGCGCGGATCGCCAGGCTGCCCGAATGCGTGAAGGTGCCGTCGCCGACATTGGAGAAGATGTGCTTCTCGTCGCTGAACGGCGCGATGCCGAGCCAGGGAATGCCTTCCCCGCCCATATGCGTGTAGCTGTTGGTGTTGCGCTCGGGGATCTTCGTGGTCAGCCAGTGGCAGCCGATGCCGGCCATGCCGCGCGAGCCCTCGGGCACGCGGGTCGAGGTGTTGTGCGGGCAGCCGGGGCAGAAGGTGGGATCGCGCACCACCAGCGGCTCGGCCGCCGCGCGGGCCAGCGCGTCGAGTTCCGCGATGCGGCGGTCCAGCGCCTCCGTGCGCAGCGCCTCCGGCAGGCGGGCGGCCAGCGCGCGCAGGATCTGGCCGGCGTCGAGCTCCGCCAGTTCCGACAGCAGCGGCGCGCCGCGCTCGTCGCGCTTGCCGGTGACGCGCGGCCGGCGCTCCATCCCATAGAGCGCGTCCTTCAGCTGGGGTTCCAGGAAGGCGCGGCGGTCCTCCACCACCAGGATCTCGTCGAGCCCGTCGGCGAAGGCGCGGGCACCTTCGGCGTCCAGCGGCCAGGCGAGCCCCACCTTCCAGATGCGCAGGCCCCCGCGCCGCGCGACATCCGGCGTGATCCCCGCATCCGCCAGCGCCTGGCGCAGCGTGGCAAAAGCCTTGCCGCGCACCGCGATGCCGAAGCGCGCGGCGGGCGGGTCCATCACCAGGCGGTCGAAGCCGTTGGCGCGCGCGAAGGCCACCGCGGCCGGCAGCCTGTACAGCCGCAGCCGCTTCTCCTGCTCCAGGAAGGGATCGGGGATGCGGATGTGCAGCCCGTCGGGCGGCATCTCCACGCCGTTCGGCGCATGCGTCAGGTAGGCGTTCGGATCGACGCGCAGGGTCGCGGAGGCGTCCATCGTCTCCGCGATGCATTTCAGCCCGACCCAGGTGCCGGCGAAGCGCGACAGCGCGATGCCCTTCACGCCGAATTCCAGCACCTCCGCGACCTCGGCCGGGTCGAGGAAGGGCATTTCCAGGTCCTGGAAGGTGACTTCGCAGCCCGAGGTGACGGTGGAGGACTTGGCCGAGGGATCGTCGCCCGACAGCGCCAGCGCGCCGCCCTTGGCGGAGGTGCCGGCGGAATTGGCGTGGCGCAGCGCATCCCCGCTGCGATCCAGGCCCGGGCCCTTGCCGTACCAGATGCCGAACACGCCCTCGAACCGCGCGCCGGGCGAGAGCGGGACCTGCTGCGTGCCCCACACTGCGGTCGCCGCCAGGTCCTCGTTCAGGCCGGGGTTGAAGACGATGTCGGCGGCGGCGAGGCGCGCCGCCTGCTTCTCCAGTTCCTTGTCGTAGCCGCCGATCGGCGAGCCCCGGTAGCCGCTGATATAGCCCGCGGTCTTCCAGCCCAGCGCGCGATCGAGGTCCCGCCGCAGCAGCGGCAGGCGCACCAGGGCCTGGATGCCGGTGAGCACCACCGGCTCCCCGGCCAGGTCCCACTTGTCCTCGAGGCTCGCTTCGGGGCGCTGAAGGCTGCCCATGCGACGTCTCCCGCTCACTTTCCCAGACTGTAGGGAGGATGGGCTGGTTGCGCCAGGGAGTCCTCCCGTAGTCTGTTGTGCAGCGCCGAAGAAACGGGAGGATGTTCTGCATGGATGCGATCGACAGGAAGATCCTTCGGGCCCTCGCCCGCCGGGGCCGGCTGACCAACGCCGAACTGGCCGAGGAGGTGGGGCTCTCGCCCTCCCCCTGCTGGACGCGGGTGAAGCGGCTGGAACAGGCGGGCGTGATCCGCGGCTACGCGGCGCTGCTGGACCAGGCGGCGCTCGGCCTGCCCGACACGGTGTTCATCGAGGTGATGATGGAACGCCATGACGAGGAGAACCTGCGGCGCTTCGAAGCGGCGGTGAACGCCATGCCGGAGGTGCTGGAATGCCACCTGATCACCGGCGAATACGACTACGTCATCAAGGCCGCGGTCAGCGGCACGAAAGGCTATGAAACCCTGCTGCGCGAACGACTCTACCGCCTGCCGGGCATCCGACACACACGGACCAGCTTCGCCCTGAAATGCCTGAAGCAGGAACTGGCGCCGGTGCCGGCGTGAGGAGTGGGTTGCGCCGGTGGCTTCTCGGGAGGGCTCCGCCCTCCCGAACCCTCCCGCCGGGGGGCGTGGCGCCCCCCGGACCCCGCCGTAAGTCTTGTCGTCGGTTGGGGAGGGGGCCTCAAGGGCGCAGCCATGGCACGGGCGCGCGCCGCCCCCTCCCCAACCGACGACATAACTGATGGGGGTCGAGGGGCCTCAGGCCCCTCGCGGATGGGGTACGGGGAAGGCGGAGCCTTCCCCGGGCCACAAGCGCAACACAGCCCCCCGCCGTCAGTGCCGCGCGGTGCCGTCGGCGTGGTCGTAGTGGCGCTTCACCAGGAAGTAGCCGAACAGCACCGCGAAGGCGAAGAGCGCGTAGCCGAAGATCTCGAGCCCGATCTCCTGCGCTGCCGCGATGGCGGCGAGGCCGGTGATGGCGAGCAGCGCACACATGGCGAGGAAGTAGGTCATGGCGTGGTGTCCTTCCGGGGCACGTCGTCGAACAGGATGCGGGACGCCGCGCCGTCCAGGTCGTCGTACTGGCGCGTCTTCAGCGTCCACAGGAACAGCGCGAGGCCGAGCAGCCCGAGGGTCAGGGCCGCCGGCACCAGGAAGACCAGGATGTTCATGCGTGGGTCTCCTTCCCCGCGCGCAGCGCGTTGAGGATGACGATGATGGAGGAGCTGGCCATCACCAGCGCCGCGATCAGCGGCGTGACGAAGCCCAGCACCGCCATCGGCACCGCGACCAGGTTGTAGGCGAGGCTGAAGGCGATGTTCTGGGCCGCCAGTCGCTGCGCGCGGCGCGCGACGCGGATGGCCAGCGGCAGCGCGGTGAGGCCTTCGGACCGCAGCACGATGTCGCTCGCCGCCTGCGCCAGGTCCGTCCCCGATCCGGGGCTGACGGAGACATGGGCCAGGGCGAGGGCCGCCGCGTCGTTGATGCCGTCGCCGACCATCAGCGGCCGGCCGCCGCCGGCGCGCAGCGTCTCGATCCGGTGCGCCTTGTCGGCCGGCGTGGCGCGCGCCTGCCACGGCCCGATGCCGGTCGCGGCGGCCGCCTGTTCCACCGCGCCGGCGCCGTCGCCGGACAGCAGCTCGGTCGGCAGGCCGAGCGCCTGCAATTGCCGAACCGCCTCCCCCGCATCGCCGCGCAGCCGGTCGTGGAAGCGGAAGGTCACGGGCGGCTCGCCGGCCACGCAGAAGCACAGCTCCATGCCGGAGCTGATCTCCGCCTCCACCCCGCAGAAGGCCGGGCTGCCGAGCCGCAGCGCGCCGCGCTGCAGGCCGCGGCCGGGGAATTCCCTGACGCCTTCCATCACCGGCGCGTCGTCGCAGGCGCGCACCAGCGCCTGCGCCAGCGGGTGGCGGCTGGACCGCGCCATGGCGGTGGCCTCCCGCAGCACCTCATGGTCCAGCGTCGGGTCGTCCAGCAGTTCCGGGCGGCCTTCGGTCAGCGTGCCGGTCTTGTCGAGCACCGCATGGTCGGCGGTCGCCAGCCGTTCCAGCGCGGTGGGGGAAGCCACCAGCACGCCCTTGCGGAACAGCGCGCCCACCGCCGCCACCTGCACCGCCGGCACCGCGATCGCGAGGCCACACGGGCAGGTGACGATCAGCGCCGCGACCGCCGGCACCAGCGCTTCCTGCCAGCTGACGCCCACCCACTGCCACCAGCCGAGGAAGGTGCCGGCCGAAACCACCAGCACGACGGGCACATAGGCGCGCGCCGCCTTGTCGGCGATGGAGACGAATCGCCCGCGCCCCTGCTCCGCGCGTTCCAGCAGCCGCGCGAGCTGCGCCAGCGACCCGTCGCGCGACGCGGCGGTGACGCGCAGCACGAAGGCCGCGCCCATGTTGACCGCGCCGGCCGGCAGCGCCTCGCCGGCCGCCATGTCGCGCGGCAGCGATTCGCCGGTGGTGGCGGAGAGGTCGAGCAGCACGTTCTCCTCCGCCACGCCGTCCAGCCGCAGCCGCTCGCCGGAGGCAACGAGAACGAGGTCGCCCTCGTGCAGGCTCTCCACCGGCACGGCGCGCGTGGTGCCATCGGGCAGGCGCAGCGCGACGGTCCCTTCCTGCAGCGCCAGCAGCTCCGCCACCGCCTGGCGGGCGCGGCGGCGCATCGCGCGGTCCATGACGCGGCCGGCCAGCAGCAGCGCGAGCAGGCTGGTCGCGCCGTCGAACCAGGTGAAGGGGCCGTTGCGCAGCGTTTCGCTCAGCGACATCAGCGTGGTGGCGACGATGCCGATCGACACCGCGAGGTCCATGTTGACGCGCCGCGCGCGGATCGCATCGAAGGCCGAGCGGTAGAAGGGCATGCCCGCCACCAGCACCGTCGGCAGGCCGATCAGCGCGGCGAGCCAATGCATCATGTGGCGCGTCGCGGGGTCCATGTCGCCGCCGACCCAGACGGCGATGGACACCAGCATGACGTTCATCGAGCCGAAGGCGGCGATGCCCAGCGCGCGCACCAGCGCGCGGCCTTCCGCGTCCTCGGTCGCGCGCAGGCAGGCGGGCGACCAGGGGGCGACGCGGAAGCCGAGCCGCGCGACCAGCGCCGCGAACTGGTTGCCGCGCGAAGGCGCGCCGCGCCAGGCGATGGTCAGCCGCCGCGTGGTCAGGCTGGCGCGGGCGCGCAGCACGTCGGGCTCGGCGGCCAGCGCCTGCTCCACCAGCCAGACGCAGGCGCCGCAGGTCAGGCCGGAGACGATCAGGTCCAGCTCCTGCTCCCCCTCGCGCCCGGCGCGCGCCAGCGGGGCGAAATCGACGCCCGAGGGCGCCTCCGGCGGGCGCAGCGTGCCGGCGCTGGTCTCCTGCCGGCGGTAGAAGGCATCGAGGCCGAGGCCGCGCACAAGGGCGTGGGCGCCGGCGCAGCCATTGCAGCAGAACTCGCCCTGGCCGGGCATCAGGGCCACGCCGCAATGCGCGCAGGCCAGGCGCGAGAGCGGCTGTTCGCCTGGGTGCAGGCCTTCGGGACGCAGCAGGCTGTGGGTCACGGCGCGATCACCCTCTGCCGGATCTCGAGCCGCTCGCCGCCCGTGCCGCGCAGCGTCAGGCGGGCTTCCCACTGGCCGGAGGGCAGGTCGGCGGGCAGCTCGGCCAGGAAGCGGCCCTGCCCGGCGGCGACGAAGCCGAGCGGCAGCTGCTCCCGCGTCAGCGGCCGCCCCAGCACGCCCTCGATCGCGGTGCCGGCCGGCGTGCCGTCGCGCGCCGCGGCGGCGACGGCGAGGAAGCGGCCATCGAGCGCGACGCGCGCCGTCCAGCCCAGCGCGTCCTGCCGCGCCGCTTCCTGCAGCACCTGGTTGTAGGCGCGGCCGCGGTCGTAGGAGCTGGCGGTGTAGACGCCGCCGAAGGTGGACAGCGCGGCGTAGATCAGCCCCGCATTCACCACGACGACCAGCAGCATGCCGCCGACGAAGACCCACGGAATCCAGCGGCCGCGCTTCGGGTCATGCGCGGCGATGCGCGAGGGATCGCGGCCCAGGCCGTGCGGAAGGATGGCGTCGCTCATGTCAGTGGGGCCCCAGGAAGACGCTGCGTTCGGAAACCACGGTGCGGCCGCGCGCATCGAGCAGGCGGAAGGTGACGGCCGTGCTCTCCTGCGTGCGCTCGCCGGGCGGCAGGGTGGCGAGCGCGCGCCATTGCGTGATGCCGTCGCCACGGGTGGTGACGCGGAAGCGGTTCGGGCCGAGCTCCTGCGCCTCCTGCACCGACAGCAGCAGCCGCGTCGGGCTTTCGAGCACCAGCGTCAGCTCGCCCGCCACGCGGTCCTTGTTGGCGATCTTCACCGTGTAGCCGTTGCGGATGCCGCCATCGGAGAGGCTGACGAACAACGGCGCGCGGTCGCGGATCACGGCCAGCGTCACCGTCTGCCGCAGCAGCCAGGCGCCGAGCATCACGGCGACGACCGCCGACAGCACCGCCGCATAGACCAGCGTGCGCGGCCGGATGAAGCGCGGCGCGGTGCGCGCGGCCATGCCCGCATCCAGCCGCGCCGCGCAGGGCGACATGGCCCTGGTCGCGGCGTTGGACGCATCGATGTTCGCGAAGGTCTCGAAGGCGACCAGCCCGGTCGGGCGATCGAGCTTCTTCATGATGTCGTCGCAGGCATCGATGCAGAGCCCGCAGCCGATGCATTCCAGCTGCTGGCCGTCGCGGATGTCGATCCCCGTCGGGCAGACGTTCACGCAGGCACGGCAATCGACGCAGTCGCCGACGCCATCGGCCTTCGCCTTGCCGCGCGGCTCCCCGCGCCAGGCGCGGTAGGAGACGACGAGGGAGTTCTCGTCCAGCATCGCCGCCTGGAAGCGCGGCCAGGGGCACATGTAGGTGCAGACCTGTTCGCGCGCCCAGCCGGCCAGCAGGTAGGTGGTGAAGGTGAACAGGCCGAAGAAGAAATAGACTTCCTTGCTGGCCTGGAAGGTCAGCAGCTCGACCGCCACGGTGGGCGCGTCGTTGAAGTACATGATCCAGGCGCCGCCGGTCGCCGCCGCGATGCCGATCCAGGCGGCATGCGTCAGCCCCTTCAGGCGCAGCTTGGCGGCGGACCAGGGCTGGGCATCCAGCTTCATCCGCGCGTTGCGGTCGCCCTGGATCTTCGCCTCCACCCACATGAACAGATCGGTCCAGACCGTCTGCGGGCAGGCGAAGCCGCACCAGACGCGGCCGAACAGCGACGTCGCGGCGAACAGCCCGATGGCGCCCAGCACCAGCAGGCCCGTCAGGAAATAGACCTCCTGCGGCCAGATCTCGAAGAAGAAGAAGTAGAGGCGCCCATGGCCGAGATCGACCAGCACGGCCTGGTTCGGCGCATCGGGCCCGCGGTCCCAGCGGATCCACGGCACCAGGTAGTAGAGGCCGAGGCAGAGGGCGAGCACCGCCCATTTGGCCCGCCGCACCGGGCCCGAGACCGCCTTCGGATAAACCTTCTGGCGATCGGCGTAGAGGGAGGGCTGCTCCGCGGTCGGGGCGGGTGCCCCGGCCGGCTTCAGCCTTTCCTTGACCGGCACGTCGTTCATGGCGGTGCTCCCCGGCCCCGGCCTCGGTTCGCGCTCAGTTCTCGCCGCCGCCGAGGGCGTGCACGTAGACGGTCAGCATGTTGACGGTGGCCGGATCCAGCCGCCCGCCCCAGGCCGGCATCACGCCGAGCCGCGGGTTGGCGATGAAGCGCTGGATCGCCGCCTTGTCGGAGCCGTGCAGCCAGACGCGGTCCGCGAGGTTCGGCGCGCCGACGGCGCGGTTCCCCTCGCCGGCATCGCCGTGGCAGGCGGCGCAATTGTCGGCGAACAGCGCCTTGCCGCGCTCGGCCGCCCGCGCGTCGGTGGATCGGCCGGAGAGGCTCAGCACGAACTCCGCCGTGTCGGCCACCTGCGGAAGCGTCAGCACGCCGTCGGCGACGAAGCGCGGCATGATGCCGGTCCGCTCCTCGTCGCTTTCGCCGGCGCGGATGCCGTGCGCGATGGTGGCGTGGATGGCCTCATGCGAGCCGCCCCAGATCCATTCGTCGTCGGCGAGCGAGGGGAAGCCGCCCACGGCGCCCTGGCCGCCTGCGCCGTGGCAGCCGGCGCAGTTGTTGGCGAACGCGATGCGCCCGCCGGCCATGGCGAAGCTGCGCAGCCCCGGATCCGCGGCGATCTGCTGCGGGGTCGCTTCGCGGATGCGGTTCATCATCGGCGCCATGCGCGCATTCGCCGCGGCGACGTCGCCCTGCACCGCCTCGCGCGCCACCCAGCCGGTGACGCCGGTGGCGCCCTTGATGGGGAAGGCCGGGTAGAGGATCACCCAGACCAGCGCGAAGACGCAGGTCGCGTAGAAGGTGTAGAGCCACCATTTCGGCAGCGGCGTGTTCAGCTCCTTGAGCCCGTCCCACTCGTGCCCGGTGGTGTCGGTGCCCGTCAGGCTGTCCTTCTCGATCTTGGTCGGCATGGTGGCCGCTCCTCAGGACGGGTTGCGGGGCGGGGGGTCGCGCCGGAGGCGCGCGGAACGCTGATCGTCGCGCCGGAGGCGCGCGGAAAGCCGATCGTCGCGCCGGAGGCGCGCGGAAAGCTGATCGTCGCGCCGGAGGCGCGCGGGGAGGTCATCCCGGAACGGGATCTCTCCCTGCCGCTCCAGCTCCCGCTTCCGCCAGGGCGCCATCGTCCAGACGATGACGCCGGTGAACAGGACGAAGAACCAGACCACCCAGAGGGTGGAGAACAGGCTCTGCATCGAGGCGAGGGTGTCCATCGCGCGCGCCCCTCACTGCTGCCGCAGCTGCTCGGGCGTCACGTCCCGGAACTGGACGAGCGTGCCGAGCATCTGCAGGTAGGCGACGAGCGCATCCATCTCCGTGATGGCGTTCGCATCGCCGTCGAAGGCGGCCTGGCGGGCGCGGGCGTAGCGGCCCTGGAAGGCGCCGGCGTCGCGGTCGGGGCGCGCCTGCGCCTCGAGGTCGGCGCGCGCATTCGCCACCATCTCGTCGGTGTAGGGCACGCCGACGGCGCGCTGCGCCCGCAGGTGCGACTGGATGTCGTCGTAGCGCAGCGGCCGGTCGAGGAAGGCGTAGGGCGGCATGATGCTGTCGGGCACCACCGCGCGCGGGCTGCGCAGATGCGCCGCCTGCCAGTCGTCCGAGTAGCGGCCACCGACGCGCGCGAGATCAGGCCCCGTGCGCTTCGAGCCCCACTGGAAGGGGTGGTCGTACATGCTCTCCGCGGCCAGGCTGTAGTGGCCGTAGCGCTCCAGCTCGTCGCGGAAGGGGCGCACCATCTGGCTGTGGCAGACGTAGCAGCCTTCGCGGATGTAGATGTTGCGGCCCGCGAGCTCGAGCGGCGTGTAGGGGCGGATGCCCTCCACCCGCTCGATCGTGGACGCCACCGTGAACAGCGGCACGATCTGCGCGAGACCGCCGATCGAGACGGTGATGAGCGTGAGCACGCCCATCAGGATCAGGTTCCGCTCGATCTTCGAATGGTCGATGCCGAGGAACTTCATCTGTCCGTCCTCCTCACTCGGCGGCCGCGGGCACGGCGCCGATGGGGGCGCGCGCGGGCGTCGCCTCCTCCTGCTCGCCGCGGGTGACGGTCATCCAGAGGTTGTAGACCATGATCAGCGCGCCGCTCAGGTACAGCACGCCGCCGAGCACGCGGATCGCGTAGTAGGGGTACATCGCCGCGACCGTCTCGATGAAGGCGTATTGCAGGAAGCCGTTCTCGTCGTAGGCGCGCCACATCAGGCCCTGCAGGATGCCCGACACCCACATCGCGGTGATGTAGAGGACGATGCCCAGCGTCGCGATCCAGAAGTGCCAGGAGATCAGCTTCTCGCTGTACATGGCCTTCTTCGCCCACAGCTTCGGGAACAGCCAGTAGAGCGCGCCGAAGGTCACGAAGCCGACCCAGCCCATAGCGCCGGAATGCACGTGGCCGATGGTCCAGTCGGTGTAGTGGGACAGCGCGTTGACGGCCTTGATGGACATCACCGGGCCTTCGAAGGTGGACATGCCGTAGAAGCCCACCGCGGTGACCGAGAAGCGCAGGCCAGGATTGGTGCGCAGCTTGTCCCACGCACCCGACAGCGTCATCAGCCCGTTGATCATGCCGCCCCAGGACGGCATCCACAGCATGATCGAGAACACCATGCCGAGCGTCTGCGCCCAGTCGGGCAGCGCGGTGTAGTGCAGGTGGTGCGGACCCGCCCAGATGTAGAGGAAGATCAGCGACCAGAAGTGCACGATCGACAGCCGGTAGGAATAGACCGGCCGCTCCGCCTGCTTCGGGATGAAGTAGTACATCATCCCGAGGAACCCCGCGGTCAGGAAGAAGCCCACCGCGTTGTGGCCGTACCACCACTGGATCATCGCGTCCTGCACGCCCGACGCCAGGCCGTAGCTCTTCGCATGGCCGAGCGTGATGGGAAGCGCGAGGTTGTTGCCGATGTGCAGCATCGCCACCGTGACGATGAACGCCAGGTAGAACCAGTTCGCCACGTAGATGTGCGGCTCCTCGCGGCGGATGATCGTGCCGCCGAAGGCCACCAGGTAGTGCACCCACACCACCGTCAGCCACAGATCGACGTACCATTCGGGCTCGGCGTATTCCTTGCCCTGCGTGATGCCGAGCACGTAGCCCAGCGCCGCGACCACGATCACCAGCTGGTAGCCCCAGAACAGGAACCAGCCCATCGGCTCGCCGCCGAACAGCCGCGCGCGGCAGGTGCGCTGCACGACATACAGGCTGGTGCAGAACAGCGCGTTGCCGCCGAAGGCGAAGATCACCGCGCTGGTGTGGACCGGGCGCAGCCGCCCGAAGGTCGTCCATTCGAGATCGAGGTTCAGCAGCGGCCAGGCCAGCTGGGAGGCGATGACGACACCCACCAGGAAGCCGACCACGCCCCAGAACATCGTCGCGATCGCGAAGGCGCGGATCGGCGCCTCCACATAGGGCTCGGTCCGCGCGACCGGCCCCGCATGGGCAAGATCGGCGACGTAGCCGGTTGCTGACATGGGCCTCTATCTCCCCTCCGCACGCCGCGGCGCGATCCGGCCGGCGCGATGCCTTGGGGAATGCCAGCTTCCCAGGATGGGCGTCCTTGATCCGCATCAAGTCCCGCGGCCGCCGCTTCGCGCTAGCCTCGCTACGACGGAAGCCAGCCGCGGCACGGGGAGGATTGCAGCATGTCCATCGAGACCGGCGCCGCCGCGCCCAGCGCGGTGCGCATCCATCACGTGGCGAAGGACCAGCCGTGGAAATGGCTGGAAGCCGGCTGGCGCGACATGATGGCCGCACCCTCGATCAGCTTCTTCTACGGCGGCGCCTTCGTCGTCGCGGGCTGGGCGCTGACGGCGATCCTGCTGCAGATCGGCGCGGCCTGGGCCGTGCTGCCGGCGACCGCGGGCTTCTTCCTCGTCGCCCCGCTCTTCGCCGCCGGACTCTACGAGACGAGCCGGCGGCGGGAGGCGGGGCTGCCCGTGTCGCTCACCGATGCCGTGCTGGGCTTCCGCCGCAACGGCACGCAGCTGGCCTTCATGGGCGCGGTGCTGCTGCTGATCCACCTGTTCTGGGTGCGCATCGCCGCGCTGATCTTCGCGCTGTTCTTCGGCCTCGGCTTCTCGCCCACGGTGGAGGGCCTGCCGATGGCGCTGCTGCGCTCCGACAACCTGCTGCCCTTCCTGATCGTCGGCACGGGCTTCGGCTTCGTGCTGGCGGCGGCGACCTTCGCGATGGCGGCGGTGTCCATCCCGATGCTGCTCGACCGCGACATCACCGCCTTCGAGGCGATCGTCGTCTCCATCCGCGCCACCATCGAGAACCGGCGCGCCATGGCCTTCTGGGCCGGGCTGATCGTGGTGTTCACCGCGATGGCGATGGTGCCGTTCTTCCTGGGCCTGGCGCTCGTGCTGCCGCTGGTCGGGCACGCGACCTGGCACGCCTATCGCGACCTGGTGCGGTAGCCGCGCCGCGCCCGGCACCCCGGGCGCGCGCGGCCGGGCCTCCGGGCCCTGCGGCCGCGCGGGCCGCGGTCCGCCCGATCGCGCGCGGCGGGGCTGCCGAGGCCCCCGCGCCGCGGGGCGCCGCCGGCCGCGGGTCGCGGCCTGCCTGCGGCGGCATCAGCCGAACAGCAGCTCGTCCGGCGGCAGTTCGAAGACGCCGGCGAGCAGCACGGCGCCCGCGCCGAAGACCAGCACCAGGCCGTCTTCCGTCAGCATCGCCGGCGCGCCGGAGACGCCGCCATCGACCGCGATGCGGATGCGGTCCTCGCCGGGGCGGAAGTCCAGCACCAGGTCGATCCCGCCGGAGCCCATCAGCACCAGGTCGCGCCCCGCGCCGCCGAGCAGCGTGTCGTTGCCCGGGCCGCCATCCATCGTGTCGTCGCCGGCGCCGCCTTCCAGCAGGTCGTCGCCGGCGCCGCCGAACAGCAGGTTCGCCGCCTCGCTGCCGGCGATGCGGTTGTCGAGCGCGTTGCCCAGGCCGAAGACGGTCGCGCCCAGCAGCACCAGCGCCTCGGCATGCGGCGGCAGGGCCATGCCGCTGCCCGGCAGCAGCACGCGCAGCGTGTCCCAGCCGCCGTCCGCCTCCTCGATCACCCGCGTGAGCGGGGAGGCGACGACGTGGGTGTCGTCGCCCGGCCCGCCGATCAGCAGCGCGCCGGCGGCGGCGGCGGCGCTGGCGTCGAGCGTATCGGCCCCCGCGCCGCCGCGCAGTTCCGCCCCGGCATGGCCGCCGGCGCGCAGCAGGTCGTCGCCATCCCCGCCATCGAGCCGGTGGCCGGGACCGCCCGCCTCCAGCGTGTCGCGCCCGGGCCCGCCGGAGAGCAGGTCGTTCCCCGCGCCGCCCAGCAGCACGTCGTCGCCCTCGCTCCCCAGCAGCGTGTCGTCGCCCGGCCCGCCTTCCAGCAGGTCGTCGCCGGCGCCGCCGGCCAGCAGGTCGCGGCCATCGCCGCCGGTCAGCCAGTCGGCGCCGGCGCCGCCCAGCAGCACGTCGTCGCCCGCCCCGCCATCCAGCCGGTCGTTGCCGTCGCCGCCCTCCAGCCGGTCCGGGCCATCGGCGCCGAGCAGCTCGTCGTCGCCCGCGCCGCCCTGGAGGGTGTCGGCGCCGATGCCGCCGCGCAGCCGGTCATTGCCGGCGCCGCCGCGCAGCAGGTCGTCCTCGGCGCCGCCATCCTGCGTGTCCGCGCCCTCCCCGCCATCCAGCGTGTCGGCGCCGGCCTCGCCCGAGAGGCTGTCCTCCCCGGCATCGCCCGACAGCAGGTCGCCGCCCTCGCCGCCGAGCAGGCTGTCCGCCCCTTCCCCGCCCGCGGCGGTGTCGGCGCCCGCGCCGCCCGAGAGGCTGTCCTCCCCGGCATCGCCCGACAGCAGGTCGTCGCCCTCGGCGGCGAGCAGCGTGTCCGCCCCTTCCCCGCCCGATGCGGTGTCGGCGCCCGCGCCGCCCGAGAGGCTGTCCGCGCCCTCCCCGCCCGAGAGGCTGTCCGCGCCCTCCCCGCCATCCAGCGTGTCCGCCCCGCCGAGCCCCGACAGCGTGTCGTTGCCCGCAAGCCCGCCCAGCAGGTTGCGCCCGGAATTGCCGGCGAGGTGGTCGTCGACCAGCGCGAGCCCGGTGGCGGCCAGGTCGCCCGCGCCGTCCAGCAGCCGCAGCCGCTCGATGTTGGCGAAGGCCGCGGAGGGCAGCGGCGAAACGAGGGAGAAGGCGACCACCAGCTCGTCGGTGCCCTCGCCCGGCAGTTCCAGGAAGACGTCCTCGGCGGTGCCGTCCCAGAGATGGCTGTCGTCGCCCGGCCCGCCGGCCAGCGTGTCGGCGCCCGGCCCGCCATGCAGCGTGTCGGCGCCGGCCCCGCCAGCCAGCCGGTCATTGCCCGCGCCGCCCGAGAGGCTGTCCGCGCCGTCTCCGCCATCCAGCGTGTCGGCCTCCGTCCCGCCATCCAGCGTGTCGTCGTCGGCGCCGCCGGCGAGGCTGTCGGCGCCGGCATCGCCGAGGACCAGGTCGTTGCCCGCGCCCCCCGCGGCGAGGTCGTTGCCGTCATTGCCGCGGAGGGTGTCGGCGTGGTCGCCGCCGTCCAGCACGTCGATGTCGGCACCGCCATCGAGGCTGTCGTTGCCCGCGCCGCCGAGCAGCCGGTCGCGCTGGGCGCCGCCGAGCAGCGTGTCTTGGCCGGCGCCGCCATCCAGCGTGTCCGCGGCCTGGCCGCCATCGAGCAGGTCGTCGCCATCCTCGCCGGACAGCAGGTCGGCGTCGTTCCAGCCGCGCAGCGTATCCTGGCCGGCGCCGCCGCGCAGCGTGTCCGTGCCGAAGCCGCCCAGCAGGGAATCGGCGCCATCCCCGCCGAGCAGCAGGTCGGCGGTGTCGCCGCCATCCATGCGGTCGTTGCCGGCGCCGCCCTCCAGCGTGTCCGCGCCTGCATGGCCGAAGACGGTGTCGGGCCCGTCATGGCCGAGGATCCAGTCGGCGCCGGGCTCCCCCGCCAGGCTGTCGGCCAGCAGCGTGCCGTCGCGCGGCAGCGGCACGACCGGGGCGCCATGCGCCAGCACCTGCACGGGCAGCATGAAGGCGGAGAGGTTGCGGCCGTCCCAGGCCTCGACCATGACCTCGACCGTGGTGCCGCCGAGGCCGTGCAGGTCGACGCCGGGCCGCAGCCGCAGGACCGTGCCCGCCAGCTCGAATCGCGCGGAATCGGGCCAGGCGACGGAGAGCAGGACGGGGCCGGCGGTGTCCGGATCCTCCACCGCCAGCGTGCCGATGACGGCGCCGACATCGTTGGCCAGCACGGTGCCGCCGCTGGCGAAGCGCAGGTCCCGGGGCGGCGTGTCGTCCAGGTCCACCAGCTGCACGGACCAGCCGCCGGCCAGCGCCTGCCAGCCCGCGGCGGTGCGGACCGAGAGGCCGAAGCGCAGCAGCGCGGCGCCCAGCGCTTCCGCATCCAGGGCGCCGAAGGGGGTGATGGTGACGGCCTGCCGGGCGCGGTCCAGCGCGGCGTCGAACAGCGCGGCATCGGCGCCGGTCAGCGCGACATCCAGCACGCCGCCCGAAAGCTGCAGCACCGCCACCCAGTCGCCCGGGCGGGCATTCTCGAAAAGCCGGTCCGGAACGGTGCCGGAGACCGTGACGGACATGGGGCCACGCATCCTGCGGGGGGCGGGGCGGGGCTTAGCGCGGGGCGGGTGCAGCGGGCGTTAACGGGGCGCCGGCCGGCATGCGGCGCGCCTCGGCCGTTGGGCGGCGGCAAGGCCGCTCGGTCCAGGGGCCTGCCCCCGATACTGACCGGCGGACATGCTGACGCATGTCCGCCGGTCAGCATGGGTCACGCCGGCGGGCGTTCCGCCCTTCGGCGATCACGCTCTATGCCACCAGGCGCCAGGCCATCCCCGCCAGCACCACCCCGTTCAGCGCGAACAGCGCCGCGGCCGCCAGGCGCAGCCCCTCGCCCGCGCTGCGCAGGAACAGCCGGCCCAGCAGCGCCACGCCCATCAGCGCCGGCATCGTCCCCGCCACGAAGGCCGCCATCGCGATCGCCCCCGCCAGGGCGCTGCCCGTCGCCGCCGCCCCCGCCAGCGCGCCGTAGAGCAGCCCGCAGGGCAGCGCCGACAGCGCAAGCCCCAGCGCGACGCCGCGCCAGCCCGTCGGCGCCGCCAGCCACGGCCCGATGCGCCGCGCCAGCGCCGGCGGCATGGCCGGTGCCGGCAGCCGCGCCAGCCGGCCGAGAGGCACCGGGACCAGCCGGCCCGGAAGCCGCGCCGAGGCCTGCCCCAGCATCAGCAGCGCCGCCGCCAGCAGCAGCGCCGCGAGCAGGAAGCGCAGCCCCGTCGCCTGGGTCAGCAGGCCGGCCGAGGCCCCCGCCAGCGCGCCGAGCGCGCCATACCCCAGCATCCGGCCGAGATGGTAGGGCAGCAGCGCCGCGCCGGAGAGCCGCGCCAGCATCCCCCCCGCCGCCGCGCGGTCCGCCACCGCGCCGGCCTGGGCCACCACGAAGGGCGCGCACATCCCGGCGCAATGGGTGAGCCCGCCGGCCAGCCCCGCCAGGAACAGCGCGCCCGCCACCGCGGGCACCCCGCCCGGGCCGATCGCGGTCAGGTCGTGCAGGCAATTGGCGAGGCTTTCCAACATGCGCCGATTCCAAGCATGGGAAGCGGCGCCGGTCCTTGCTCTGGATCAAGGGATCATGCGTGGCGGACCGGGGGGCGGGGCGAGCCCCGGGCGATCGCATGCGCAGCCCGGAAGGCGCGTGCGGCAGATGCACTTGCCCTCCCCCCGGCGGGGGGGGGGGAGGCGGCCGGGGCGAGGCGGAAGATCCTCTCCGCCCCGGCGCGTCTGCGATGGCCTGCCGCGGGCCGCCGCGCCGCCCGCGCCGCGCTCAGCCCTGGCGCCGCCGGCGTTCCACCAGCGGCCCCTGGAACAGCCGGATCCCCACCTCCCACCCCCAGGCCAGCGCCGCGGCGCGATCGACGCCGGCTAGCACCACCCGCCCCGGCCCGCCCGGCTCGGCCAGCAGCGCGGCCAGCGCGGCGGGCACCGCGGCCGGCAGCTCGGGCGTCCAGCGCAGCCGCAGCAGGTCGAGCCCGAGGCGCGCCGGCGGCAGCACGTCCAGCAGCCCCGCCTCGGCATCGTCCAGCGCCAGGCGGAAGCCGCGCTCGCGCAGCGCCTGGCGCAGCGGCGGCAGCGCGCCGGGGTCGGCCAGCAGGTCGGCCGGGCGCAGGCCGATCACCGTCTCGCCGGGGCGCCCGGCGGGCAGCGCCGCCTCGAAGCGGGCGAAGGCGGCGCCGGCCAGGGTCTCGGGCGACAGCGCCAGCCCGATCGGGCGCCAGTCGCGCAGCGCCGCCGGGCGCGCGGCTTCCGCCAGCAGCCGCGTCTCCGCCAGCCGGCCGAGCCGCCGCAGCAGCGCCGGCGCGCCATCCAGGTCGCAGCCCGGCAGCAGCAGCGCGGCCAGCCGCGGCCAGGCGATGCGCCGGTCCTCCCAGCCCGGGGCGATCGTGCCGTCCGGGTCCAGGCGGCAGACCGCCTGGGCCTGCATCGCCGGTTCCAGGTCGGCCTGCGCCAGCGCGCGTTCGGCGAGCGCCAGGCCGGCGGGGTCCAGCGCGGGGCCGGGCGGCGGCGGCTCCGCTGGCGCGGCAGGGTCGAGGCCGAGGCTCGCGGCCGCCGCGGCCAGCAGCTCCGCCGCCGCTTCCGGCAGGCGCAGCCGGCGCACCGCCCCGGCCTCCGCCGCGCTGTCCAGCACGCGGGCCAGCGCCTCCCCCGCCGCATCCAGGCCGCGGGCGGGCGGCGGCGCCACCGCGACCACGTCGCCGTTCGGCAGGTCGAAGACCCGCGTGCGCGCGGCCGCCAGCGCCGGTTCCAGCGCGTCGCGCAGCAGCCGGCGGTGATGCGGCCGGTCGAGACCCGGCGAGAGCAGCGCGGCGGAGAGCAGCAGCACGTCGCGCTCGGCATTCGCCGTCACCGTCTCCCGCACCAGGGCGGCGAGCTCGGCGGCGGCGCGGGCGCTGCCCGGCGCGTTGGGGCGCAGCGCCGGCATCAGCCCGGCGCCTCGACGAAGCCGAGCCCGACCCGGCGCGCCCAGTCCAGCGCCGCCGCGCCTTCCGCCCCCGCCAGCACCAGCCGCGCGGGGTCGAGCCCGCGCAGCGGCACCGCCGGCAGCGCCGCCGACCAGCGCAGCCGCAGCAGGTCCGCCCCCAGCCGCCCGGGGTCGAGCAGCCGCAGCCCGGCCTCGTCCAGCCCGTCCAGCTCCAGCCGCCAGCCCGCGGCGGCCAGCCCCGCCCGGCGGGCGGCCAGCGCCGCCGGCGCGGCGGCGGCGGTCAGCGGCAGGGTGGCGACCGGCCCGCCCGGGCCGGGCACGCCGGCGCCGGGCCCGGGCAGCAGCAGCCCCGGCGGCAGCGGCAGGTGCAGCGCGCCGCGCGCCTCGGCGGGCACGGGCCGGGCCGGGTCGCCGGCCAGCAGCGCCCCGCGGCTGCGCGGATCGGCGATGGCCGCCAGCAGCCGGCGCGCCAGCCGCTCCGCGGCATGGTCCAGCAGGTCCCGGTCCGCGCCGAGCAGGCCGAGGGCGGCGGCCAGCTTCGCGCGGTCCGGCGCCAGCCGCAGGAAGGCCGGGCGGGGCGGCGCGCCGGGCGCCAGTGCCCAGCCGCGGTGCCGCGCCAGCACCCTGTCCAGCGGCAGCGCATCCACCGCCGGGTCGAGCGCGGCGAGGTCCGGCCCCGCCTGGGCGCGCGGCGGCGCCGCGGCGCCGCCCCTGGCATAGGCCAGCACCGTCTCCGCGTCGCGATCCAGCGACCAGATCACCGCATCGACCTGGCCCAGCAGCTTCTCCAGCAGCCCGCGCATGCGCTCCGCCCGGCGCGGATCGGGGCCGACCAGCAGCAGGTCGCCGCCGCGCCCTTCCACCAGCTGCCCGCCGCCGGCCAGCGCGCCTTCCAGCAGCAGGGCGCGCGCCGCGCTGCGCCGGTGCGCGGCGGGTTCGGACAGCCGCAGCACCGCCCGCCCCTGCGGCCCGCGCAGCGCCCGGCCCAGCGCCCGGCCCAGCGGCGTCTCCGGCAGCGTGCCCAGGCGGGCGGGGGGGGAATGGCCTTCTGCCAAGCGGGCGCTCATGCATCCGTGCACGCCGTCCCGCCGCCCGCGCCCGCCGCGGCGCGCGCGGCAGGGCGACGGCCGGCCGGCGCCGCGCTAGACTGGACGCCAGATGATTGCCGAATCGCTAAGTCCGGGATGGCTGCCGCCGGGGCTCCGCGTCTACGCCATCGGCGACACCCATGGCTGCGCCGACCGGCTGGCGGCGATGCACGCGCTGGTCGCGCAGGACGCCGCCGCGCGCCCGGGGCCGGAACCGCTGGTCGTGCATCTCGGCGACTATGTCGACCGCGGCCCGGACAGCCCCGGCGTGCTCGACCTGGTCTGCGGCCCACCGCCGGTCCCCGGCGCCGCGGTGGTCAACCTGCTCGGCAACCACGAGCAGATGATGCTCGCCGCGCTGGATCCCGCCGCGACGGAGCAGGTGGTGACCTTCTGGCTCGACAATGGCGGCGCCGCGACGCTCGAGGCCTATGGCGCCGATCCCGCCGATGCGCGCAGCTGGGCGGCGGTGCCGCCGCGCGACCTCGACCGGCTGCGCAGGCTGCGGCCGATGCTGCACATCGGCGGCTACGTCTTCGCCCATGCCGGGATCGAGCCGGAGACGCCGCTCGACCGCCAGGACGTGATGGACCTCGCCTGGATCCGCGAGCCCTTCCTGTCCTGGCGCGGCAGGCTGCCGGCGGTGGTGGTGCACGGCCACACGCCCGCCGAACGGCCGGAGGTCCGGCCCCACCGCATCGGGGTCGACACCGGCGCGGTCTATGGCGGGCCGCTGAGCTGCGCGGTGCTGGAAGCCGACAGGCTGGGCTTCCTGTTCGCCTGAGGCCGCGCCCCGCCCCGAAGCGCCCCCCCCGGCGCGACGCACGCCATCCCTCCGCGCCCCGGGGCAATTGGACACGCAGCATGAAGCGCGAAACCGGGAGATGTTCTTGCCCTCTCCCCCCGATGGGGGGAGAGGGTCGGGTGAGGGGGGGCGTGGCGCTGCGTCGAGCAACCGTTCAGTCGATGTCTTCCGTCCCGCGCGGTGCGCCCCACCCCCACCCCCGACGGCGCACTGGCCCGGCGCTCCCCCGACGAGGCGCGGGAGGGGGATTTTCTCCGCGTCCGGGCATGTGCGATCGCCATCCCTCCGCGCCCCGCCCGCCTTGCATGTGGCAGCACGGTTGCGCTAGGGCGTGGACATGCTAGGCCCCGCGCCCGCCGACCGCCCCATGCCCGAAATCCCCGTCGGCGAACTGGCGGAGGCGGTGCGACAGCTCCGCCGCGCCTCGGTCCTCGTCGTCGGCGACGCCATGCTGGACCGCTACGTATACGGCCGCGTCCAGCGCGTCAGCCCCGAAGCCCCCGTCGCCGTGCTGGCGGTGGAGCGGGAAGTCGCCATGCCCGGCGGCGCCGGCAACGTGGTGCGCAACCTGACCGCCCTCGGCGCCGCCGCCGCGCTCGTCTCCGTCGTCGGCGACGACGTGGCGGGCAGCGACCTCACCGGCCTGATCGGCGGCCAGCCCAACGTCGAGCCCTGGCTGCTGGTGCAGGGCGGCCGCGCCACCACCACCAAGACCCGCTTCATCGCCGCCGGCCAGCAATTGCTGCGCGCCGACCACGAGATCGCGACCCCGATCAACCCGCGGCTCGCCGACCGGCTGATCCGCATCGCCTCCGACGCGGTCGCCGCCACCACCGTCATGGTGCTGTCCGACTACCGCAAGGGCGTGCTGGCCGGCGACACGGCGCCGCGCCTGATCGCCGCCGCCCACGCCGCCGGCCGCCGCGTGGTGGTGGACCCCAAGGGCACCGACTACGCCTGCTACGCCGGCGCCGACCTGATCACCCCCAACCGCGCCGAACTCGCCCAGGCCACCGGCATGCCCGTCGACACCGAGGACGCGATCGTCGCCGCCGCCACCGCGCTGCGCACCGCGCACGGCTTTGGCGGCGTGCTGGTGACCCGCAGCGAGGACGGCATGACCCTGGTCGATGCCAACGGCACCCGCCACTTCCCGGCCGAGGCGCCGGAAGTGCACGACGTCTCCGGCGCCGGCGACACGGTGGTGGCGGTGGTCGCGGCCGGCATCGCCGCCGGCCTGCCGGTGCCCGTCGCCGCCCGCCTGTCCAACATCGCCGCCGGCATCGTCGTCGGCAAGGTCGGCACCGCGGTGGCGCGGGAGAGCGACCTGCTGGAAGCCCTCGGCCCCGAACGCGGCGCACTCCGCAAGGTCTCCGGCCGCGCCCAGGCGCTGGAACAGGTGGAACGCTGGCGCCGCCGCGGCTGGCGCATCGGCTTCACCAACGGCTGCTTCGACCTGCTGCACCCCGGCCACGTCCACCTGCTGGAACAGGCGCGCGGCTGGTGCGACCGGCTGGTGGTCGGGCTGAATTCCGACAGCTCCGTCAAGCGCCTGAAAGGCGCCGCCCGCCCCATCCAGGGCGAAGCCGCGCGCGCCGCGGTGCTGGCCAGCCTGGCCTCCGTGGACCTGGTGACGGTGTTCGAGGAAGACACGCCCATCGAACTCATCCGCCTGCTGCGCCCCGACGTGCTGATCAAGGGCGCGGACTACACGGTGGCCACCGTGGTCGGCGCCGACCTGCTGCCCGAATGGGGCGGCACCGTGCGCCTGGCGGACCTTCTGCCGGGGCAGAGCACGACAGCCACGGTGGCAAGGATCAAGGGGTAGTCAACGGGAGGAAAGGGCGAGGGCGCCGCCCTCGCGCTCCCGCCGGGGTGCGCGCCGCACCCCGGACCCCGGCCCTGGTCGGCACCGCCCTCCTGGCATCATCCGGATCGGGGCGCCAGGCCGCCGACGCGGCGCGCGCCGTCCGTCCGGCACCACGTGGCCAGCCCGCCGCGCCCGTTCTTTCCGCTTGCCATCGCTGCATTGTTCACATTATGTTCCGGGCATGCGCCCACGGCCCCCACCCCACCCACCCCCGCCCGACCCTTCGATCAACCCCCAGGACTCCAGGCCCCCGGTGTGCGCCGCGCACCCCGGCGATGGCGCTTGCGCGCAGCCCGCCGCGCCGCGCCCGCCCCGCGAAAGCACCGATAAAGTGCCAAAATTGCCAAAAGGCCAAAGTACCACAGCGCCCCGAAAGCCCGCCCGGCCGTCACTCCACCCGCAGCGCCGCCCGCATCTCCGCCCAGCCCGCCGGGTCCTGCGCCGCCACCAGCCGGCCCGCCGCCACCACCGCATAGCGGTGCAGCAGCGCCTTGCGCCGGGCCGGCGCCAGCCGATGCTCGGGCGCATCCCGCAGCAGCGTCGCGTCCGGCCCTTCCGCCACCATCAGCCCGACATCCTCGGGGATCAGCGCCTGCGGGAAGTCCAGGTCCACCGCGAAGAACAGCCCGTCGCAGAACGCCCGGTAGTCCGGCCATTTCCCATCCGCCAGGAAGTCGCGCGCGCAGGACTTCACCTCGATCACGCGGAACCCGCCATCCGGCAGCAGCGCCAGGATGTCGGCGCGCCTGCCGTTCGGCAGCGGCATCTCCGTCACCGGCGCCCAGCCCAGCCGGGCGCAGAGCCGCGTCGCGGCCCGGCACACCGCCAGCGTCCGCTCGGCGGCGCCGGGCGCGGCAGGCGGCGGCCCTGGCGGGGACCCCGGCGCAGACGCCGGCAGGAACAGCGTATCGGCCATGCCGCATGTTCGCGCTATGTTCGGCGCCGCGTCAATCCTTGCAGGCCGGCCAAGGAACCACGACCGGGGGTTGCGCGTGATGCCCCCGCCATGGTTGCCACGCGCTTCGCCGTAGCCGTCCACATCCTCCTGCTGCTCGCCGCCGAGCCCGGCGGCCAGGCCACCAGCGGGCGCATCGCGCAGAGCGTCGGGACCAACCCGGTGGTGATCCGCCGCCTGGCGGGCCAGCTGGCGCGCGCCGGGCTGCTGCGGATCCGCCGCGGCCCGGGCGGGGCGGTGCTGGCCCGCCCGCCGGCCGAGATCACCCTCGCCGAGGTCTGGGCGGCGATGCGCCGCCCCGCCTTGCCGCTGCTGCCGACCCATCGCGGCGCCGCCGCCGATCCGCTCGGCCGCGCCGTGCCCCCCCTGCTGCGCGCCACCTTCGACGAGGCGGAGCGGGCGCTGGAAACCAGCCTCGGCGGGGTGCGCCTGGATGCGCTGGCCGGGCGGCTGGGTGCGGCCTGATGCGGCGCTGGGCAGCCGGCGCCGGGGTTGGCGCGGCGGCGCGCAGCCGGCGGCCCGGGGGCACCGCGGCGGACGCCGTCCGTGCAGCTTTTCACTTTCCGTCAGGCCGATCTTGCGTTGATGCTGTGATCCGCACCGCCAGGGACAGGACGCCATGGACGTGATCGAGGCTTTCGCCGACCGCAGCATCCGCCGGGGGCTCGGCTTCGCCGGGCTCGCCATCGGGCTGGTGATGCTGGCGCTGTCCTTCGATGCGGCGCTGGCCTTCCGGATGGGCGCGGACCTGGCGGCGGTGGTGGCCGTGGTGCTGCTGGTCTCGGCCTGGAGTGCCTCCCGCCGCGACCTGCGGCATGGCGAGACCTGGGCCGAGATCCGCGCGCTGCGCCCGGAATTCGCCGCCGTGCTGTCGCGCAGCGAGATCCAGCGCCGCCTGGCGGAAACCCTGCGCCGCCGCCTGCTGTGGCATGCCGAGCGGATCGGGCTGCTGGCGCTGGCGCTGTGGACCGCCGCCGCCCTGATGTCGCTGCTGCGCTGAAGCCGCGCCGGCGCCGCCCGCGGTCCCGCGCGGCGGGACGGGGGCGGTCAGCCGGCCCTGGTGTCGCCGTCGGCGCCGAGGTCGCGCTCGCCCTCGCCCAGGCTGCGCTGCATGAACACCACGTCCACCCAGCGGCCGAATTTCAGCCCGGCCGCCTTCAGCACGCCGGCGCGCCGGAAGCCGAGCGAGACGTGCAGCCCGATCGACCCCACATTGTCGCTGTCGCCGATCACCGCGAGCATCTGGCGGAAGCCCTGCGCCTCCGCCCGGTCCAGCAGCGCCTGCACCAGCGCCTTGCCCACGCCCTGGCCGCGCACGTCGTCGCGCACGTAGATCGCGTCCTCCGCGGTGTAGCGATAGGCGGAGCGGTCGCGGAACTGGCCGAAATAGGCGAAGCCCAGCACCTCGCCGGCCACGCCCTCCCCCGGCTGCGCCTCGGCGACCAGCCAGGCCCAGCCGCGCCCCAGGATTCGCGCCAGGCGCTCGGCCATCTCGGCCGCGTCGGGGGGCACCTCCTCGAAGGTGCCGGCGCCGTGCAGCACGTGATGGGCGTAGATCGCCGTCAGGGCCGGCACGTCGGCTGGGGTGGCGTCGCGGATCTGCATCTCTGTCGTCGCTGGACCGGGCTGCCCCCCATAGCCCGGATCGCGGCGCGGGCGAAGGGCGCGGCGCGGGGGGCGGGTCAGCCCGCCAGGCGCAGCTCCGACGCCAGCCGCTCGGCCAGCGCCAGCAGCGCCCGGTCGCGCCCCGGCGCCGCGACCAGCGAAAGGCCCACCGGCGCGCCCTCGCTGCGCGCCGCCGGGATGCTCACCTCGCACAGCCCGGCCATGCCGGCGATCGCGGTCACCGCCAGGGTGCGTTCCCGCACCGCCTGCTGCGTCGCCGCATCCGCGTCCAGCCGCGGCGCCGGCACCGGGGAGGTCGGATAGGCCAGCACCGCCCCCCCGGCCAGCAGCGCCCGCAGCCGGGCGGCGAAGCCGGCGCGGAAGCGCCGCGCCTGCTCGGCCGCCTCCGGCCCCACGGCCCGGGCGGCGGCGAAGCGTTCGCCGACGCCGGGGCCGAAGGCGGGCTTCGTCGCCTCCACCCAGGCGCCGAGCGTCGCCCAGGCCTCGGCCGCCTGCGCGATGCGGAACCGCTCGTACAGAAGGTCCACCGTCTCCGGCACCAGGTTCACCGGCAGGGCGGGGCCCAGCAGCCGCTCGGCGGCCGCCAGGCCCGGGGCCAGCGCGGTGGCGGTGCCGGGCACCGCGTTCACCCAGGCCTCCTGCACCTTCAGCAGCGGGCCGAGCGGCGCCTCCCCGCCTTCCGGCAGCAGCACCTCGCCGACCCGGCGCAGCACCGCGGCGGTGGCGGCGAACCAGCCCGCCGTGTCGAAGCTCGGCGCCAGCGCGCAGGCGCCCGCCAGGTTGACCGCGCCCCAGGAGGGGCGGATGCCGAAGATCCCGCAATAGGAGGCCGGGATGCGCACCGACCCGCCGGTGTCCGAGCCCATGGCGAAATCCACCATCCCCGCCGCGACGGCGGCCGCCGAGCCGCAGGAGGACCCGCCCGGAAACCGCTCCGGCGCCGCCGGGTTGAGCGGCGTGCCGTGGTGCACGTTCTCCCCGGTCAGCCCGTAGGCCAGCTCGACGGTCTTGGTCTTGCCGCGCAGATGCGCGCCGGCCGCCAGCAGCGCCGCGATGGCGGGCGCGGTGGCGGCGGCAGGCGGGTGGGTGCGCGCCCAGTCGGGGTTGCCGTAGCTGGTGGGCAGGCCGGCGATGTCGTAGAGGTCCTTGGCCGCGAAGCTCAGCCCGTCGAGCGGGCCGCCCGCACTCCCCGGCATGTCCAGCGTGCCGCCCGGCACATAGGCGCCGACCCGATCCTCCATCCCCGTCATCCCCCGCGGAGCCGTTCCAACCCGCGCCGCGGGGTGGAGGCGCCAACGCTGGGGCACCCGCGCCCGGTTGGCAAGTTTCCGCACCGCACCGGCCGGGGCCATCGCATGGCGCGGCCGCGGAGAGACGCGCCCCCTCCCGCCCGGATGGTGGGGGGGTAGGGTGCGGCGCCCGGGGTGCCCGACCGGGGCTGCACGTGCCGTGTCCCCGCTGCATCGCCCGGCCGCGGATCGTGTCCTGCGGGACACGCCGGCGTGGCGCCGGCCGCGGCTTCGCTGCTAGGTTGTGGACATGTCCTCCCTGTTCCCAGCCCGGCGGGCTCTCCTGCTCGCGGCCGCGCTGCTTTCGGCCTGCGGCGCCGCCGGCACCCCGGCGCCGGCGCTGCCCGCCGCGACCGCGCGGGCCGAGCCCGGCGGCGTGTTCGGCAGCTACCTCGCCGGCCGCTTCGCGCAGGCCGAGACCGACACCGCCGCCGCCGCCGACGCCCTGCTCGAGGCGCTGCGGAGGGACCCCGACCAGCCGGAGATCCTGGGCCGGGCCTTCCTGGCCGCCCTGCTCGACGGAAGGGCGGATGCCGTGCGCCTGGCCCGCCGCCTGCCGGACAACCAGGCCGCCGCCCTGCTGCTGGTGGGGGTGGAGGCGCAGGCCGGCCGCTGGGACCGCGCCGAAAGCCGCATCCGCGCCATGCCGCGCCAGGGCCCCAGCCAGGTGCTGCAGCCGCTGCTGCTCGCCTGGGCGCTGCAGGGCCGGGGGCAGACCGACCAGGCCGTCGCCCTCCTGCGGCCGCTGGCCGAAACCGGCCGGCTGCGCGGCATCCATGCCCTGCACCTGGCGCTGATCGCCGAACAGGCGGGCCGTGGCCGCGATGCGGAACGCTATGCCCGCATGGCGCTGGCCGAAAGCCCCGATGCCTCGCTCCGGCTGCTGCAGCTGGCCGGCGGCATCCTGGCCCGCGCGGGGCGGGAGGCGGAGGCGATGCGCCTGCTGGACGGGCTGGCGGGCGGCCTCGGCGACTTCGCGATCGCCGCGACGACGGAAGCCGGCCGCCGCGCGCTGCTGGGCGGCCGCGGCGTCGCCGGCCCGACCGACGGCATGGCCGAGGCCCAGCTGGCGCTCGCCGCCGCGCTGCGCGGCCAGGGCGCGGGGGAGGCGGCGCTGGTGCTGGCGCGCCTGTCGCTGCGCCTCCGCCCGGGCTTCGTGCCCGCCCTGCTGCTGATCGCCGAGCACTATGCCGAGGAGCGGCATCCGGAGACCGCCCATGCGGTGCTCGGCCAGGTCGCGTCCGGCGACCCGCTGGCGCGCGTGGTCGTCCTGCGCCGCGCCGTGCTGCTCGACCGGATGGACCGGCTGGCCGAGGCCGAGGCGGCGCTGCGGCGCCTGTCCGACGAAGCGCGGGAGGCGCCGCAGCCGATGGCGCGGCTCGGCGACCTGTTCCGCCAGCGCAGCCGCTTCGCCGAGGCCGCGGCCGCCTATGACGAGGCGCTGGCGCGCATCCCGAACCCCGCCGCCGGCGACTGGCCGCTGTTCTACGCCCGCGGCATCGCGCATGAGCGGTCCGGCAACTGGCCGCGCGCCGAGGCCGATTTCCAGCGCGCGCTGAGCCTCTCGCCCGAGCAGCCCTATGTGCTGAACTACCTGGCCTATACCTGGGTGGAGCTCGGCCGGAACCTGCCGGAGGCGCGGCGCATGCTGGAACGCGCCGTCGAGCTGCGCCCGAACGACGGCAACATCGTGGACAGCCTGGGCTGGGCGCTGTTCAAGCTGGGCGACGTGCCCGCCGCCATCCGCTGGCTGGAACGCGCGGTGGAGCTGGAGCCGCGCAACAGCGTCATCAACGACCACCTGGGCGACGCCTACTGGGCGGCCGGCCGCCGGCGCGAGGCCGAGTTCCAATGGCTTCGCGCCCTGCGGCTGGAGCCCGAGGCGGCCGAGATCCCGAAGATCGAGGCCAAGCTGCGCGACGGCCTGGCCACCCCGCCCGCCGCGACGGCGCAGCGGAGTGACTGAAGGCGCGCCGGCGGTCCCCGGCGCCGTCGCCGAATTCGCCGCCGCCAAGGTCAACCTGTTCCTGCGCGTCACCGGGCGGCGGCCGGATGGCTACCACCTGCTCGACAGCCTGGTGGTCTTCGCCGGGGTCGGCGACGACCTCAACGCCGCGCCCGCCGGCTCGCTCGGCCTGCGGGTCGAGGGGCCGGAGGCCGGCGCGCTGGCGGCCGAGCCCGACAACCTGGTGCTGCGCGCCGCCCGCGCCCTGGCGGCCCGGGCCGGGATCGAGCCGCGCGCGGCGCTGACGCTCGGCAAGCGCCTGCCGGTGGCGTCGGGGATCGGCGGCGGCTCGGCCGATGCCGCGGCCGCGCTGCGCGCGCTCGACCTTCTCTGGGGGCTCGGGCTCAGCGGGGCGGCGCTGCGCGGCATCGCCGCGACGCTCGGCGCCGACGTGCCGGTCTGCCTGGCGGGCCGCCCGGCGCGGATGCAGGGCATCGGCGAGCTGCTGGGGCCCGCGCCCGGCCTGCCGCGCTTCGGCCTGCTGCTGGCCAATCCGCGCCTGGCGCTGGCCACCCCCGCCGTCTTCCGCGCCCGCGCGCCCGGCTTCCGCCCCCCCGCCGAGGCGCCGGACGGGTTCGGGGATGCCGCGGCGCTGGCCGACTGGCTGCGCCCGCTCGGCAACGACCTGGAGGCGCCGGCGATCGCGCTCTGCCCGCCGGTCGCCGAGGTGCTGGCGGCGATCGCCGCCCGGCCCGGCTGCCTGCTGGCGCGGATGAGCGGCTCGGGCGCGACCTGCTTCGGCCTCTTCCCCACACCCGCCGAGGCGGCGGCCGCCGCGGCTCAGCTGCCTCCGGCCTGGTGGCGCTGGGGCGGCGCGCCGGCCTGAGCGCGGCCACGAAAAAAGAAAGCCCCGCGGCCGTTGGGCCAGCGGGGCAAGTCAAACAGGGAGGCTTCACGTCTGGGAGCGGAGCCGGATGTGGATGTCGCTCCCGTAGGCCAGACGTAAGCGGCTGATTTTCGGGAGATTCTATCGAGAGGGCCGAGGGCTATGGTTCGTGCCCCTGCCGAGTCCTTGTGCCCCTGCCCCCCTTGCCGATCCCCTCCGACGCCAGCAGCCCGCCCTTGGCGGCCGAAGACGCCGCGTCGGCCTCGACACCAGTTCGGAAGGCGCGACGGACGGGCCTAACCGACCGGAAGCTCGACGGGTGGGCCATCCAGCGCCTCAAGAAGCCGGTGGACCTGTCGGACACGACGGTCAGGGGCCTCGTGGCGCGGGTCCATCCCTCGGGCAGCCGGTCCTTCTTCCTGCGCTGGCGCTCCGGGGGCGAGTTCAAGCGCGTGCGACTGGACGCGGCGACCGTGGAGGAGGCCCGCCAGAAGGCGGTGACGGCCAAGGCGGCCATCGCCATTGGCCGCGATCCGAGGGTGGCCGCGTAGCGCATAGCCACGCTGCCGCAGTGCCACCTCGATGGGATCACCGCCTATGCCGCTGCGTCGAGTCCCGACCTGCCGCCGGGGACGTAGCGGTAAAGCGTGCTGGCGCTGCACCCGATCTGCCGCGCCACCTCGGTCGCCGTCATCGTGCCGCTGGCGAGCATCGCCCGCGCCGCGCGGACCTGCGCCTCGTCGAGAGCAGGCGGCCTGCCAAGCCGGGCACCACGGACATCACGAGCAGCACGCAGCCCGGCCACTCGCCACGTTGCCCGAGGGTTTTCTCGCAGACAGGCAGCAGCGCGTTTTTCGTCTCCTGCTCTTAGTGTCTGTCCGCGAACATCTTGAATCCGTTGAGTCCGCTGTGATTCGCTCGGCTGGAGCGATTCGCGGAGGCGTTGCAGATGTGGACGACGGAGAACCGGTCTCGGTACGACCGGAGCAGGCTGCGCTACCCCAGTGACATGACCGATGCCGAGTGGGCGCTGATCGCCGGGATGATCCCGCCGGCGAAGCGCGGCGGCAACGCGCGGACGGTGAACCTGCGCGAGGTGGTCAATGGTCTGCTCTACGTTCTCGGCACCGGCTGCCAATGGCGTGCGAT
>JAIYDD010000158.1 GCA_027487675.1 Acetobacteraceae bacterium | reverse complement strand
CGAAATGAACGAGATATATCAATAATTAAGGGGAGGTGCAGGAACATCAGGTTCCTGCCGGGGTGCTCGAGGGGCGGAGCCCCTCGACCTTTCCCTTTGCGTCCCAGGGCGAATTTCCGCAGCCTGTTAGCGCCTATGGGGCGCCGCCCCCCGCGACGCCGGGCGGCGCCCTGTCGCCCCCGCCGCCTCAGAAGATCACGATGTCCGTCGCGGCCAGCGGCGTGCCGATCCCGAAGCTCGCGATCGGCACGGCGGCGGCCGAAAGCCCGGTCCCGTCGCGGTCCCAGGACAGCACGCCGGTGTTCACGTCGTAGAGGAACTGCCCGAAGGCCTGGGTGGCCGCCGGGCCGGCCACGAAGCGGTTGGCGGCGCCGACATCCATCCCCGCCACCAGCCCGCCCTTGAAGCCCACGGCCGAGAAGGCAAGCCGGTCCACCAGCGTCGCGAAGTCGGTGACGGTGTCGGGCGCGGCATGCACCGCCTCCCAGCGGAAGGTGTCGACGCCGCCGCCGCCCGTCAGCGTGTCGGCGCTGGCATCGCCCTGCAGCACGTCGTCGCCGCCGCCGCCGGCCAGCCGGTCCGTCGCCCCGCCGCCGCGCAGCGTGTCGCCCCCCGCCCCGCCGGTCAGCGTGTCCGCCCCCTGGCCGCCATCGAGCACGGAGGCGGCGGTGGCGTTGGTGGCATCGAACCGGTCGCTCGCCGTGCCGCCGGCGAAGCTCACGCCCTCGATGTTGCGCACCGTCGCCAGCGACACGCCGTCCAGGCGGATCGTCCAGCTCGACGTGCCCGCCGCCACCGTCGCGCTGACCACCCGCGCCTCGGCCGAGAGCGTCAGCGCCAGCATGTCCGTCCCGGTGCCGCCATCGACGCTGTCGTTGTGCAGCCCGGACAGCTGGATGGTGTCGCCATCGGCGCCGCCCAGCAGCACGTCGAAGCCGGTCCCGCCGGTCAGCACATCGACCCCCGCCCCGCCATCCAGCGTCAGCCCGCCCGTCCCGGCGGTCATCGCATCCGCGCCGCCGGTGCCGAGCACGCGCTCGAAGCCCGAGAAGCCGGCCAGCGCCACGCCATCGACCGAGGCGGTGCCGGCCAGCCCGTCGAAGACGGCGCTGCCGCCCAGCAGCCGGAGCGTGTCGGTCCCGTCGCCGCCCACGAGCAGGTCGCCGCCGGCGCCGCCGATGCTGTCCGCCCCCGCGCCGCCCGAGATCGTGTCGCCGCCGGGCAGGCGGGCGAGCATGGAATCATTGCCCGCGGTGCCGACCGCATGCAGCGATTCGAAGCCGCGCCCCCGCCCGGCCACCACGCCGCCCAGGCTGAAGGTCCAGTTCGTCGTCGTGTCCGTCGCGGTGTTGAAGGCGAGCGGCCCGGCCAGGTCGGCGAAATCCATCGAGAGCAGGTCGGACCCCGCGCCGCCATCCAGGCTGTCGCCGCCGCCATTGGCATGCACCGTGTCGTTGCCGCGGCCGCCGCGGATGGTGTCGCCGCCGCCATTGCCGTTGAGGTTCGAATCGCCGGTCAGGTTGCTGCCGTTGAGGCTGTCCGCGCCGAAGCCGCCGACCAGGACCATCGATTCCACATTGCGGATGCTGGCCTGCGCCACGCCGCCGACCAGCACCGACCAGGATGCGCCGCCGGCCGCCACGTTCGCCGCCACCGGCGTGAAATTCGTGCCGCCGATCAGGAAAGCCAGCGTGTCGCTGCCGCCCCCGCCATCCAGCGTGTCGCCGTCCGGGTAGCCGATCAGGTAGAGCACGTCGGCATCCGCACCGCCCGAAAGGCTGTCGGGCCCCACCGAGTTGTAGAGCACGTCGAAGCCCGCCCCGCCTTCCACCGTCGCGCCGCCGGTGGGCGCGACGATCAGGTCGTTGCCGTCGGTGCCGACGAAGCGCTCGAAGCCGGAGATGCCGGCGAGGCCGATGCCGTCCACCGACATCTCCCCGCCCTCGATGTTGATGTAGGCCGAGCCGCCCAGCAGCAGCAGCGTGTCCACCCCGTCGCCGCCCGCCAGGCTGTCGCCGCCGGCCCCGCCGACCGTGTCCGCGCCCGCCCCGCCATCGAGCGTGTCGAGCCCGGCCAGGCGGCTGGTCATGCGGTCGTCGCCGGCGGTGCCGACGATGTCGATCACCTCCACGTTGCGCACCCGCGCGGCGCTCACGCCGCCCTGGCTGATCACCCACGACGTCGCGACATCGGCGGGCGCGTCGAAGCCGACCGGCGCGAGCTGCAGCGACAGGTCCATGACCAGCCGGTCGGTGTTCGCCCCGCCATCGATGCTGTCGCCGCCGCCGCTGGCGTAGAGGTAGTCGTCGGCGTCGCCGCCGAGCAGCGTGTCCGCCGCCTCCGCCGCGTAGTCCGCAGCGGCCGCGCGCGCGCCGGCGGAGGCCGGCGCCTGGTGATGGTCGGCGAGCACGTCGTCCTGCGACCCGCCGGAGAGGCTGTCGGCGCCGAGCCCGCCCTCCAGCGTGTCGTTCCCCGTGCTGCCGAAGATGGTGTCCCCGCCGCCCAGGCCGCGCAGCAGGTTCGCGGCGGTGGAGCCGCGGATGTTGTCGCCGGAATTGCTGCCGTTGACGTGCTCGATCGAGCTCAGCTGGTCCAGGAAGCCGTAGCCGTCGGTGGCGGTGCCGGTCGCCAGGTTCACCACCGCGGCGCCGGCATCGAAGTAGCTGACGGTGTCCTGGCCGAAGTCGCCATCGATGGTGTCGGCGCCGGCGCCGCCTTCGATCAGGTCGTTGCCGTCGAGGCCGATGAGGCGGTTCGCCTCGGTGTCGCCGACCAGCGTGTCGTCCGCGTCGGTCGCGCTGACGTGCTCGATGGAGGAGAAGGTATCGCCGGCGGCCTCCCCGGTGTTGAGGGAGGATGCGGCGAGGGAGACGTAGATGCCGGTGGTGCCCGGCAGGTAGCCGGCGCCGTAGTAGAGGCCGCTATAGGCCACGCGGTCGATCCCGGCGCCGCCGATGATCGTGTCGGCGCCGCTGCCGGAGATCAGGATGTCGTTGCCGAGCCCGCCGTTCAGGTAGCTCGCCACGAAGGAGGCGCCGAGCACGTCGCCGAAGTCGGAGCCGATCAGGCCACGGATGCCGCTGTAGGTGTCGCCGAAGGCACCGCCCGCGTTCAGCGCGGCGTTGTGCAGATAGGCATTGACCGCGACCATCGCGTAGTTGGCGAGCGGGCTGGTGTAGGAGACGACGTCGAAGCCCTGGTTCGCGCTGATGAAGTCGCCGCCGATGAACTGGTCGGCGAACTGGTCGCTGAACATGGTGTCGTCGCCGGCGCCGCCGAGCATCGTGTCGGACAGCGGGCCGCCATGGATCAGGTCGTTGCCGTCGCCGCCGAAGATCAGGTCGTTGCCGGTATCCACCCCGGCATCCAGCGGGCTGTCGCCCGAGATGGTGTCGTCGCCGATGCCGCCGAACAGCGTGTCGTTGCCCGACCGGCCCATGATCTGGTCGTTGCCGGCCCCGCCATCCACGCTGTCGTTGTTCGACTGCGGGTCGATGGTGTCGTTGCCGTCGAAGCCGTTCACCGTGTCCGGCCCGACGCCGACGGTCGGCGACAGGGCCAGCAGGTCGTCGTTCGGCGTGCCGTTGAAGATGGGCATCTCGGTCTCTCCGCGTCTCTTGGGCGGAGACTAGGGAAAGGCCGATCGCGCCGTCCCGAAAGCGATGCGAAATCCTTACGAAAGGATGCGCCTGCCCCGGGCCGGGATGCGGCCTCGGCCGCTCAGCAGGCTTCGGCGCGGAACACCCGGCTCGGCGTCACGAACTCCTCCTGCGCCGCCACCGTCAGGATCTCCCGCGATCCGGCCTCGGCCGTGCGCCGCAGCAGGCCGTATATCGAAGACGCCGCGGCCGAGAGCGCCACCCGCGCCTCCCCCCAGCGCAGCCGGTGGAACAGGAACAGCGCCGCGATCGCATCCCCCGCGCCGTTCACCGACAGCGGCAGCAGCGGCGTGCGCAGCCGCCAGAACTCGCCGCCTTCGCCGGCCAGCAGCTCGATCGCATCCGCCGGCGTGTCTTCGGTGCGCAGGCTGGTCACCAGCACGCAGCGCGGGCCGCGCGCCTGGAGCGCGGCCACCGCCGCCTTCGCATCCGCCAGCCCCCGCACCTGCCGCCCCGTCAGCCATTCCAGCTCGAACTGGTTGGGCGTCAGGATGTCGGCCGCCGGCACCGCGCGGTCGCGCATGAAGTCCGGGATCCCGGGCCGCACGAAGACGCCGCGCCCGACATCGCCGATCACCGGGTCGCAGCAATACATCGCCGCCGGGTTCGCGGCCTTGGCGCGGGCGGCGGCGGCCAGGATCGCCTCCCCGATCTCGGCCGAGCCCATGTAGCCCGACAGCACCGCATCGCAGCGCGGCAGGGCGCCGCGTTCGGCGATGCCCTCCACCAGCTCCGAGATCAGCTCCGCGCCGAAGACCTGGCCGCGCCAGGCGCCGTAGCCGGTGTGGTTCGAGAACTGCACGGTGTTCAGCGCCCAGACCTCGGCGCCCAGCCGCTGCAGGGGAAAGACGGCGGAGGCGTTGCCGACATGCCCGTAGGCGACCCAGGACTGGATGGACAGCACATTGAGCGGCCGGCCCGCATCGGCCGGCGACACCGCCTGGTTCACGCGTCACGCTCCGCGGTCACGAAAGGGGCGGGACGCTAGGACCGCGACCGGGGCGGGTCAATTCGCGCCCGGTCGCCGCGTAGGGCAATCGCATGCGCTCTGGCGCGGAGAGAAACTCCCTCTCCCGCCTTGGCGGGGGGCCGGCGGCCAAAGGCCGTTGGCGCCGAAGGCTGGTCGGGTGGGGTGGGGCGCGCAGCGCCGGACGGAAAGCCTATTCGCATCGAAGAGATGGCTTGGCGCTTCGCGCGCCCCCCTCACCCCGACGAAGCACTGCCACGGCGCTCTCCCCCCGTCGGGGAGAGGGCAAGAACGTCTCCGCGGTTCGCGCTCCGTGCTGCATATGCGATTGCCCTGGGTCGCCGCGCCACGCGCCGGTTGCGCGCCCGCCCCGCTGTCCCTATACGCCCGCCTTCCGTGCCTGCCGGTCGCTGTCGGCGGGCCCATATGCCGTGAGCGCGCCATGAAGCCCGACATCCACCCGGAATACCACGAGATCACCGTCATCATGACGGACGGCACCACCTTCAAGACGCGCAGCTGCGCGGGCAAGGAAGGCGACACCATCCGGCTCGACATCGACCCGAAGTCGCACCCGGCCTGGACCGGCCAGCAGCGCGTGGTGGACACCGGCGGCCAGATCGCGAAGTTCAACAAGAAGTTCGCCGGCATCGG
>JAIYDD010000020.1 GCA_027487675.1 Acetobacteraceae bacterium | reverse complement strand
GCCTTCCTGGTGTTCTTCATGCCGAACTACCTCGGCCACCCGGACAACTACATCCCGGCGAACCCGCTGGTGACGCCCGCGCACATCGTGCCGGAATGGTACTTCCTGCCCTTCTACGCCGTGCTGCGCGCGGTGCCGGACAAGCTCGGCGGCGTGCTGCTGATGTTCGGCTCCATCGCCATCCTGTTCGTGCTGCCCTGGCTCGACACCTCGCCGGTGCGCTCCATGCGCTTCCGCCCGATCGCCAAGTGGGCGCTGCTGATCTGGGGGGTCAACTTCTTCGTCCTGACGTGGGTGGGCGCCAAGCCGGCCGAGGGCATCTACGTGACCATCGCCCAGTGGTCGACCGCCTACTACTTCGCCTACTTCCTGGTGATCCTGCCGCTGCTCGGCCGCCTCGAGCGACCGCTGCCCTTGCCCGAGAGCATCGCCATGCCCGTGCTGCGGGGCGGCGGACCCCTGCCGATGCCCGCCGCGGCCAAGCCGATGGAGAAGGCCTGATGCGTCGCCTGCGCAACCTGCTCGGCGCCATCGCGCTCGGCGTCGCCGCCGCCGCCGCCCCCGCCCAGGCGGCGGGGCCGGCGGTCGCCCTGCCCGACACCCGCTTCAGCTTCGACGGGTTCTTCGGCACCTTCGACCGCGGCAGCCTCCAGCGCGGCTTCCAGGTCTACAAGGAGGTCTGCGCCGCCTGCCACGGCATGCGGCTGCTGTCCTACCGCAACCTGCTGGAGATCGGCCTGACCGAGGCGCAGGTCCGCGCCATCGCCGCCGAATACCAGGTGATGGACGGCCCGAACGACCAGGGCGAGATGTTCGAGCGCCCGGCCCGCCTGTCCGACCGCTTCCGCCGCCCCTTCGCCAATGAGCAGGCGGCGCGTGCGGCGAACAACGGCGCCTATCCGCCCGACCTGTCCGTGATGGTGAAGGCCCGCCCGAGCGGCGCCGACTACCTGCACGCCCTGCTGACCGGCTACGAGGACCCGCCGCCCGGCTTCACGTTGATGGACGGCATGAACTACAACCGGTACTTCCCCGGCTTCCAGATCGCGATGCCCAACGTGCTGAACCCCGGCCAGGTCGAATTCGCCGACCGCACCGAGGCGACGGTGGACCAGATGGCGCGCGACGTGACCACCTTCCTCGCCTGGGCGGCCGAACCGGAACTCGAGCAGCGCCGGCAGATGGGCGTGCGCATCATCCTGTTCCTGATCGTGCTCGGCGGCCTCACCTACGCGGTCAAGCGGAAGATCTGGGCCGACCTGAAGCACTGACCCGCGGCCGCAGCGCGTCCGGCGAAGGGCCGCCCCCGCAAGGGGCGGCCTTTTTCGTTGCGGCGGCCACCGTCACGCTTGGTCGACAACCCTCCCTTTACCGGCCTCGCGGCATCTCGGCGCCGACCTCCTCGCCGGAACCTCCCCATGGCTCGCAGCCTCTCGATCGGCCGCATCTGCACCGTCCTCGCCGCGCTGCTGGCCACCGCCACGCTGGCCCTCGCCGGCATCCTGGTGCCGGAGCGCCTGCGGATGTGGCGCGAGGCAGAGCGGCAGGGCGCGATCACCGTCGCGGTGGCGACCCTCGGCAAGGCGCTGGTCGAGCTTTCCCTCGAGCGCTCCCTGGTGCAGGTCGGCCTCGCGCTGCCCGATCCGGTCGCCCCCGCCCACCGCGCCATGGTCGACCGCCAGCGCGCCGTCGCCGCCGCCGGCTTCGACGCCGCGCTGGCCGGCCTCACCGGGGTCGGCACGCCGGAAGCGGCGCGGCTGGCCGCCGAGACCAGGACGCGGCTGGCAGGGCTCAACGCGCTGCGCGGCCTGGCCGATGCCGAACTCGCCCGCCCGGCGCAGGCCCGTGACGCCGCCGCGATGGCGCGCTGGGCGGCGGAGGTGCCGGCGCTGATCTCGGCGATCGAGGCGCGGCGCATCACCGCCCGCGACGTGGCCGAGCCGATCCCGGGCGGCGTCGCGATCCGCGACCAGGTGCAGCACCTGGCCTGGAACGTGCGCGAATATGGCGGCCGCGACCGCACCGACCTCGCCATCGCCCTGGCCCGGGCCGAGCGCCTGGATGCCGAGGCGCTGTCGCGCATGGCCGGCTTCCACGGCTCGGCCGCCCGCCGGCTGGACGCGCTGGAGGCGCTGTCGGGCCATCCCGCCCTGGCCGGCCGCCTGCAGGCGCAGCTCGAGACGCTGCTCGCCGAGTATCGCGGCGGCTATGCGGCGTTGCGCCGGGCCCTCGTCGAGGCCTCGGCCGCCGGCCGCCCCTACCCGGTCACCTTCGAGGCCTATTTCGCCGAATCGAGCCGGGTGCTGGACCTCGCCACCGCGCTCTCCGTCGCGGCGGGCGATGCCAACAAGGCGCTCTGGACGGATATCGGCAGCCAGGTGGCGCGCCAGGCGGCGCTGGTGCTGCTGCTGACGGCCCTGTCCATCCTCGCCGCCGGGGCGCTGATCTGGTTCGTCCGCCAGCGTGTCGGTCGCCCGGCCGGCGGGCTCGCCGCGCTGGTCGAGCGGGTGGCGGAGGGCGAACTCGACGCCCGCGCCGATCTCGGCCCGCTGCCGGAGGAGATCGCGCGCATCGCCGGCGCGGTGGAGACGCTGCGCACCCGTCTTGCGCAGGCGCGCGCGGAGGAGGCGCGGGTCGCCGCCGAGCGCGACGCCAAGCAGCGCCGCCAGGCGGACACCGAACGCTTCGCGGCGGAATTCTCCGCCGTGATCGGCGGCGTGCTCGGCAAGCTCGGCGGCAGCGCCGTGCGGATGCGCGAGGACGCCGCGACGATGGCCCGCCTCGCCAGCGCGACGCGGCAGGAGGCGGCGGCGGTGGAGGCGCAGTCGCGGCAGGGCGCGGCCGGCCTGCGCGACGCCGATGCCGCCGCCGCGCAGCTCCGCGACCGCGCCAGCGAGGTGGCGACGGGCGTGCGCCTGGCCACCGACCAGGTCGCCGCCGCCGTCGCGCAGGCCGCCGACAGCGAACGGCTGGTCGCTGGCCTCTCCGCCGCGGCGGGGGAGATCGGCACGGTGCTCGACGCCATCCGCCAGATCGCCGCGCAGACCAACCTGCTCGCGCTGAATGCCACGATCGAGGCCGCGCGCGCCGGGGAGGCCGGCAAGGGCTTCGCCGTGGTGGCCGGCGAGGTGAAGGCGCTGGCCGCGCAGACCGCGCGCGCGACGGAGGAGGTGGCGCAGCGCATCGGCGCCGTGCAGGCCTCCTCCGCCGAGGCGGCGGGCTCCATCGCCCGCATCGCGACCGCCGTCGGCGCGCTGCGCGAGGCGGCCGCCGACATCGCCGAAGGCATCGATTCGCAGAGCCGCGCGATCGGCGCGATCGCCGGCCATGTCGCCGGCGCCACGGAAGGGACCGAGGCGGTGCTGGCCCGCATGCAGGGCCTGGCCGGCGCGGCGGCCGAGGGCGGCGGCGCGGCGGAGGCGCTGCTGGAAGGTTCGGGCCAGCTCGGCCGCCAGGCCGAGGAGCTGCGCGGCGAGGTGGAGGGCTTCCTCGCCGCCCTGTCGCGCAGCGGCGATCGCCGGCGCTTCGACCGCCACGCGCTGGACCTGCCCTGCCGCATCGAGGCGCCGTCCGGCCCGCGCGAGACGCGGCTGCGCGACCTCTCGCTCGGCGGCGCCGGGCTGCGGGACCGGCTTGGCCTGCCGGTGGGCACGGAGCTGCGCGTCTCCATCGCCGGACGGCGGATGCTGCGCGCCCGCGTCGCGCGCGAGGATGCGGAAGGGGCGGCGCTGCTCTTCATCGCCGAGCCGGGCGCCGAGGCCACGATCGCGGACCTGCTTCCCCGGGCCGCGCGGGCCGCCTGAGGCCGCGCCCCGCCGACCCGCGCGGGCAGCCGGTCCGGCGCGGGGCCGCCCGCCGGGCTCCGGCAGCCGGGCTGCCGCCCCGGCGATTCCGCCCGCGCGGCTCGTGGTCTATGAGCGCAGCGCCTGGCCCCCCGCGGGGCCCGGCGCAGCCCCTGGAAAGGCCGGACCATGCAGCACACCACCCCCGTCATCGGCCTGATCGGCGGCTCGGGCCTCTACGACATCCCGGGCCTGGAAGGCCGCGAATGGCGCCGGGTGCACAGCCCCTGGGGCGCGCCCTCCGACGAGATCCTGTTCGGCACGCTCGCCGGCGTGCCCGTCCGCTTCCTGCCCCGCCACGGCCGCGGCCACCCGACGCCGCCCAGCCAGCTCAACTACCGCGCCAACATCGACGCCATGAAGCGCGCCGGCTGCACCGAGATCCTCTCCCTCTCCGCCGTCGGCTCGCTGCGCGAGGACCTGCCGCCCGGGCATTTCGTCATCGTCGACCAGTTCATCGACCGCACCTTCGCCCGCGCCAAGACCTTCTTCGAGGCCGGCTGCGTGGCGCATGTCTCGATGGCGCACCCGGTCTGCCCGCGGCTCGGCGATGCGCTGGAAGCCTCCGCGCGGCGGCTCGGCCTGCCGGTGACCCGCGGCGGCACCTACCTCGTCATGGAAGGCCCGCAGTTCAGCACGAAGGCGGAAAGCCTGCTCTACCGGCAATGGGGCTGCAGCGTGATCGGCATGACCAACATGCCGGAGGCCAAGCTGGCCCGCGAGGCGGAGCTCTGCTACGCGACCGTCGCGATGGTGACGGACTTCGACTGCTGGCACCCGGACCATGACCACGTCACGGTCGATCAGGTGGTGAAGGTGCTGTTCTCCAACGCCGACAAGGCGCGCGCGCTGGTCGCCGACGTGGTGCCGGCCCTCGGCGCGCCGCGCGGGCCCTGCCCCGCCGGCTGCGACCGCGCGCTGGACCACGCGCTGATCACCGCGCCCGGGCAGCGCGACCCGGCGATGCTCGCGAAGCTGGATGCGGTGGCGGCGCGGGTTCTGGCGGGATGAGGCCCACCATGCCCGGCGCCCCGCAGCGGGACGCCTATTCGGGCCCGCGCGACCGCCGCGCCGATCCGCTCGAGACCATCTGGGTCGATGCGCTGCCGGAAGACGCGGTGCCGGCCTATGAAGCCGCGCTTGCCGCCGTCTGCCGCACCGTCGCGATCTTCCTGGACGAGGAAACCGACACCTGGCGGGTCGAGGGCGTGCGCCCGCAGGGCCATGGGGCGGCGGAACTGGCCTCGGCCCTCGTGCTCGCCGCCGCGCTGACGGGGGTGGAGGCGCCGCTCGGCGCCGGCCCGGTGGAGGCCGATGGCTGGCTGGCGCGCACGCTGGAGGCGTTTCCCGAACAGCCGCTCGGCCGGCGCTTCCTGATCCGCCCGACCCACCTGGTGCCGCGCCGCGTCTTCGGCCGCATCGTGCTGACGCTGGATGCCGGCATCGCCTTCGGCTCGGGCGAGCATGCCTCGACCCAGGGCTGCCTGCTGGCGCTGGAAGGCGCGCTGCGCAACCGGCGGCCGCGGCGGCTGCTGGATCTCGGCACCGGCTCGGGCATCCTGGCGATGGCGGCGGCCAAGGCGCTGCGCCGGCCGGTGCTGGCGACCGACATCGAGCCCTGGTCGGTCCGCGTCGCGGAGCAGAATGCGCAGCTGAACGGCATCCCCCGCCTGGTTCGGGCGAAGCTGGCGGATGGCTGGCGGCACCGAGCCGTGCGCGACGCCCGGCCCTATGACCTGGTCTTCGCGAACATCCTGGCCCGCCCGCTCTGCGCCATGGCGCGCAGCCTGGCGGATGCGCTGGCGCCCGGGGGCACGGCGATCCTGGCCGGGCTGCTGACGCGCCAGGCGCGGATGGTGCTGGCCGCGCATCGCCGCCAGGGGCTGGTGCTGGAACGCGCCATCGCCGTGGGGCACTGGACGACGCTGGTGCTGCGCCGGCAGGCCGCTTAAGGTTTCTTCAGCTATTGAAGCGATATTTGCGCCACCACGGCCTCGGGGGCGCAGCCGATGCAGCAATCCGTCTTCGAAGTGCTGACCTTCACCAAGACCCCCGTGCGGGGGATGGACGCCAACCACTGGTATATCGAGAGCGTCCATGACGAGATGCAGGAAGGCGTGCAGCGCTACGACCAGCTGTCCCGCAGCTGGCCCGATCCGCGGGTGATGCTGGTGCTGGTGCGGTCGGAATACGACGAGGACACAGGCCTGTTCCGCGACACCGTGCTGCGCGCCCGGGCGCGCAGCACCATGCTCTCGCGCAAGAACGCCAGGCCGATGCCGCCCGAGGCGCGACGCGCACTCGCCCAGCTGTCCGGCGGCGGCAAGACGAGCGCCTCGCTGCCGGACCGCCCGACGGCGCGGTCCGAGTCGCCCCGGCGCCGCGGCGGCGGCGTGGACGGGGTGAAGCTGCTGCTCGCCGCGCTCGCCGGGGCGGGCTTCGCCTCGGCCGCGGTGATGGCGATGCTGAGAGGCTGACCCGAAAGGCCTGCGGCGCGATCCGGCGGGTCTCCTCCGCCCCGGCGGCGTCAGCCGGCTTGCCGATGCCACCAGCATCGACGGCGCCGACTTCATGGCCAGGACGATAAATCCCTCCCCGGCTCATCACCGTGCCCCTTCTGGGCCAGGCGATGAGCCGCTGGCCGGCGGGACGCCGCCGGCGTCGCGGCGCCGCACCCCGGCGGGCAGAGAGAAAAACGGGGCCGGCACCCGGGGGGAGGGTGCCGGCCCCGTGCGTCCGCCGGGCCTTCGGGGGGGAAGCAGCCCCGGCGGAGTGACCGGTCAGGCGGCCTGGGGCGCGCCGGTCGGGCTGCGCGCGGCGTCGTTCGCCGGCCTCGGCGCCGGCAGGCGGAACTCCGGGTCGAAGACCTTGGCGATATCGCCGCGGTCCAGGCCGATATCGGACAGTTCGCGGTCGCTCAGCCAGCGCAGGCGTTCATAGGTGGCGCGGCGCTCCGGCCAGGCGACCAGCGCGGCCGCCACGATGCCCAGGATGCGCCCGACGGATGCCAGCGCCTGGCGCAGCCAGACCGCGATGGCCTCGTCGCGCGCCTGCATGGCGGCAAGGCGGATCGCCTCGATCTCCCGGGCGTCCGGCAGCGGGGCGTTGGCGGGGAACAGCCCGATCTGTTCCTGGTGGCGGCGGGGGTCCATGGTGTCCTCTGTGGTCCGGGCTCGTCCGGCTTCGGCCCCGATGGCCGTCGCCCAACTCCCTTCGCACCTGCAACATAGGTGCGCGGAGGACACGGTCGATGCGCCAAGGCCACAGCCGAGCCATGCGCCAGGCGCACGTCTTCCTGTTAACATATGTCATTGGATCGAGGCTTCCGTGACAAACCAGAAACACATCGGGCGCCACGCCGACCGCCTCGCCGCGCTGCGCGCCGAATGCCTCCGCCTGGGCCTCCATGGCGTCCTGGTCCCCCGCGCCGATGCCTTCCTCGGCGAATACGTCCCGCCCGCCAACGAACGGCTTGCCTGGCTCACCGGCTTCACCGGCAGCGCCGGCCTTGCGCTGGTGCTGCGCGACCGCGCCTTCCTCTTCGTCGACGGCCGCTACACCACCCAGGCCGCCGCCGAGGCCGACCCCGCCCTCTGGCAGATCCGCCACCTGACCGACCAGCCGCCCGCCGAGGTGCTGCAGGCCGAGGCCCCGGGCGCGCGCATCGGCCACGATCCCTGGCTGCACACCGAGCCGGCGCTGGCGCGCCTCACCGCCGCCGGCGCCACCCTTGTGCCGCTGGAGGCCAACCCGGTGGACGCCGTCTGGACCGATCGCCCCGGCCTGCCGGACGGCCCCGCCCGCCCGCACTCCGCCGCGTTGGCCGGCCGCGACGCCGCCCTGAAGCGGGAGGAGGCGGCCGCCCAGCTCCGCGCGGCGGGGGAAGCCGCCGCGGTGCTGGCGGACCCGCATTCCGTCGCCTGGCTGCTCAACATCCGTGGCGGCGACCTGGCCCATACGCCGCTGGTGCTGGCCCAGGCGCTGTTGCGCGACGACGCGACGGTCGAGCTGTTCCTCGACCCCGCCCGCGCCGATGCGGCGCTGCACGAGCATCTCGGCAACGCCGTCGCGCTGCGCCCGCCGGCCGGGCTCGGCGCCGCGCTCGACGCGCTGGCCCCGCGCAAGGTGCGCTGCGACCCGGATGCGACGCCGTCCTGGATCGCGCGGCGCCTGCGCGCCGCCGGCGCCGAGCCGACAGCGGGCGAGGATCCCTGCCGCCTGCCGCGCGCCTGCAAGACGGAGGCGGAGCAGCAGGGCGCGCGCGCCGCGCAGCACCGCGACGCGCTGGCGCTGGTGCGCTTCCTCGCCTGGTTCGCCGCCGCCGCGCCGGGCGGCGCGCTGACCGAGGTCTCGGCCGCCGCCCGGCTGCGCGCGTTCCGGGCCGAGGACCCGGCCTTCGTGGCGGAAAGCTTCCCCGCCATCAGCGGCGCCGGCGAGCATGGCGCCATCGTCCACTACCGCGCCACCGAGGCGACCGACCGCCCGATCCGCCCCGACGAGGCCTATCTGATCGACAGCGGCGCTCAGTATCCGGACGGCACCACCGACGTGACGCGCACGCTCTGGACCGGCCCGGGCACGCCGCCGGAGGAACTGGCTGCGCGCTACACCCGCGTGCTGCAGGGCCACCTGGCGCTGTCGGCCACCCGCTTCCCCGACGGCGTCGCCGGGCCGCACCTCGATGCCATCGCGCGCCGCGCGCTGTGGGCGGCGGGGCTCGACTACGACCACGGCACGGGCCACGGCATCGGCAGCTTCCTGTCGGTGCACGAGGGCCCGGCCGGCATCAGCCGGGCCGCCAGGCCGGTGCCGCTGCGGCCGGGGATGATCCTGTCGAACGAGCCCGGCTTCTACCTGCCCGGCGCCTACGGCATCCGCATCGAGAACCTGCTGCTGGTCCGCCCCGCCCCGCGCCAGCCCGGCCAGCAGAAGCCCTTCCTGGAGTTCGAGACGCTGACGCTGGCGCCCTATGAGCGCCGGCTGGTCCTGCCCGCCATGCTCTCGCCGGCCGAGCGCGCGCAGGTCGATGCCTATCATGCCCGGGTGCTGGCCGAGCTGGCCCCGGCGCTGGACGCGCCGACCCGCGCCTGGCTCGCGGCGGCCTGCGCGCCGCTCGGCTGAGGGCCGGCGCCGCGGGTGCGCGGCGCTGGCGGCGATGCGGGCGCCCGGTAAGGCCTCGCCCCGTGCCCCCCGTGCCCCCCTGTGCCCCCCGGGCACCTAACCCCAGGACCGGCCGTTCCGGACCTGCATAAGCCGACACATGGAGGCGGTCGTCGGGGGCCGCCGCGCCCGACGGGTGTCCGGGCGCGGCGGCCCTGGCGGCGCGCGACGCCGAGCCTCGCACCGCCCCGCGAGGCCAGGCCGCCGCAATCGGCGGCCAGGCTGCCGAAGCAGCGCCGGCCCACTCGGGCGTGACCGCGCATGCCGCGAACCGCTGCCGCCCCGCAGCGATCCGTCCTTCGGGACGGGATCGCAACCGCATGTTCGTCGACCGAGACAGCAACCGCCTGCCCGGCTTGCGCGCCGGGCCCGGCCTCCGCGATGCGCGGCCCGTGCTGTTGCTTCTCCTCGTCGCGCTGGCCGCGCGCGCGCCGGGCTTCGCGGCCTCGGTCATCGATCCGGACGAGGGCCTCTACGTCGTGCAGGCCGCCGCCTGGCTGCGCGGCGGCTGGCCCTATCTCGCGGTGTGGGACATGCACCCGCCGGGCGCGCCGGCGCTGCTGGTGCCTGCGCTGGCCCTGGTGCCGGACCCGGTGCTGGCGATGCGCCTGCTGGGCGTGCTGGCGGTGGCCGCCACCGCGGCGGGGCTGCGCGGCCTGGCCATCGCGCTCGGCGCCGGCGCGGGCGCGGGCTTCGCGGCGGGGCTGCTCTACATCGCCCACACCACCGTGCTGGGCGGGCTGGCGACCAACACGGAAATCCTCTTCGCCCCCTTCGTCGTGTCGTGCGCCCGGCTGCTGCTGGCCGAGGCGCTGCGCGACGCCCCGCCGCGCATCCTGCCGGTCCTGGGCGCCGGGCTCGCCGCCGGCATGGCGGTGTGGATCAAGCAGGTGGCGGCGCTCGAGGCCTCCGCGCTGTGGCTGACGCTGGTGGCCGTCGCGCTGGCCGCGGGCCGGCTGCGGCCGCCGCGGGTGGCGGCGCTCGCGCTGGTCTTCGCCGTCGGCGCCGCGGTGCCAACCCTGCCGGTCGCCGCCGGCTATGCCGCCGCCGGCGCCTTCGCGCCCTGGCTGCAGGCCAACATCCTGGTGCCCTTCGCCTATGGAACCGAGGCGGCGGACAGCCCCGGGCTGCGCCGCGGGGTGCTCGGCGCGCTGGACCATCTGCTCTGGCCCGGGCTTGCCGCCCTCGGTGTGCTGGCGGCGCCGGGCGCCAGGCGCATCGCCCGGCTGCTGCTGCCCTGGCTGGCCGGCACCGCCTTCGCCGTGGCCGTCCCCCAGAAATACTTCGACCACTACTTCCTGGTGCCGCTGCCGCCGATCTGCCTGCTGGCCGCGATCGGGCTCGCGGCGCTCGGCCGGCAGGCGCTGCGCGCACGCTGCCGGCGCGGCGGCGTCGCCGCGATGGTCGCGGTGCTGGCGGCGCTGCCGCTGTCCGAGATGCTGCTGCCGCGCCTGGCCGCCGGCATCGGCCTGCGCGGGCCCGATCCGGCGCGCCGCGTCGCGGCCCTCGCCGCGGCGGCGCTGCGGCCGGGGCAGGCGCTGTTCGTCGCCAACTGGCATCCGGTGACCTATGCGCTGGCCGGCGCGACGCCGCCGACGCGCTTCGCCTTCCCCGGCCATCTGGCCGGCCGCTTCGCCGCGGCCACCGGCGCCGACGCCGATGCAGAACTGGCGCGCGTGCTGGCGCTGCCGCCCGGGGTGATCGTGGTCGCCCCCGCCTTCTGGCCCGGCATGCGCCCGGAGGCACGGGCGATGATCGAGGCGGCGCTGGCGGAGGGCTACGACCGCCTCGCCACCGTGCCCGACGGCAGCGGCCCGGTGGATGTGTGGCGGCTGCGCTGAAGCCCGCGCCGGCGGTGGCCGGGCGGGGTTCCGCGCGACGCGCCGCCGCCGCGCAACGGGACCGGCACGCCGCGCCGGATCCCGGCCCGGCGTCGCGCCCGCGCGTCGCTCAGCCCAGCAAGGCGCCCGTCAGGTGGTACAGGCTGGACGCCGGCACCGGCCCGGGCACCGGGACCCCCGTTGCGTCCCGCCGTTCATGCCACAGCCCGGGCGGCGCGCCCGCCAGGTGCGCGGCGAGCGCCGCCGCCGAGGCCTCGCCCGGATCGGCCCGCAGCCACTCCGCCTGCGGCCACAGCCGGGCGCCGGCGGATTTCGGCGCGCCTTGGCTCCACACCTCGTCCATCAGCCCGCCATGGCGGCCGATGCCGTGCCGGCGGGCGAAGGCCAGCAGCGCCTCCGGCAGCGCGTCCAGGCCTGGCGGGGCAGGGCGCCCGGCTTCCGCCAGCGCCGCCAGGTGGCGGCGCAGCAGGAAGGCCCATTCGCAATGGTGCCCGGGCTCCACCGCGTGCCGTCCCGCCTCGCGCAGCGGCGCCAGGTCGGGGCCGAAATACTCGGGCAGGGTTCCGGTCTCGGCATGCAGGAAGCGCAGCACGAAAAGGCCGACCACCTCCTCCGCCAGGGCCAGGGCGCGCGGCTCGCCGAAGGCCCGGAAGGCTTCCAGCAAGGCTTCGAGCAGGTGCATGTGCGGGTTCTGGCGGCGCGGCGCGGCATCCGGCAGGCCCTCGCGCCAGCCGCCCGCCGGGTGGCGCAGCGCCCCCTCGAACAGGTCGAGCAGGTCGCGCGCCGGCGCCCGGGTCGGCGCCCCGGCCTGCGCCGCGCCGGCCAGCGCCAGCAGCACGAAGGCGTTGTCGTAGGTGTCGATGCGCGGGTCGATCACCCGGCCGTCCAGGTCGAGGCGGTTGGCATAGCCCCCGGCCGGCAGCCTGGCGCGGTCGAGCATGGCGAGCCCGATCGCCACCGCTTCCTCCGCCACCGCCACGCCTTCCCGCGCGGCCTGGGCGAAGGTCCAGGTCTGGCGCGCGGCGACGCGCAGGCGCCGGTGGCCGGCATCGCAATCGAGCCGCGCCGGATCGAGCCATTCATGGAAGCCGCGGCGCTGCCGGTCGATCCCGCGCGCCAGCCAGAGCGGCCAGGCGGAGCGCCGCAGCCAGGCGCGCATCGCCGCGCCCGACGCGGCGTCATCGGCCCGCGCCGCGCCCGACGCGGCGTGATCGGCCAGAGCAGCGCCTGGCGTGGCAGGACCGGCCGGCGCCGTGCCCGGCGCGGCGGGGTTCGTGCCCGCGGCGCCCGCCGTGGCGCGGGGCATGGCAGGCGCCCCGGGCCCGGGGCCGGGCGTGTCCGGCGCCTGGTTGCCAGGCCGCGCAGCGGGGGGCGGCCCCACCGGACGGGTCAGGCGCCGGGCGCCACGATCAGGCAGGCGCCGCGGGCGCGCAGCTGCTCGCAGGCCTGTTCCGCCGCGGCGCGGGAGCCGAGGCCGACGACGCGCGCGCGGAACAGCGTCCCGGCGCCCTGCGCCGCCGGCTCCACCACCGCCCGGGTGCCGAGCACGGCCATCTGGTCGCGCGCCTGCGCCGCGGTCGCCCGCGCCAGGTTCTCCGAGGCGAAGGCGCCGACCTGCACCGCCCAGGCGCCGCCGGGGGCGCCAACCGGGGGGGCGGGGAGGCGCGGCGGCGTCGCCGCCTCGGCGCGGCCGATCAGCCCGAAGCTCCGCGGCGCCGCGCCGCCCGTCGCGACCGACGGGCTCGCCGGCGCGGCAGCCAGGGCGGAGCCGACAACGCCGGCCGGGGGGCGCGGCGTCGGCGCCGTCGGGGCAGGCCGGGACGCGGCGGCGGGCGCCGGGCGGGGGGCCGGCACGGCCTGCGCCAGCTGGACGGGCGCCGGCGCGCGCGTCGGGGCAGCCGGTGGCGTGGCCTGGGCGGGCAGGACGGGCGCCGGCGTGCGGGCCGGCGCGGCGGGCGGCGGCGCCGCCAGCGGCTCGGCGCGGATGGTGCCCGGATCGCCGGGGCTGACCACGGGCTCCATGCGGATGATCGGCGCCCCCGCGCCGGCCGGCAGGCGGTCGCCCGGGCTGACGATCGGCGCCATCGCCACCACCGGGCCGGCCGAGGCGACCTGCGTGCGCGCCGGCGCCGGCGCGGCGGACAGCGCGGAGCCGGTGGTGCTGCCATCCGGGATCGGGTCCATCCGCACCACCGGCCCGGGCGGCAACTGCGCCACCTGGATGCCCGGCTGGACGGCGTTGCGCTGCTCCCGCAGCGCCAGCATGGTCGCCGGGTCGGCGCGGCGCGGGCCGCGGGGGATGTCGGTGGGGATTTCCGCCGCGGCATACACCTCGGGCGGGGCGCGCCGCGTCGGCGTGGTGCCGGCGATGCGCGGCCCGATGCGGGCGACGTAGTTGCGCGTCTCGTCCGGCAGGCCGCGATTCGCCCAGAGATACTCCTCGAGCCGCCGCGGCCCGGCATTGTAGGCGGCGAGGAAGGCGGGCGAGCCGTAGAGCTCGTACATCTCCCGGATATAGGCGGTGCCGGCCATGATGTTGTCCCACGGGTGGTAGGGGTCGCCCCCCAGCCCGTAGCGGCGCGACAGCTCGGCATAGGTGCCGGGCATCACCTGCATCAGCCCCATGGCGCCGACGCGGGAGGTGGCGTTCTGCCGCCCGCCCGATTCCTGGCGCATCACCTCCCGGATCCAGCGCTCCGGCACGTCGAAGCGGCGCGAGGCCTGGGTGATGTAGGGGCCCCAGGGGTCGCCGGGCGGCCCCGGCGGGTCGAACGACGCCGGGCGCTGCCAGTCGCTGTTCGGGCTGCCGACATGCGTCGCCGTGCCGCGCTGCGCCTGCTGGCCGCCGCAGGCCGCGAGCATGCCGACCAGCAGGCACGCGGCCACCGGCCGGACGCTCCGCGCGAGACGGGACCGGGTCATGCCCCAAGACTCCTCGGTTGCCGGGTGCCGGTCCCCGAAGCCTGCCCCCCCGGAGGTGGCCGCGCCCCCCGGCGCCCTGCCACATCCCAGGCCAACCCCGACTTCCGCCCCGCGGTTCACGCCCACAGGCAAGTACAAGCCGCAAAGGCCTAGCCCAACGGCTCTCTCCTAGGCAAGGAGACGATCATGGCAACAGCGGGGCGAACTCGGGCCGGCCTGCCGCGACCTTGCCTTGCGGCTGCCATGCGGCGGGGCGAGAACCTGTGCGGCCGCGCAACACGTCGCGACAGCGCGACCGGCGCGGATGGTGTAGGGTTCCTCGCGGCGTGCGGCCTCCGGGCCGGGGCGACGTTGCCGGCACCCCTCCGTGCGCCGGGCGGCGATGCCGTCCGGGCCGGGGCAGGGGGCGCCGGCCAGGTCCGGGGGCAGGCTTCCCGGACCGCCGGCCGGCCTGCGCCGGCCCGGCTGGTCGCCGCGCGACCCGTTGCGCGGCAGGCATGTTTGCGGATTGGGGCTCGAGGCCGGCATCGCGCCGCCCCGCGCCCCGGACGGAAAGGACGAAGACGAGATGCGTGGCTCTTCCAGGATGTTCCCCGTGGCCGCCCTGCTGGCGCTGGTCGCCGTGGTGCCGGCCTGCGCGCCGGCGAACACCGGCACCACCGTCACCGCGCGGCAGCTCGGCCAGGCGGCGCATGTCTCCTACGGCACCATCGTCGGCACGCGGCCGGTGCAGGTGCAGGGCTCGGCCGGGCTCGGCACGGTGGGCGGCGCGGTGGCCGGCGGCGTCGCCGGCAGCTTCATCGGCGGCGACGTGCGGTCCAACCTGCTGGCCGGCCTCGGCGGCGCCATCCTGGGCGGCCTCGCCGGCTCGGCGGCGGAGCGCGGCCTGACCGGCGGCACCGCCACCGAGTTCATCGTGCGCGAGGATCGCGGCGGCGACATCGCCGTGGTGCAGACCAACGAGCAGGCCCTGCAGGCCGGCGACCGCGTGGTGATCACCCGCAGCGACCGCGTCCGCCTCTCCCGCGCCGCCGATGGCCCGGTGCCGCAGCCGGGCCCCGTTCCGGGCGGTGCCGCCCCGCTGGCCGCGGCCGGCGGGGTCGGCGCGCCGAAGTAGCAGGCGCCGGCGCCAAGGCCCGCGGACCGGCCGTCGCCCGGGGGCCGGCGCAGGCCGGCCGTGCCGGCGCGGCCCGGCCAGAAGCGCCGCGGGCGCTGTCGCCGTGTCGCCGGCGCAGCCGGCGCCCGCGTCGCACCGCCATGCCCACGGGATCGAAGGGGCGAGGTTCGGGCGGGCCGGCGCGCCTCTCGGGCCGCGCGGTCACCGCAATCGGCGCAGCCGCGCCCAGGCGCGCGTCAGCGCCCCCTGCACCGCCCGCACGCCCCCGCGCGCGCCCCGCGGGAACAGCTCCGGCCGGTCCAGCCGGTCCAGCAGCACCTCCGGCGGGCAGGGCAGGCCGGTCAGCGGATCGACGCAGCGCGGGTAGAGGATCAGCGCCGCCGCCACCAGCTCGTCCAGCGTCCGCCGGCGGGTGCGGCGGGGCAGGGCCATGCGGTCGCAGGTCAATCCCCAGCCCGCGTAGAACGGCCCGCCCCAGCAAGTGACGGGCAGGCCGCGCAGCAGCGCCTCGAAGCCGGCCAGCGAGGTGATCACGTGCACCTCCTCCACCTGGTCGAGCAGCGGCGCCAGCGGCGCGCCGGTGACGACCTGGTCGGCCAGCGCCGCGAGCTCCGCCGCCGGGATGCGGCCGCGGCGGAACCCCGCCTCGATGTCCGGATGCGGCTTGTAGACCAGGAAGGCATCGGGCTCGGCCGCGCGGACGGCCCGCAGCAGGTCGCGGTTGCCGCGGATCGCGCCGCCGCCGAGCCGGACGGAGGCATCGTCCTCCGCCTGGCCCGGCACCAGGATGCGCCGGCGGCCGGGCGGCGCGGCGATCCGCGGCACGCGCCCGGGCAGGTTGTACTTGGTGATGCCGCGCGCCGCGATCGCCGCGCGCAGCGCCGCGGCACGGGCCAGCAGGGCGGGCGGCAGCTCGGCCGATTGCAGCAGCGATTCCAGGTCGCTCGGTCGCGCCGGGTCGTAATGCGGCCCCGTGCGGTCGATGGTGTAGGACGCGCCGGCCCGGAACTCCGCGCCGAGCCCGGCGGAGCGCAGGAACCCGTCCTCCAGCCACCACAGATCCACGCCGCCCGCACGGCAGGCCGCCGCCAGCCCCGGCGGGGCGGAGGCCGCCCAGGCGAGCACCGCCCCGCCACGGCCCCTGGCCGCCGCGACGGCCGCGTCCGGATGGCGCGGGAAGGCCGGCGGCGGCCCGGCGGAGGCGAGCATCTGGACGAGCCGCGGCCGGTGGTAGGGATGCATGCCGAGGCAGGCGGCGACACGCCCCCCCTCCGCCGCGCGCCGCTTCCAGAAGCCGAGCAGCTCGAGCGCCGGCTCGATCTCCCACGGCGCGTTGCGGAACGGGTCCGCCGCGCGGGTGGCGGCCAGCAGGGCGGCCCAGCTCGCCTCAGGGTCGACCCCGTGGAAGGGCCCGTCGAGCAGCCGCACCCCGGCCGCCATCGCCAGCAGCGCCATGCCGCGGCTGGCGCCGGACAAGGCCTCGGCGACATCGAGCAGCGTCCAGGGATCGAGCAGCGGCAGGCAGCCGGGCAGCACCGGCTCGCCGGGGCGGAAGGGGTCGCGCGCCACCAGCACCGGGCCGGACGCGGCGGCGATGCGCGCGCGCGCCGCCGGGGCGGCGGCCGGATCGGCCGGGTCCAGCACCACGAGCACGCGGCCCCGGGCCCCGAGCGCCTCGCCGCCCGGGTCGGGCAGCCCCGGCGGCCCGCCGATGCGCCCTGCGGCCATTCCGGCCCATGCCGCCCTGACCCGCGCCGGCTCGGCACGCCCGCCCGCCGCCAGGGCCGCGCCGACCGGGTCGGGGCCCCGGCCGGTCACCAACAGCACCGGCACCACCCGCCCGCCGAGCCGCGGCGGGCGGAACGGGCCGGCGTCGAACTCCGGGGTTTCCCCGGGCTCGCCCTCGGCGGCGAGACGGCGGCCGGGCCAGAAGGCGGGCAGGTGGGGCTGGGCGGTGAGCAGCGCGGCCGGCAGGCGCAGCGGCGCGCCCCCGGCCGGGGCGGGATCGGGCACGGGCGGCAGCCTAGACCCGCGCCCCGCCGCGTGTCGCCGGGTGAACCCGGGCCTGCCCCGGCTGGGCCTCGCCGCATCGGTCGCGCGTCGCGGCGACGCGGGTCTCTGCGCCTCGGGGTTGAACCGGCCGCCGCCCGGGCGCGCGACACGCGTCGATGCCGGGGCCCGGTACAAAAAGCGACGGGACGCCGGGGCCGCCTCCCGCCATGGCGAGGGCGGCCCTCTGCTGCAAGCTGTTGCTGCGCTGCACAGGCCGGGGGCCTTTCGTGGCGACGCGAACGGTTCCCGTTTTGCGCCCATCGACCGGTTCGGGTAGTGTCCACCGCATGATCGAGACGACCACGTCCTGCAATCCCTGCGTGTCCGAGGCCGCGGCTCCCGGGCGGCCCGCGCCGACGGCCCGGGCCCTTCGGCCCCGCCTGCTGGTCGGGTTCGTGCTCCTCGGCGGCCTCGCGGGTTGCGGCACGCTCGGCGGCGCGCCGGCTGGCCCGGTCGCTGCCCCGGCCACCGCGCCGGCCGACCCGGTGGTGGCCTTCGCCGCCAGCGCCGCGCCCGGCCAGCAGACCGGTGTCGTCCTGGCCGGCGGGCAGCCCGCGGTGGTGAAGCTGGTGCGGGTCTACAACGCGGCGAGCGGGCGCGAATGCCGTGAGGTCGCGGTGACCAGCGGCGGGGTGGAACGCGCGCGGCTGGTCTGCGCGGGTCCGAACGGCACCTGGGCGGAAGCGCGGCCGCTGCTGCGCGGCGGCGGGGTGGCGCGGCCGTGAGCACCGGCGCCTTCCCCGGCGATCCCCTCGGCGCCGCCGGCGGTCCGGCGCCAGGGATGCTGCGGCGCGGCGCGCGCGTGCAGGCGGCGGTGATCCATGCCCTGTTCTTCCGCGAGATCCAGACCCGCTTCGGCCGCAGCGGCATGGGCTTCGTCTGGCTGTTCCTCGAGCCGCTGCTGCTGTCGCTGGCGATTGCCGCGATGAAGATCGTGATGTTCGGCGGCACGGAACGGCTGGGCATCCCCACCGTGCTGTTCGCGATCGTGGGCTATGCACCCTTCTTCGCCTTCCGCGCGATCGTCTCCCGCTCCGCCGGCGCGGTGTCGGGCAACATGCCGCTGATGTTCCACCGCCAGGTCAGCATGGTCGACGTGATGGCCGCCCGCAGCGCGCTGGAGGCGATGGCCGTCCTCGGCGTGCTGGTGGTGATCCTCGGCGGTGCCGCCTGGCTGCTGGAATTCGCGCCGAACGACATCCCGCTGGCGCTGCTCGGGCTGTTCCTGCTGTATTTCTACGCGCATGGGCTGGCGATGCTGGTCGCCGCCGCGACCGCCGGGATCGAAGGCGTCGAGCGGCTGGTGCATCCGCTCACCTACATGATGCTGCCGGTCTCGGGCGCGCTGATCGCGCTCGACACCATGCCGCAGCAGCTGCGCGAATGGATCCTGTGGAACCCGCAGGCGCATTTCCACGAGCTGATCCGCGACGGCTTCTTCGGCGACAAGCTGCGCACCTACTACGAATGGGACTACATGATCGGCGCGGTGCTGATCCTGAACCTGCTCGGGCTCGCGGCGCTGCGCGCCGTGCGGCCGCACCTGGAGGCATGAGCGCCGGCCATGCTTCTGCTGGAACGCGTCACCAAATCCTACGAACTGACCGGCGTCGGCCGGCGGACGGTGCTGCGCGACGTGACCGCGGTGTTCCGCCCGGGCGACGCAGTGGGCATCCTCGGGCGCAACGGCGCGGGCAAGTCCACCCTGCTGCGCCTGCTGGCGGGGGTGGAGCATCCGAATTCCGGCCGCGTGGTGCGGCGGATGATGACCTCATGGCCGCTGGCGCACGGCGTCGGGCTGCAGCCTTCGCTGACCGGCGACGACAATGCGCGCTTCATCGCGCGCATCTACGGCCGCCCGGTGCAGGACGTGCTGGACTTCGTCGAGGACTTCTCCGAGCTCGGCAACTACATGGCCGCCCCGGTGCGGACCTATTCCGCCGGCATGATGTCGCGGCTGCTGCTCGGGCTGTCGCTCGCGGTGGACTTCGACTGCTACCTGATCGACGAGATCACGGCCGTCGGCGATGCGCGCTTCGTGGAGCGCGCGCAGGCGATGCTGCAGCAGCGCCTGGCCGGCCGCGCGGTCATCATGGTGAGCCACTTCCCGGAACATCTGAAGATGTTCTGCCGGACGGGGGCGATCCTTCACGGCGGGGCCCTGACCTT
>JAIYDD010000145.1 GCA_027487675.1 Acetobacteraceae bacterium | reverse complement strand
ATCACCATCGAGGCCGAGCCGCGCGAGGATGGCAGCCGCCGCACCACGCGCTACGACATCGACATGACGAAGTGCATCTACTGCGGCATGTGCGAGGAAGCCTGCCCGGTGGATGCCATCGTCGAAGGCCCCAACCTGGAATTCGCGACCGAGACGCGCGAGGAGCTGATCTACCAGAAGGAGCGCCTGCTGGATAACGGCGACCGCTGGGAGCCGATCCTGGCCAAGCGCCTCGAACTCGACGCGCCGTATCGCTGAGCCCCGACGAGATGCCCATGCAAGCCAGCCAGCGGGGGGCGCGATGATCGCCGCAGCCGCCTTCTACCTCTTCGCCGCGGTGCTGATCGGCTCCGCGGCGATGGTGGTCACCAGCCGCAACCCCGTGCACAGCGTGCTGTTCCTGATCCTGGCCTTCTTCAACGCGGCCGCGCTGTTCCTGCTTGCGGGCGCCGAGTTCCTGGCGATGATCCTGGTCATCGTCTATGTCGGCGCCGTCGCGGTGCTGTTCCTGTTCGTCGTGATGATGCTGGACGTGGACTTCGCCCAGCTGCGGCAGGGCTTCCAGCGCTATGCGCCGCTCGGCGCGGTGATCGGCGGTATCCTGTTCCTGGAACTGGTGCTGGTCTTCGGCACCTGGACCTTCGCCGAGGATGCGGCAGGGCTTCGCCTCAACCCGATCGAGCCGCAGGTGGAGAACACCCGCGCGCTGGGACGCGTGCTCTACACCGACCATGTCTGGCTGTTCCAGCTTTCGGGCGTGATCCTGCTGGTCGCGATGATCGGCGCCATCGTGCTGACGCTGCGCGGCAAGCCGACCAGCAAGCGGCAGGATGTCGCGAAGCAGATCGCGCGCGCGGGCAGCGTGCAGCTGCGCCAGCCCCCCGTCGGCGCGGGCCTCGGCGAGATCGGCATCGAGCGCCCGCCGGTGGAGGCGCCGCCGCAGCCCAAGCAGGTCGAACATCACGGGCATGGGGGGCACCACTGATGCTGGCCGTGGGCCTCGCGCACTACCTGGTGGTCAGTGCGATCCTCTTCACGCTGGGCATCCTCGGCATCTTCCTGAACCGGAAGAACATCATCGTCATCCTGATGTCGGTCGAGCTGATCCTGCTGTCGGTCACGCTGAACCTGGTCGCCTTCTCGGCGCAGCTCGGCGACCTGACGGGCCAGGTCTTCGCGATGCTGATCCTGACCGTCGCGGCCGCGGAAGCGGCGATCGGGCTCGCCATCGTCGTCATCTACTTCCGCAACCGCGGCACGATCGAGGTCGAGGACGTCTCGACCCTGAAGGGCTAGCGCGATGTATGTCGGCGCCGTCTTCTTCCCCCTGCTGGGCGCCTGCCTGGCGGGGTTCCTGGGCCGCTGGCTCGGCGACCGGGCCTCGATGTGGGTCACGGTGGCGTTCATGGCGCTGGCGGCCGCCTGCGGCATCGGCGCCTTCGTCGAGGTCGCACTGAACGGCGCCGCCGGCGTCGTGCCGATCCTGACCTTCCTCGACATCGGCGGCTTCGTGGTGGAGTGGTCGCTGCGCTACGACACGCTCAGCGTCGTGATGGTGGCGATGGTCACCTTCATCTCCACGCTGATCCACCTCTACTCCGTGGGCTACATGTCCCACGATGAGACGCCGCCGCGCTTCTTCGCCTATCTCTCGCTGTTCACCTTCATGATGCTGATGCTGGTGACGGCGGACAACCTGGTGCAGCTGTTCTTCGGCTGGGAAGGCGTCGGCCTCGCGAGCTACCTGCTCATCGGCTACTGGTACGAGAAGGACAGCGCGAATGCCGCGGCGATGAAGGCCTTCATCGTCAACCGCGTCGGCGATCTGTTCTTCATGCTCGGCCTCGCGCTGACCTTCTGGACCTTCCGCTCCGTCGAGTTCGACGTGATCTTCGCGGGCGTGGAGGCGGCGCGCAGCGCCACCTTCCTCGGCCTGCCGTCGCTCGAGGTCATCGGCGTGCTGCTGTTCCTCGGCGCCTGCGGCAAGTCGGCGCAGCTGGGGCTGCACACCTGGCTGCCGGATGCGATGGAGGGCCCGACGCCGGTTTCCGCGCTGATCCACGCGGCGACCATGGTCACCGCCGGCGTCTTCCTGATGGCGCGCATGTCGCCGGTGATGGAATACGCGCCGACGGCGCTCGCCATCGTCGCGATCGTCGGCGCCAGCACGGCTTTCTTCGCGGCGACGATCGGCTGCGTGCAGAACGACATCAAGCGCGTCATCGCCTACTCGACCTGCTCGCAGCTCGGCTACATGTTCTTCGCCATCGGCGTCGGCGCCTACCAGGCGGCGATCTTCCATCTGTTCACGCATGCCTTCTTCAAGGCGCTGCTGTTCCTCGGCGCGGGCAGCGTCATCCACGCGATGTCGGACGAGCAGGACATCCGCCGCATGGGCGGCATCTGGCGGAAGATCCCGGTCACCTACGCAGTGATGTGGATCGGCAGCCTGGCGCTGGCGGGCATTCCCTTCTTCGCGGGCTACTACTCGAAGGACATGGTGCTGGAAGTCGCCTATGCGGCGCATAGCGGGCCCGGCATGTACGCCTTCGTGCTCGGCCTGGCAGCGGCCTTCCTGACCGCCTTCTATTCCTGGCGCCTGATCATCCTGACCTTCCACGGCGCGCCGCGCGCCGACCACCACACCATGGACCACGTGCACGAAAGCCCGTGGGTCATGCTGGTGCCGCTGCTGGTGCTGGCGGTGGGCGCGATGGTCACGGGCGCGGTCTTCTACCCGATGTTCGTGGGCTACGAGCAGGCGGGCTTCTGGGCCGGCTCCATCTTCACGGCGCCGCACAACCACGTGCTGGAACATGCGCACCATGTCCCGGCCTGGGTGCCGATCGCGCCGGCGGCGATGGGCGTGGCCGGCATCGCGCTCGCCTACGCGCTCTACATGGGCGCGCCCGCCATCCCCGGGCAACTCGCCGCACGCTTCGCGGGGCTGTACCGCTTCCTGCTGAACAAGTGGTACTTCGACGAGCTCTACGACCGCATCTTCGTCCAGCCCGCGATCTATTTGGCACGCGCGCTGTGGAAGACCGGCGATGCGCGGCTGATCGACGGCATGCCGAACGGGGCGGCCTCGCTCGCGGTGCAGGCCTCGCGCGGGGCGGTGCGCATCCAGACCGGGCGCGTGGCCAACTACGCCTTCGCCATGATCATCGGGCTCGTCATCTTCGTCTCCCTCCTGATCCTCGGGGTCGCCCGATGAACGCCGCCGGCTTCCCCATCCTCTCGCTCGTCACCTTCCTGCCGGTGGCGGGGGCGCTGATCATCCTCTCGATCCGCGGGGACGAGCAGGTGGTGGCGTCCAACGCGCGCTGGACCGCGCTCTGGACCAGCCTGATCACGCTCGCGCTGTCGCTGGTGCTGTGGGTGCGCTTCGACACCGGCACCGCCGAGTTCCAGTTCGTCGAGCGCGTCGACTGGCTGCCGGAATACGGCGTCAACTACCACATGGGCGTGGACGGCATCTCGGTGCTGTTCGTGCTGCTGTCCACCGTGCTGACGCCGCTCTGCATCCTGGCGTCGTGGGAGAGCGTGCAGACCCGCGTGCGGGAATACATGGTCGCCTTCCTCGT
>JAIYDD010000117.1 GCA_027487675.1 Acetobacteraceae bacterium | reverse complement strand
TTGAAGCGGTGCGACGCCTTGATGCACTGGTCATAGGCCGGCAGCGCCAGGCCCCGGTCCACCAGCGCCACGCATTCGCGCTCGGCATCCGCGAAGTGCTGGAACAGCATCGCGGTGTCGGCGTGGGTGAAGTTGTGGTGGCTGTATTCGATCTCGGCGCGCTTGAAGACATCCCCGTAGGTCACGCCGCGGCCGTTGAAGTCCAGGTCGTACACGTTCTCGACGCCCTGGATGTACATCGCCAGCCGTTCCAGCCCGTAGGTCAGCTCGCAGGACGGCACCTCGCAGGGGATGCCGCCGACCTGCTGGAAATAGGTGAACTGCGTCACCTCCATCCCGTCGCACCAGACCTCCCACCCCAGCCCCCAGGCGCCGAGCGTCGGGCTTTCCCAGTCATCCTCCACGAAGCGGATGTCGTGCAGCGCAGGATCGATCCCCAGCGCCCGGTAGCTGTCCAGCAGCAGCGCCTGCGGATCGGCGGGCGAGGGCTTCATGATGACCTGGTACTGGTAGTAGTGCTGCAACCGGTTCGGGTTCTCCCCATACCGCCCGTCGGCCGGCCGCCGGCTGGGCTGCACATAGGCCGCCGCCCAGGGCTTCGGGCCCAGCGCGCGCAGCGTGGTCGCCGGGTGGAAGGTGCCGGCGCCGACCTCCATGTCGTAGGGCTGCAGGATCAGGCAGCCCTGTTCCCCCCAGAAGCGGTGCAGGCGGAGGATGATCTCCTGGAAGGAGGGCGGCTTGGCTGGCATGTCCCGGCTGGCGATGGTTCGGCCGCAGCATTAGACGGCGGCGCGCGGGGGCAGCAAGCCGTCCCGCCACCCCGGGAGATGACACGCACGCCATGAACGAAAGCCCCGCCACCCCGATGCAGGCCGCCCTCGCCCTGGTCCGCGCCTATTACGCGGCCTTCAACGCCGGCGACCGCGCCGCCATGTGCGCCCTGCTGGCCGAGGATCTGGCGCATGACGTGAACCAGGGCGCGCGCCGCCTGGGGCTGCCGGCCTTCCGCGCCTTCATGGCGCAAATGGACGCGGCCTATGAAGAGCGGCTGGAGGACATCGTGGTGATGGCGGACGCCACCGGCACGCGCGCCGCAGCCGAGTTCACCGTGGCCGGCCGCTACCTGCGCACCGAGCCCGGCCTGCCGGAGGCGCGCGGCCAGCCCTATCGCCTGCCCGCCGGCGCCTTCCTGGAGATCCGCGGCGGCCGCATCGCCCGCATCGCCACCCACTACAACCTGCCCGACTGGATCGCGCAGGTCGGCGGCTGAACGCCGCGGCCGCGTAACGCGCGCACCGGGCGGCGGGACCGGGGCAAGGGGCCGGGTCCGCCCGCCCCCGCCAGGAGGCCGCCGCCCATGCCGACCCGATCCGCCTGCCGCCTCGCGGCGCTGCTGCTGGCCCTCTCTGGCCCGGCCTGGGCCGAGACGATGCGGGTGCTCGAAAGCTCACCCTCCGCCCGCAGCACCATGGACGGCAACCGGCAGGATTTCTTCGTCCGCTTCGACCGCCCGGTGGACCATGGCGGGTCGCGCCTGCTGCTGCTGCGGGATGGCGCGGTGGTGCGCAGCCTGGCGCCGCGGCTCGGCGCCTCGCCGGAGACGCTCTACGCTGCCGCCGGCGGCCTGCCGCCCGGGCGCTACACCCTGCGCTGGGAAGCGCGGTCCCGCGCCGACGGCACCGTCACCGCCGGAGGGCTCGACTTCGAGCTGCGCTGACCGGCCGCGCCCGCGCGCGACGGCCCGGCGCCGGAAGCGTCCTTTCCGATCCGCGCGGGGGGCAGGCGCCGGCGCGAGGGGGATGCGGAAGATGCGGCGGCCGCGTCCTGGCCCGCGATCCGCCCTGGCCCGGTCCCGGCTGCGGGGGCAGGGGCCGGTCCCGGCAGGCCGCTACAGCCCGATCCGCGCCCAGGCCGCGCGTTCCTCCGCCGCCGCGACCAGCCCGCCCGCCACGCCCTCCGCCGACATCCCCGGCAGCAGCCGCACCGGCCAGGGCGGCCGCCGCGCGCCCACCGGCACCAGCGCCGCCTTCTCCCCGAAGCGCGCCTTCGCCTCGGCCGCCAGCTCCCCCACCCGGTCGGCGAGGCCGAGTTCCACCGCCCGCGCGCCGGTCCAGAAGCGGCCGGTGAACAGTTCTTCCTCCGGCGCCTTCAGACGGTCGCCGCGGCGGGCGCGGATCCAGGCCTTGAAGATCTCGTGCAGCTCGTCCAGCAGGTCGCGCAGCCGGGCGACATCCTCCGGCCGCTCGGGGCGGAAGGGGTCCAGAAAACTCTTCTCCGTCCCCGCCGTGTGCAGCCGCCGCTCCACCCCGTAGCGGGCCAGCGCGCCCTCCAGCCCGAAGCCGGCGACGATCACGCCGATCGAGCCGACCACGCTGGCGGGGTCCACCACGATCTCGTCCGCCGCGCAGGCCAGCCAATACCCGCCGGAGGCCGCCGCATCCTCGACGCAGGCGATCACCGGCACCTTCTTCTCCTCCGCCAGCCGACGGATGCGCTGGGCCACCAGGCTCGACTGCACCGGCGATCCGCCCGGCGAGTTGATCGCCAGCATCACCCCGGCCAGCCGCGGCAGGGCGAAGGCGCGGTCGATCAGCGGGGCCATGCCGGCCGCCGAGATGCCGGAGGGCGAGAAGCCGCCACCGCGGGCGGCGATGACGCCGGACAGCCGCAGCACGGCCACCCGGGGGCGACGGTCGAGGAAGGGAAGGCGCATGCCACCATAGATGCGCCCCCGGCGACCGGCGGCAAGCTTGCCCCCGGCGGCAAGGCTTTCCGCCGCCGCCCCGCCGCGCCATCCTGCCCTGCACCGGCCCGCGGTCGCCCAGGCCTCCGCGGGCCGCGGGGCGCCGGTCGCCGCGCCGGGCAATGGCGGTGCAGGGAGGCAGCGGCAATGAGCGGCCATCCGGAATCGGACCTCTACCACCGCCAGGGTTTCGGGCGGGCCTCGGGCATGGGCGGGCGGCCGGCGCTGCTGGTCGTGGATTTCGTCGCGGGCTTCGCCGACCCCGCGCAATTCGGCGGCGGCAACATCGCCGAGGCGATCGCCGAGGCCACCCACCTGCTCGGCTTCGCCCGCCACCGCCGCTGGCCCGTCGCGCACACCCGGATCGTCTATGCCGAGGATGGCAGCGATGCCGGCATCTTCGCCCGCAAGGTGCCCGGCCTGCTGGCGCTGACCGAACACGCCGCGGCGTCGCAGATCGTGCCGGAGCTGGCGCCGGCGCCGGGCGAGCTGGTGCTGCGCAAGCAGGGCGCCTCCGCCTTCTTCGGCACCGGGCTCGCCGCCTGGCTCACGCACCACGGCGCCGACACGGTGGTGGTGGCGGGCTGCACCACCTCGGGCTGCGTGCGCGCCAGCGTGGTCGATGCGATGCAGCACAATTTCCGCACCCTCGTCGCCACCGACTGCGTCGGCGACCGCGCCATCCCGCCGCACCAGGCGAGCCTGTTCGACATGGGCCAGAAATACGCCGACCTGATGACGCGCGCGGAGATCGAGCGCGCCGCCGCCTGACGGCAGCCGGGTCCGCTGCGGCGCGGCGGGGCCGGGGCGCAGGCGTGCGGCGCCGACCCGCCGCCCTCACTCCGCTGCGTGCCAGCCGGGCGCCAGCACCCACAGCCCGTCGAACCGCGCCAGCCTGTCGCGCGCCGGGTCGTGGCCGGCGCGGGCGGCGGCCAGCGTCGCCTCGTCGCCCAGCACGTAGAAGCTGCCCGGCTCGAAGCGCCGCGCCGCCAGCCGCGCGAGCGTCTCGGCGTTCAGCGCGGCGGCGCGCGCCAGGTCGAGGCGGGCGAGGTAGACCGCATCCGTCTCCAGCCCCCGCGTCGCGGCATAGACCGCCACCTCCTCCCAATGCCGCGGCTGCATGCCGGTGGGCGTCAGGCGCACGCGGCCGTAGCGGGATGCCGCCTCGGTCCAGAAGGGATCGGCCAGCCGCAGCGGCACCACCGCGCGCTCGGGCGGGAAATAGCCGTGCAGCCGCGCGAAGCCGGGCTGCATGTCGGCGAACTGCACCACCGCCAGCACCGCCAGCACCGCGCCCCCCCGCGCCCCGCCCAGCGCGCGCAGGATGGCCAAGACCGCGGCGGTCAGCGCCGCATAGGCCGCCGGCCAGGCGAAGCGTTCCGAGGCGCGCAGCGCATCCGCCAGCGCCTGCACCCGCGGCGGCAGCTCGAACAGCACGAATTCCCGCCCGCCCACCGAGACATGGTGGCTGACGGCCACCGCCAGCATCGCCGCGCAGCCCAGCACCAGCGCCCAGCGCCGCCCGAGCCACGGCCAGGGCCGCCGCAGCCACAGCGCGGCCCCGACCGCCAGCGCCAGCAGCGCGCCGAGCCCGGCATAGGAATGCCCCACTTCCCAATGGTCCGGTCCGGGCAGGTCGGGCAGCAGCGCGCCCCAGGGCGGCGCGTCGAAGGGCGCCAGCAGGTCGAGCTGCATGGCGCCGTAGCCGCCCCAGGTGCCGCCGAAATCGCCCCGCAGCGCGAAGAAGCCGGCGAGATACAGGCCGAGGATCCCCGCGCCGGGAACCAGCGGCGCCTCCGCCGCCAGCGCCGGCCAGGACCGCCCGCGCCCCGCCGCCCGCCCCAGCCAATCCGCCGCCCAGAGGCCCGCGACCATCGGCAGCAGGTAGGAATGCACCAGCGAGGCGAGCCCCACCAGCGCCACCCATTGCACGGCGCGCAGGCCCGGCGCCGCCCGCGTCAGGCAGAGGAACAGCCCGGCCAGGACCAGGAAATGCGCCCCCAGCGCGAAATGCCCGCCGAGCCGGTTCAGCATGGTGGGCGACAGCACGAACAGCGCCGCCGCCGCCAGCCTCGCCCAGGGGTTGGCGGTGGCCAGCCCCGCCAGCTTCCACCCCATCAGCCCCTGCAGCGCGCCGCAGAGATGGAGCCAGAAGCCCCAGTACTGCTCGACGACCACCAGCGGCTGGATCGCCTTGAACAGGAAGGCCAGCACGGGGATCGAATCGGCATAGAAGACCGAGGAGGCGATCTCGATCCCCCAGCGCGGGTTGAGCCCGGGCGGCCAGGTCCAGGGCGAGGCGCGGAAGAAGGTGTAGCCCAGCCAGTACTGCACCGGATCCGGCCCGACCGTGCCCGCCAGCATCCAGCCGGTGCGCCAGGGCGGCAGCACCTGCAGGCCGTAGGTGTAGGCGATGACGCCGAGGCCGAGCAGCACCGCGCCCAGCCCGGACGCGGCGGCGGCGGCGCGCCGGTCGCCGGCACCCGCGCGCCCCGCATCCACCCGGCCCCGGCCGACCAGCGTCATGCCGCCCGCCGGGAAAGCAGCCCCGGCCGCCCCCGGCCGGACGATCGCAGCGGCGGCTCCAGGCGTGTCATGAGGAGGAACACTAGCAGGCCGCGGGGAAACGCCAAGAAACCCCTCTCCCCCCGCTTCGTGGCCGACAGCGCCGCGGCAGCGCCCCGTCGGCGTGAGGGGGTCGTGTTCCTCCGCGGCCTGCCACCCCCATGGGCGGCCCCCCCATGGGCGGGACGGGGCCGAAGCCGCCCGCGCGGCATGGCCCAGGCCGCGCCGCCCGCCCCGCCCCCGCGGATTTCCGCCCGCGCCCGATCTGCTCTATGGTCCGCGCCCACCCGACGCCGGACAGAGGACCGCCCGTGCCCGACATCTTCGACGAGGTCGAAGAGGATCTCCGCGCCGAACGCGCCCGCCGCATCGCCCGCCGCTGCGGCGGGGCGATGCTGGGCGCGGCGCTGCTCGTGCTGGCCGGCACCGCCGGCTGGCAGGGCTGGCGGTGGTACGAGGCGCGCGCCGCCACCGCCGCCGCCGAGGCCTACCTGACCCTGCATCGCGCGGCGGAGGCGGAGGGGGCGGACCTGGCCGCCCTCGGCCGGGGCTTCGCCGAGCTGCGCGCCGACGCCCCGGCGGGCTACCGCACCCTGATCCGGCTGCGCGCCGCCGCGCTGAAGGCCGAGACCGGCGACCTGCCCGGCGCCATCGCGCTGTGGGAGGAAGTCTCGGCCGACGGGGGCGCCGATTCGCTCTACCGCGACCTCGCCACCCTGCTCGCGGTCACCCATGCGCTGGACAGCGGCGACCCGGCGCGGCTCGCCGGCCGGCTGGCGCCGCTCGCCGCCGAGGGCAACCCCTGGCGCGCCTCGGCGCGGGAAGCGCAGGCGCTGCTCGCGCTGCGCCGCGGCGCGCCGGAGGAAGCGCGGCGCATCCTGGAGGCGCTGGCCACCGACACCGCCGCCCCCGCCGGCCTGCGCGAGCGCGCGCAGCGCGTGGCCGCCAGCCTCCGGAGCTGACAACGTCATTCCCATGATCCCTCGCCGATCCGCCCTGCTGGCCGGGGCCGCGCTGCTGTCGGGCTGCGGCTCGCTCGATTCCATCCTCGGCGAGCGCAAGGTGCCGCTGCCGGGCGACCGCGTCGGCGTGGTGCGCCCCGAGCCGCCGCTGGCCGCCGATGCCGGCACCGAACCCCGCGCCGTCCGCCTGCCCGCCCCCGTGCCGGCCGGCGACTGGCCGATGGCCGGCGGTCCGTCCGGCCATTCGCCGGGCCACCTCGCCTTCGCCGAGGCGCCGCGCCAGGCCTGGCGGACCTCCATCGGCTACGGCTCGGCCTATCGGCAGCGCATCGTCGCCGGGCCGGTGGTGGCGGACGGCAGCGTCTTCACGGTGGACGCCTTCGGCACCGTCGCCGCCCATGCGCTGGCCGACGGCGCCCGCCGCTGGAGCCGCGACACCACGCCGGAAGACGAGAACGCCGTGCCGCTCGGCGGCGGCGTGGCGGTGGCGGGCGGCGTCGTCCATGTCGCCACCGCCGCTTCCCAGCTGCTGGCGCTGGACGCCGCCTCCGGCGAGGTGCGCTGGCGGGTGCGCCTGCCCGCCCCGGCGCGCGGCGCGCCGACGGTGGCGGGCGGGCGGATCTTCGTCCCGACCGTCGAGAACCACCTGGTCGCCTTCTCGGCCGAGGATGGCCGCCGGCTCTGGACCCACCGGGCGCAGCCCGTCACCACCCTGCCGCTCGGCCTGCCCGCCCCGGCGGTGGAGGGCGAGGCGGTGGTCGCCGGCTTCGGCACCGGCGAGCTCTTCGCGCTGCGCGCCCGCGACGGCCGGCTGCTGTGGGGCGAGGCGCTGGGCAGCATCGCCAACACCTCGCTCGCCGACATCATCGGCATCACCGGGCTGCCGGTGATCGACCGCGGGCGGGTGATCGCGGTCGGGCTGGGCAACACCGCGATCGCAGTGGACCTGCGCAGCGGGCGGCGGCTGTGGGAACGCGCCTTCGGCGGGCCGAACGGCGTCGCCGCGGCGGGCGACTGGATCTTCGCCGTCACCGGCGGCGGGCAGGCGCTCGCGCTCGGGCGGGAGGATGGCCGCATCCGCTGGGTGGCCGAGCTGGACCCGGTGCCGGAGGGCAGCCGCCGGCGCGACGCCGCGCAGTTCGGCCCGCCGCTGCTGGCCGGCGGCCGGGTGCTGGTGCCGTCCTCGCGCGCCGAGATGCTGCTGCTCGATCCGTCGGGGGGCGAGGTGACCGGGCGCGTGCCGCTCTCGGCCGGCGTGACGCTGCCGATGGCGCTGGCCGGCGACACGCTGGTGCTGCTCGGCGACGACGGGACGCTGATGGCGCTCCGCTGACGGCGGGGCCGCCCGGGGCCGCGCGCGCCGCCGGCGATGCGGCTGCCGGGCGCGCCGCGCCGCGTGGCGGTGGCTGGGGCGCGACCGGCGATCCGGGCCCATCGCGGCGCGATGGCGCTGGACTCCCGATGGCCGAAAGGAACATACTGCGAACAAGGCCGTCCGTGCGGCCGCGCTCCTTGAAGCCGTGGATCATTCGCCCGCCCCGCGGGGCCGCGCGGCCCGAAAAAGGCGCGATTCGGCGTAAATGGCCAAATTGCCAAAGTTGGCGCGGGAATTTAAGAATTTATTGACGTGAAATCAGACGCTTAATCCTTCGTCGTCAGCCCTCGGGGCGCCTGCGGGCGCCGAATCCCGAAAATAAAGTGGTTAAAGCGCTCAATTGGCAAAGTGCGTAAAGGCGCGCAACTGCCCGCCCGAAGCACCCCCAGGCCAATCGCATGGGCAGGCCGGGGGGCGACGGTCATGCAGGCGGTCACCCGCTGCCCCAGTCCGATCGCATCGGCGCCGGCGCGGAGACGATCTCCGCCTCCCGCCTGGCCCGGCAGCCCCCCCCGCGACGCGGGCGCGCGACCCGGCGCGCGCCGGTCTTCGCTCAGCGCGCGCGCCGCCGTGCCCGGAGCCCCGCCGCCGCGCCGAGGACCAGGAAGGCCAGCGCCACCGCGCCGAGGCCGAGCGCCATCAGCCCGCCGAGTTCCACCCAGACCGCGACCGCCATCGCCCCGCTCAGCCCGCCGATCAGGCCGAGCACCGCCGCGCAGGCCAGCAGCGCCCGGCGGTCGAGCCCGCCGGCATCGGCCAGCGGCACCGCCTCTGCATCCGCCTCGGCCGATGCCGGCGACAGCCCGGCGGCCAGCGCCAGGAACAGCGCCGCCAGGGCCACGCCCGCGAGGCCGAGGGAGCTCACCCCGCCCCCCGGCGCCAGCATCCCCGAAAGCCCGGCCGCGGCCGGCGCGACCAGCAGCGCATCCGCCACAAGCATGGACACGCGCCTCCATCCGCGCCGTGGGTGGAGGGCCGCGGGGCGGCTCGGGCCGGACGGGTCGCTCGGCGCATCGCGGCCCCCGGCGGCACCCCGCCGTGCCGCCCCGGCCCGGCGCCCCGTCCCCGCATGGCGCCGGGCGGCGATGGGCGGGGCGGGGCCGTCGCGGACCGTCGGGGCCGGAAGGGATTGCCGCCGCGTGACATGGCGGTAGGAAATGCCGATTCCAAGTGGCCCGGTGCCGGTGGCGCGAACTCCCCGGCGCGGGTTCGCCCCGCGCCCGGCCTTCGCGGCGGGAGATGGCCGCCCCCGCCCTCCGGCACTATCTATCCCGCCGAACAATCCCGGTGCCTCGCCTTGTCCGACCCGACCGCCCCCTCCGCGACGCCTGCCTTCCTGAACCACGACCGCCCGCCGGTGCCCGACATCGTGGTGCCGCGCGGGGTGCAGCCCTTCCACCTGCACCTCAAGCCGGTGCGCGGGCGCCTGGTGCGGCTCGGCCCGCTGGCCGAGGCGCTGCTCGGCCGCCATGCCGGCCAGCACGCGGCCGTGCTGGCCCTGACGGGGGAGGCGATGGCGCTGACCGCCGCGCTGGCCACCGCCCTGAAATACCGCGGTTCCTTCAGCCTGCAGGCCAAGGGCGACGGGGCGGTGCCGATGCTGCTGGCCGATTGCACCGATGGCGGCGCGCTGCGCGGCTATGCGCGGGCGGAGCCGGAGAAGCTCGGCACGCTGCTGGCCGCGGGGCGCCCTTCCGCCGCGGCGCTGCTCGGCCAGGGCTACCTCGCCTTCACCTGCGACCAGGGGCCGGAGATGGACCGCTACCAGGGCATCGTCGCCATCGAGGGCACGGATCTGGCCGAGATGACGGGCCATTACTTCCGCACCTCCGAGCAGATGCAGAGCCAGGTGCACCTCGCCTGCGCGCAGACCCCCGCCGGCTGGCGCGCCGCCGCGCTGGTGCTGGAACGCGTGGCCGGGGAGGGCGGCATCGACCCCGCCGCGGATGCCGCCGCGCAGGACGATGCCTGGCGCACCGCGCTGGCGCTCGCCGGCACCATCACGGTGGACGAATTGCTGGACGACAACCTGCCCGGCGAGCGCCTGCTGCACCGGCTGTTCCACGCCGAGGGGCTGGCGCTCGATCGCCCGCGCCCGCTCTCCTATGGCTGCCGCTGTTCCCGCGCGCGGCTGGCGCAGGTGCTGGAAGGCTTCCCGCCCGACGACCTGGACCACATGGCCGAGGGCGGCGCGATCACCATGACCTGCGAGTTCTGCAACCTGGATTTCCGCTTCGACCGGGCGGAGGTGACGGGGCGCGCGGGGACGGCGTGAGCCTCCGGGGGCGGCTGCCGGACGCGCAGGGCAGGGTGCCGCGGGGCGTTCCCAGCGCGGCGGCCGGGCGATAGCTTGGCCGCATGCTCACCCGCATCGAGATCGACGGCTTCAAGAGCTTCAGCGGCTTCGTGCTGGACCTGATGCCCTTCTGCGCGGTGATCGGTCCGAACGCCTCCGGCAAGTCGAACCTGTTCGATGCGCTGCGGCTGCTGTCGCGCGTGGTCGTGGCCCCCGACCTGCGCGAGGCTTTGGCAGGGCTGCGCGGCCGGGCCTCGGAGCAGTTCCGCCTCTCGGCCGATGGCAGGCGGGCCGAGGTGATCCGGCTGGCGGCGGAATGCCTGCTGCATGGCAGCACCACCGATGCGTTCCAGGAGACGGTGGACCTGACCCACACACGGGTCCGCTACGAGATCCACCTGGAACGCCGGCTCGACGACCGTTCGGGCGTCGAGCGCATCTATGTGATCCACGAGGCGGCGACGCCGATCCGCAAGGCAGAGGATGGCTGGGTGCGCCGGCTGCCGGCATCGCACGCCGCGCTGCGCCCGCGGGCGCGGTACTCCAGCCGCGCCGTGCCCTTCCTGGAGACCGAGACCAAGGCCGGACAGCGCCTGATCCAGGCCCGGCAGGACGGCCACCAGGGCCGGAAGCGCCCGGCCGAGCGCGCGACCGCGAGCTTCCTGTCCACGCTGACCACGGCGGAGGATTTCCCGCACCTGCACGCGCTGCGCCAGGCGCTGGCGGGCATCGCTTTCCTTCAGCTCGATCCGGCCAAGGAGCGCGAGCCAAGCGACTTCCTGGCGGCGGAGGAGTTGGAACCCGGCGGCGGCAACATCGCCGCCGTGCTGCACCGCATCGCCGCCGAGACGGCGAGCGCCGACCGCCCTGACGGCGTGCTGTCGGATATCGTGCTCAGCCTGTCGTCCCTCATACCGACCATCCAGGACATCCGCGCCCAGGCCAACGAGCAGGCGAAGCAGTACGAGCTGGAATTCCGGCTTCGCGACGGGCAGGCCTTCTCGGCCCGCCTGGTCTCCGACGGCACGCTGCGGCTGCTGGCCCTGGTGACCGCGGTGCTCGACCCACGGCGGAAGGGAACGCTCTGCTTCGAGGAGCCGGAGAACGGCGTGCACCAGGGCCGCGTCGGCCCGCTGGTCGAGTTGTTGCGGGATTCGACCCTGCCGGCCGAGGCGCGGCCCTTCCAGGTGATCCTCAACTCGCACTCACCCGTGGTGCTGGACGCGCTGGCGGATGCCGAGATCATTGCCGCCGACCTGCAGACCGTGCTGGTGCCCGGCGGGCCGGCGGAGCTGCGGACGCGCATGCGCACCGGCGTGGCGCCGAGCCGCGACCTGCTCGACCCCGACCGCTTCCTCACCCGGCACGAGATCGACACCGTGCTGCGCCAGCGGGCGCATGGCGCGGCCTGAGGGATGCGGTCGCTGCGCATCGGGCTCTGCGCCGAGGGCAACAGCGACCGCGACTTCTTCGAGCCGCTGTTCCGCCGTCTCCTCGCCGGGCTGGTGACGACCGAGACGGCGCTGAGCGTGGTGCCGGTCGGGCTCGACAGGCGCTCGCCCTCCGCCGTGTCGGGCGACATCTGCGACGCCTGGTCGCAGGGGGGCATCGACCTCGTCTGCATCCACCGGGACGCCGATTCGGCAGCCAGGCAGCACCGGGCGCTGATATTCGTGCGGACCGCCTGCGACGGCGCGGCCGAAGGCTGCGGCGTCCCTGCCGGGCGCTGCGTGCCGGCGGTGCCCATGCGCGCCACGGAAGCCTGGGCCCTGGCGGACGCGGCCGCGCTGGCAGGCGTGCTGCGGCGCAGCCGGCTCGATGCGGCGACCGCGGCGGCGTGCCGGCAGCCGGAGACCATCCACGACCCCAAGGGCGTGCTGAAGACCGCGGTCGGCCGCGCCCGCACCCCGATGGCAGCGATCGCGGAGGCGATGCCGCTGGACAGCCTTCGCCGCCTGGAAAGCTTCCGCGCCTTCGAAGCCGCCTTCCTCCCGGCCGCGGAGGCGGCGTTGCGCGGCCCCTTCCCTACCCCTCCCCCCGCAGCATCCGGATGATCCCCGAGAAATCCGTCCCGCCGCCGCCCGCCGCCACGAAGTCCCGGTAGAGTTCCAGCGCCCGGGCGCCCATCGGCGTCGCCGCCCCCGTCGCCGCCGCGGCTTCCGCCGCCAGGCCCAGATCCTTGGCCATCAGCGCGGCGGAGAAGCCCGGCGCATAGCCGCGGTTGGCCGGGCTGCCGGGCACCGGCCCGGGCACCGGGCAATAGGCCGTCAGGCTCCAGGACTGGCCGGAGGATCTCGACGCCACCTCGAACAGCGCCTGGTGCGACAGGCCGAGCTTCTCGGCCAGCACGAAGGCCTCGCAGGTCGCGATCATCGTCGCCGCCAGCACCATGTTGTTGCACGCCTTGGCCGCCTGCCCCGCGCCGGGGCCGCCGCAATGGATCGCCGCCCGGCCCATCTGGCGCAGCACCGGCTCGGCGGCGCGGAAGGCGCCTTCCGCCCCGCCGACCATGAAGGTCAGCGTCGCGGCTTCCGCCCCCATCACGCCGCCGGAGACCGGCGCGTCCAGGAAGGCGCGGCCGCTGCCCGCCGCCACCTCCCGCGCCGTGGCGACGTCGATGGTGGAGCAGTCGACCAGGATCGCCCCCGGGTCGCTCGACGCCGCCATCCCGCCCGCGCCGAGCCAGGCATCGCGCACATGCGCGCCCGCCGGCAGCATGGTGAAGACCAGCTCCGCCCCGGCCGCCGCCGCCGCCGCGCTCGGCGCCGGGCGCGCGCCGGCCGCCGCGCAGGCCTCGACGGAGGCGGGCACAAGGTCGAACACCGCCACCTCATGCCCGGCCTTGGCCAGGTTGCGCGCCATCGGCCCGCCCATGTTGCCCAAGCCCACGAAGCCGATCCGTGCCATGCGCCTGTCCTCCCCTTCGTCCGGGAAGGCTAGACCAGCCCCCGGCCGCGCGGAATTGCGCCGAGCCCGCCCGGCCTCACTCGACCGGGCTGGCCAGCAGCGCGTTGGTGAACCAGGACGGGTGCGGGTCGTAGCGCACGCGGTCGCGGCGGCCGGCCCAGCTGACGCGGATCGACAGCAGCGGAATCACCGCCAAATCCTCCACCGCCGCGCGCATCGCCTGGCCGGTCAGCTGGGTGCGGCGCGCCTCGTCCATGGTGCGCAGCGCCTCGGCCAGCGGCGTGTCCACGGCAGGGTTCGAGTAGAGCAGCCGGTTGAACACGCCGACGCCCGTCGTGGCGTCGCGCGTCATCACCACCTGGCGCAGCATGATCGCCGCGGTGTTGGCGGTGAAGGTCGCGAAGAACAGCGGGAACTCCCGCGCCGTCGCGCGGGTGAAGAAGGTGGCGGGCGGCAGCACCTCCACCCGCGTCTCGATGCCGATGCGGGTGAAGGCCTGGGCGACGGCCTGCAGGATGTCGGCATCGCCCACGATGAAGCCGTTCGGCCCGTGGATGGTGATGCGGAAGCCGTCCGGGTAGCCGGCCTCGGCCAGCAGGCGCCGCGCGCGGGCGAGGTCGGTGGGCAGCGGGGCCATGCCCTGCGCGCGGTCGGGCAGGGCGCGGGAGGCGAGCTGGTCCGCGACCGTCGCCTGGCCCTGCAGCAGCCGTTCCACGATCGGCTCCCGCGCGATGGCCAGCGACATGGCCTGGCGCACCCGCAGGTCGCGCATCGGGTTGCGCGGCAGCGGGTTGCCCTGCTTGTCCGTCACATGCGGGATGGTCTCCCGCACGCTGTCGGGGAACAGGAAGGCGGTGGTGTTGCTGTCGGCCGAGAACACCGCCAGCCGCGCATCGTTGGACAGGCGCTGCACGTCGGTCGCCGGCACCGCGTCGATCAGGTCCACGTCGCCCGCCAGCAGCGCGGCGACGCGCGCCCCGGGATTGGTCAGGTAGCGCGTCACCACCCGGTCCCAGGCCGGGCGGGGCCCCCAGAAATCCGGGTTGCGCACGATCTCGTGCCGCTCGCCCAGGTTCAGCGCGACATGGCGATAGGCGCCGGTGCCGACCAGCAGGCGGCCGCTGTTGAACTCGGCCGTCGTCGCATCGGCATGGATGCGCCGCGACAGCATCATGATCTGGGCGATGTCGCGGTCGAGGAAGGGCGTCGGCTGGGCGGTGTGCAGGCGCACCGTGCGGTCGTCCACCACCTCGACGCGGGTGATCGGGCGGACCTGGGTGGTGAAGGGGCCGGGGCTGTTCGGCACCGTCGGCACCCGCGCGATGGTGAAGGCCACGTCCTCGGGCGTGAAGGGCGTGCCGTCGTGGAAGCGGATGCCGTCGCGCAGGCGGAATTCCCAGGTGCGGTCATCGACCAGGCGCCAGGATTCGGCCAGCACGCCGAAGGGCCTTCCCTGGGTGTCGATGTCGATCAGCGGGTTGAAGATCTGCCGCAGCTGGGCGTTGTTGTTGTTGGTCGAGTGGAAGTGAGGATCCATCGCGGTCGG
>JAIYDD010000004.1 GCA_027487675.1 Acetobacteraceae bacterium | reverse complement strand
GTGAAGACCGCGGACCCGGTCGGGCCCGATGTTTCGCCCCGAGACGGTCTGCCCCTTCGCGCTCATCGGAGGATACTTGGTTGGGTGCTCGACGGCGTGCGCCCGGTCGCGCGCACGAACCCGAGTTCGCGCGCCTTGAACCAGACCCAGCCCGGCTTGAAGCCGCGCGCGCGCTGGATCGCTGCCAGGTCGTCCACTGTGCGCGCCTCCCGCAGGAGGTCGGGCACAGGACGGGACCGCAGCGCGCTCATCCGCGCGGCCACTTCCTCCGTCACCTCGGCGAGCGTGCCGTCGCCATGCTGCACAGCCGCCGCCGCAGGGCGGGCGGGCGCCCCGCAGGCGCAGCACGTGTCCGTACTGCGCGGCACCACCGCGGCGCACGCAGAGCAGAACACCGTGGTCGTGCGGCCCTTCGGCGGCGGCTTCCGCCCCAGCCCGTCTAGCGACCAGCGGCGCGCCGCATCCGGTAGGCCGTGCGTCAGGCCGTTCCCGGCGTGATCCAGCACGACGAGCTCCGCCTTCCCGTCCGCTGGCCGTAGCCCACGGCCGACCTGCTGCAGATAGAGCGCCAGCGACTTCGTCGGGCGCAGCAGGATGACGGCGCCGATCGCGGGGACGTCCAGGCCCTCGGAGACGAGGTCGCAGCTGCACAGCACCTCCACGGCGCCCGTGGCGAGCCCGGCGATGGCTGCGTCCCGCTCCGCAGCGGGCGTGATGCCCGAGGCGGCGACGGCGCGGATCCCGGCCGCCCGGAATGCCTCCGCCATAGCCTCGGCATGACGCACGGATGCCGCGAAGAGGACGGTGGGCAGCCCGGCGGCGTGGCGGCGGTAATGCTCCACGGCGCACCCGATCACCTGTGGTGCGCTCATCGCCTCCGCCAGCTGCGCGGCCTCGTAGTCGCCGCCCCGGGTGCGGATGCCGGTCAGGTCCGGCGCGACGGCGGGGGCGAAGACCCGCGCCCGCACAAGGTGCCCCTCGGCCATCAGGTCCGCGATGGACGGCCCGCAGACCAGGGCGTCGAACACGCCGCCCGCACGCACACCGAGCCCGGCCCCGTCGCTGCGGATCGGCGTCGCCGTCACCCCCAGCAGGTGCGCCTCCGGGACGGCGTCGAGGATCGCGCGCCACTGGCCCGCGACCGCGTGGTGAGCCTCGTCCACGATGACCAACCGGGGCGGCGCCTGGCGCATCCCGTCGAGGCGCCGCGCGAGTGTCTGAACCGACGCGACCTGCACCGCATCAGCGGTGGCGGCATAGCCCGGCGCAATGATGCCGTGCGCCACGCCAGCGGCGGCCAGCTTCGCAGCAGCCTGCCGGATGAGCTCGCGCCTGTGGACCAGCACCAGCACGCTCCGGCCCTTGGCGACAGCCGCCGCGGCGATGTGGCTGAACACCACCGTCTTGCCCCCGCCCGTCGGGAGGACCAGCAGCGGCGCCCGAGCCCCGCGCCGGTAGGCGTCGCGCAGCCGCTCGACTGCCTCGGCCTGGTAGGGTCGAAGAGGGGGCGCTGCCGCCGTGAGAACGTCGAGACCACGCGCCGTCATGCCGGCTCCTCGTCGCGATACTTGCCCTCGGCCACCGCCAGCACGCTCGACGGTCTCAGCGCCCAATCGAAGTCCGCGCGCCATCCGCGCGCGCCACCGCCGACCAGGAAGGGCGTGCCCTCGATGGCATCGAGGTAGGCGCGCCACTTCTCCATGGGCGCCTTCGCCCATCGCTCGCGGATGCGGGCGCGCAGCGCCTGCGCGCGCCGATCGTTGAGCTCCTTCACCTGCGGCAGGTTGACGGTCGCCGCCATCTCGTTCCACGCGGCGACCATGTCGAGGAGGAGGCTGCGCGGGATCTCAGGGGGGACGCGCGGCAGCTTCACCCCATCGACTGCCGCGGGCGGGTCGCCGGCGCCAGCCGGGGACGCTCCCTCGGAGCCTTCTCCGTTAGGAGAAGGCGTAGAGGGAGAAAACTGTCCCTGTCCCTGTCCCTGTCCCTTGGAGCCTGTCACATCCTCTGTCACTGAAGCGCCGTCACTCTGTGACAGAGCTCGCATATGGAGCTCGGTGTAGTGCTCCTGACGATCGCCCCCGCTTCGTTTGGCGAGCCTCGCTGCACGCGCGGCAGCGGTCCGCTCTCTCTGTTCGGCCTTTCGCCGCCAGGCATCGCGCGCAGCGCCCGCCAGAACCGGGTGGTGGAGTCGGTGATCACTGCATCGCACCCAACCGCGCAGCGCGCCGTCAGCGCGAAGGCGTTTCCAGCCATCCAGGTCCCGGCCATAGCCGAGCAGTCGGCACAACTCGGTGTCGTCGTCCGGCAGGCTAGCAGCCGGCACTTGGTGCCAGGCGACGCACAAAGCGAGCGTGCCTGCACGAAACGCTTCGGCATTCTCGATCGCGGCGAAGCCGCTGTCGCGGAAGCGGACGACGTGGAGAGGCAGAAACGGGAAGTCACGCAGGTCACAATCGCTTGGCGTCGGCGGTGCCGGCAGGCTCATCGGCTTCTTGCATTTTTTGGTCATGCCGCGCGCCTCCGATGCATGTGGTCGTTGAAGTCGCCGGAGGGCGGCGTGGCGATGTGAGAATCCCGTCCGGCATCAGCCCAGCGTTCCGCGCAGCGGCGGGCGGCGGCGAGTCCCGCCTCGTCTGCGTCCGCGAAGACCGTCGAAGCATCGAGCCCCGGCAGCAGGGGGAACCGGGCGATGGCCCCCGCGCTGGTGGCCGCCCAGACCGGGCGCCAGCCGAACGCAAGCATGACCGAGCGCGACGTCTCCATGCCCTCGGCCAGCCCGAGGCCAGCCGTGACCTCGGCGTCGGGCGTGAGGGTGACGTGCGTGCCGCACGGCTCGCCCGTCTCCGGGTCGCTCATCAGCGCCACCATGGCGGGCCCTGCGGGGCCGGAGGCGGCGTTGCGCCAGGCGCGCGGATGGAAGCGCAGCGGCGCGCCGTCCGGCAGGGCGAGGCCGCGGGCTGCGAGATAGGTCGCCACCGCCGTCCCCGCGGCGGGGGCCGCCTCGCACCAGATCCGCCGGGCGAGGTCGAGCGTGGCGGGTGGGGGCACCTCACGCGGGCTTTCCGGCGGCGCAGGAGCGGGCCGGGGCGCCGGGCGGGATTACCACCCCCAGCGATCCCCAGCCACGCCAGCGCCCAGCCGTAGGCCGCGCCCATGGGCTTCCTGCGGGCATGGGCGATCAAGCCAAGGGCATCGCCCCCCATACCCGCCTCATGGTCGTGCCAGGCGCCGCGCTTCGGGCCTCCCGTAACCACGGACAGGCTGCCGTGCCGGCCGAAGCGCCATTCGTTACGCCGGGACAGCGCCCGATCCGGCTCACCGAATAGGTCGCCGGCGAGCTCCGGCATCCGCTCGGCGAGAAGCGCGGCGACGGCCGGGGCATCGGGGCGGCCGGTCATGCGCGCACCGCCCTGGCCAGCGCGGCCCGGGCGAGGAGGCGCAGCGCCAGCAGGACGGTCAGCTGCTCGGCCTCGGCGGCGGCGTGCTCGCCGGAGCGGCGCGCTTCGGCAGCGGCTTCCAAGCCGTCGAGAAGATCGGGTCGAAGAAGGCGAACGGGTGCGCTATACAGGGCGCGGTCGTGCCTGCCAGCCGAACCGCTGCCCCTGCGCCCCGCCTCATCCGCGGGCCAGGGGCTTTCCATGTCAGGCTGCCCCGGCCATCAGTGCACGGAGTGAGGCTGCATCCACCAGCGTCCGATGCCCGACCTTGAAGAGCCGGAGGCGCCCCGCCGCCGCGTGCCGCCGCAGCGTGGCGACCGACAGGCCGACCGTAATCGCCGCGTCCTGCAACGTCCCCGCCACCGCGCCCGGCGGGATGGGCTGCGGCGGGCTCTTCTTCCGGCTGGTGGACCTCTCTGCCATGGCTTGCTGCCTCCTGTGTCGGGATGGCGCGACCATGGCGGCGCAACTGGCATTCAGTCCTTTCAGAGCGGTTCAGGGCTGAACGGCTCTGAACAGGCCTTCTTGTACCGGAGGAGCAGGCGCTTCGCCTTGCTCTCCAACTTCGCCCCACCTTCTGCGCGGTCTGCGACAGCTAGCGCAGCATCCCAGGCGCCTGACGCGCGGCCATCCGAGATCATGGCCCGCATCTCTTGGACCAGCGGTTCGTCGTGTTTGGCGTAGTCGAACGTGTGTCCTCCACGCTTTCGCTTCTCCGGTGGTGCCGGATCGGACGGTAGCTGGCTCGCAGGTGCGGCGCTCGCCTGCTTGTCTGCGGCAGACGTCGAAGGGGCACCTTCAGCGAGAAACGCCGCCCTTAGCGCCGGCGCGGACACCTCGACGTCGTTCCAGCGCGGGCACGCGGCGAAGTCGGGGTGGTTGTCGTCCGGCCCCACGGAGCTGGACGCCAGGTGCAGCGCCAAGCCGACCGTTGTGAATGCCTTCGGCGGGATCGCTTCCTGCTGCACCCACTTTGCGGTGTCCTCGCCGTAGCGCGCATCGGGGTTCGCGTCGCGCCGCATCGCCCATGGTCCGCGCCCTCGGAGTGGCACGCGCCCGGTCTTCACGGCGCGGAGCAGTTGCTGTTCGGCGCGCCCAAGTTCATCAACAGTCAGGTCAGCCGGAAGATCGGTAACGTCATCAAGGACCCGACCGTGGTCGTCCCTAACCACGTCGCGGGCTGCAGGTTCCTCGCGACGGGCTATCCACACCACGGCTGGGATGAGCCTCCACCACTCGTCATTGTGTTCTTCCAACATCTCGCCCTCTGCGTCGTTCAGCACGACGGCGGGGCGGGCAAAGCCCGCCGCGCCTCGGTGGCTTCAAGTGCGCTGGACGAGACGCAGGCGGCGGGCCCTGGCCTGCTCGCGCCGCCGTTCGAGGCGAGCGATGTCCTGCGCTTGCGAGGCAGCTAACAGCGCTGCCTGGGCTGCGTGCTGCTAGGCGGCGTAGGCATCCGCCAATGCGCTGACCGCAGCAGCGATTGCGCGCCAGTCACGGGCATCGAGCCCATCAGGCGGAACGTCCTTCGGCATGGCGGTGATGTTGCCGCGGCGAGTGAGCGTCACCGGGACGAACCGCCCGCAGTCGGTGACGAGCTCAAGCATGACAGCGTCGCCGCACATCTCTTCGGCGGGGTGACGTGCGATGGACGCCGCTCGTGCTGCCAGTCGCGCCAAGGTGCCGTCCGCAACGGCAGCCAGCACCTCATCGGCGTCCAGTACTCGCCAAGGCGGCGGACTCATCGCGCGCCCGCGCATGGCGCCGTCCCGCGCAGGCAGGGTAATTGAGAATGGGGCCTCGGGCATGGGCCTGCTCCATGGTCTGGGGTTGCGGCGGGTCCGGTGTTCGCAGCACCGACCCGCCCCCCGGCTTCACCGGATCAGAAGGCGCCTCCGGCGGCGCGCCTGGCATCCCCGCCGGGCTGGGAACAATGCTTTGCCCGCGAGCGCCTGCCAGCGTCATCGGCCGCCGGTCAGCGCGTCGCCTCCGCCTTCATCGATCCGGCGGACCCCTTGCGGCGCAACCCCATCGTGCTGACGCGCGCGCCCTGTGCCGGCTCTGCTGGCGGCACGCAGTGTGCGGCCCACGCGGCCATCAGCGGCACGCGTCGGTCGAACAGGTCGGACCGGCGGTAGGCGGCCGAGACCTTGTTCGCCACCTCATGCGCGAGCGCCTTCTCCGCGGCCTCCCGCTCATGCGGGCGCGTGTCGTCGACCCAGGTGGAGAAGGTCGCCCGGAAGCCGTGCGGCACCGCCTCCCGCCCGTCAGGATCGCGCCACGGCGCTGGCGTACCTTCGGGTCGGTCTGCGTTCATTCGCCGCATGACGGCGCTCAGGCTCATGTCCGAGAGCGGCGTCGTCAGTGTTGCGCTCGGGAAGACCAAGGCATCGCCGCGAAGTGCTGCGCGCTGCTGAAGATCATCTGCCGTCGCCTTCGTGCCCGTAGTGAGGCCGTAGGCGCGTACCAGCACATCGACCGCCGCCGGCGACAGCGGGATGCGGTGTGGCAGCACGTCGGCCGACTTCTTCCCCTTCATCATCTCGCCCGGAATCGTCAGCGTAGGCTCACCGTCGAACGACACCCAGGACCAGCGGGCGTTGCGAACCTCGCCCGAGCGCAGCGCGGTCAGCACTGACAGCCGCAAAGCCAGCGGCGCGAGGCCGGGCATCTCGTCGAGGGCCGCCATGAAGGCGGGGACGCGCTGCCAGGGTAGCGAGGGCTGCTTGCGCCCGCCGGGTAGCGCCGGCAGTCCAGCATGACGGAGCATCCGAGCATCTGCGGGGTTGTCGTTCGCTCGCATCCCATGTGCGGCGGCGTAGCGCAGCACGGTTCCGATGCGGCGCAGCACCTTCCGCCCCGTCGCTGGCCGGGACCGCCACACGGCGTCTATGGCCCGCATCACGGCCGCCCGGTCTATGGCTGCGACCGGAATGGCCCCGAGGGTCGGGTAGGCGTATGCAGCCAGGGAGTTGCGCCACAGGTCGGCGGTGCGGTCGCTCTTCCAACCCGGCGCCTGAGCCTTGATGCAGCGTTCGGCCACCGCCTTGAACGTCCGCCCCTCGGCCTCCTCCTTGGCGCGCTCGGCTGCCTCCCGGGCTGCCCTACGCTCGGCGGCTTCCGCCTCCCGCCTTACGATCGGGTCTTCGCCGGCGTCGGCCAGGTCACGCGCCTTCCGCGCCGCGTCGCGCGCCGCCTTGAGGGTGACGATCGGGTAGCCGCCCAAGCCCATGTCCCGGCGCTTGCCGTCCACAGTCAGGCGACAGAGCCAGACCCGTGCGCCGGTCGGTCGCACCTCGAGGAGCAGTCCTCCGCCGTCCGACACCCGGTAGGCGGCGGCGCGCGGCTTGAGCGCCTCGATGGTCTTGACGTCGAGCGGCTTGGCAGCGCGGCGCGGCATGGCAGGTCCAGGGGTATGGGTTGTGGGGTCCGGGATCCGGGCCACCCCACATTATCCCCCACTACAGCATTGCGCCAGCGTGATACGCGGTGCACCAGAGTGAGCACAAAGCCTCTCTGCGAAAGGGTCTACAGGCATGATGTTCAGCTCCCATGGACCCGCCTGATTCGCCTAAATGGCGTCCGTACGGGACGCCACCCCCACGCCCCGCCCCGCACCCCCTTGCCGCTGTTGCCTCTGCCTGGCTTGTCAACAGTGACGCACGGCGCGCCGTGGCACCGGCCGCGGCTTCCGGCGCCGCGGGCTTGCCGGCTGACAGCGACGTTCGCGCGCAAGGCCCGGCGGCCGGGCGGGGAAGCCCCTCCTGCGTCGCGAGGATGCGCGCGATGCCCTGCGGCGCTGGCTCTTCGGGGGTCCGCGCGTCATGGGCATCTGGCCGGCTGCAGGCGGTGACGGGCATGATCGCAAGCCCTCGCCCGGCCCGATGGTGCTGCCGCCCCGGGCCTTGGCGGTCATCATCGACCGCGGGCCCCGCGGCATCCGCCCTGGCAGCGTTCCACTCCATCGCACCGCGATCGGCCGCGTGATACCTCCCGCCTGTCGAACGAAACGCGGGAGGATCCGTCCATGCGCCTGGCCCTGGTTCTGGCGATGCTGAGCCTGACGCCATCCCTGGCACTCGCCAGCCCGACGCCCCGGCCTTGCCCGACCGAGGTCGGCGCCGGCGTCGGCTGCTTCACCGCCCGGGACACCAACGGCGCCCATGTGCTGATCGCCCGTCCGGAGCGCTGGAACGGCGCGCTCGTCGTCCACACCCATGGCGGCCCCCGGCTCGCGCCGCCCGCCCCGGACACCAGCGACGAGGACCTGGCGCGCTTCGCCGAAACGGTGCGCGAAGGCTATGCCTGGGTCGCGACCAGCCGCCGGCGCGAGGGCTTCGGCGTCACCAACGGCGCCGAGGACGCGGACAATGCGCGGCGCCTCTACGTCGAGGCGTTCGGCCGGCCGCGCATCACGCTGGTGCACGGCCAGTCCTGGGGCGGCGCGGTGGCCGCGATCCTCATCGAGCGCTTCAACGAGCCGGGCCCGGATGGCCGGCGCCCCTATGACGGCGCGCTGCTGACGGCCGGGGTGCTCGCCGGCGGGACGCGCGCCTACGACATGCGGATGGATCTGCGTGCCGCCTACCAGGCCGTCTGCGGCACCCACCCGGCGCCGGGCGAGCCTGCCTATCACCTCGGCCTCGGCCTGCCGCCGGGCGCGAGCCTGCCGCCGGCCGAGCTGCGCAACCGCTTCAACGCCTGCACCGGCGCCCACCGCCCGGCCGCCGAGCGCACGCCCGAGCAGGCGCGGGCGCTCGCCGACCTGGCCGCCGCGACGGGGATCGCCCCGGGCAGCCTGTTCGCCGCGCTGAGCTGGGCCACCTACCTGTTCCAGGACATCGCGACCCACCTGACGGAGGGCCGCCCCGCCTTCGGCAATGCCGGCGTGCGCTATCGCGGCACCTCGGACGACGACGGCTTCAATGCCAGGGTGCCGCGCTTCGCCGCCGATCCCGCCGCCGTCGCCCGGCTGGCGGCCGACAGCGACCCGACCGGCCGCATCGCCATCCCGGTGCTGAGCATGCACGCCATCCGCGACGAGACGGTCTACGTCGAAAGCCAGCGGGTGTACCGCGACACGGTCGCGGCGGCCGGCAACGCGGAGCGCCTCGTGCAGGTGTTCACCGACGAGAGCGCGCATTCCAAGATCAGCCCGCCGCACTATCCGGCCCTGTTCGAGGCGCTTCGCCGCTGGGTGGAAAACGGCGTGCGGCCCGAGGTCGCTGCGTTGGCGCAACTGTGCGAGGCGGCGCGGGCCACGTATCCCGGGCAGTGCCGCTTCGTGCCGGGCTATGAGCCGCCGCCCTGGGAGGCCCGGGTGCGGCCGCGCGGCCGCTAGACCGGGGTCGCCCCGGCTGTGGTCAGGACAACCCAGGGCCGGCTTCTTTGGCCCGGCGCTTCCGCCCCTTCGTCGCGCCCGGCTTCGATGGGCGCGCCCCTCGCGGTCGCAAATGCGGCCGCCGATGCGGACCTGCCAGGCGCTTCCCCCCGAAGCTGCCGCGGCAAATCATTGGCAGGTGTGATCAAGCCGGCAAGTCCGTGCCAGATATGCGCGGCCTTGTTCATCAGGTGACGACACACTCCCGGATAGAGACGGCTGGTGATGGCGGCGGGGACGGCGGTGCCGCGCCGTGCCCCGGTTCGAAGGGCCGCGGGACTTCGACAGGGCATCGTGCATGGGCGTGCCCTGCCAACCCGGCCGGCGCCTGGCCAGCGCCGCTTCCCGGCGGATGGCCGACGGTGCCCCTTCCCCGGTGGACCGGCCTTCGCGGCTCTCGAGGCGGATGCCGGGCCCCGATGCCAGGACGCGGGCCACTTCCGCGGCGCAAGCGGCCTTCGCTGATCGTTGCGGGCGCCGGCTTCGAGGCGCGTGCCGCAATGGACGCGGTGTTGGGCTGGCGGCAGAGCAGACGAGCGCAAGCCGAGGCCAACTGCAGCCATGGACCTTGCCGCCGCGACGCCCAGTCGCGATGACGTTTCCTTAACCGGTATTCCATGTCCTGACTTGTCGTGCATGCCGGCCTTGAAGGGCGAGCACCCTTTGCAGCCGATGGTTGTAGCTCCGCAATTCCGGTTGCCCCACCGGCTGTGTTCGCCTACTAGTCGAACATGCCGAGACGGAAGTCCTCGGTGCAATCGCTGACAGATCTGAACCCGCGATCTGCCGTTGGTGGGATGCACACGTTGCTGAAGATCCAAGCCGAGACGACGGCTGGCGCTCAGGCGGCCGGCCCGGAAGACCTGACAGCGGAATACGAGCGCATCGTCGCCCGGCTGCCGACGCGCGCGCCCATCTTCCTGCCCACCGAGAAGGTGCCGCTGGCCGAGCGTGTGGAGGGCGTCAAGCGCGTCGAGGCGATCTACCGCGACCGCCTCGACCAGGTATACCGCCCCCGGCTGCGGGCGCTGCGCGAGAAGTATGCCGGCACGAAGCGGGCCTTCGTCATCGGCAACGGACCGAGCCTGAACCGCACCGACCTCGCCGCCCTGAAGGACGAGGTTGTCTTCGCGATGAACGGCTTCTTCCTGAAGATGCCGGAACTGGACTGGGTGCCCACCTTCTACGTCGTCGAGGACCATCTGGTGGCGGAGGATCGCGCGGCGGCGATCAACGCGCTGCGCGGCCCGACCAAGCTGTTCCCGGTCTATCTCGGCTACTGCATGGAAGAGCAGCCCGGGACGATCTTCTTCAACCACCGCCCGCGCAAGAGCTATCCGCACGGCTTCGATTTCTCGCTCGACGCGGCGGCCGTGACCTACACCGGCTGCACCGTCACCAACACGACCCTGCAGCTCGCGCACTACCTCGGGTTCCAGGAAATCTACCTGATCGGGGTGGATGCGGATTACGGCCTGCCGGCGGACGTGAAGCAGAGCAAGGACTACGGCGTCGGCGTGCTCGACATGAAGTCCGACGACCCGAACCACTTCCATCCGGACTACTTCGGCAAGGGCTATCGCTGGCACGACCCGCAGGTCGACAAGATGCTCGAGGCGTACCAGGAGACCGAGCGGGTGACGCGCGGGACCGGGCGCTACATCTACAATGCCGGCGTCGGCGGCAAGCTCGAGGTCTTCCAGCGCGTCCCCTTCACCACGGTGCTGCCGCAGGCCCGCAGCCCCGAGGAGATGGACCGGCTCGCGGCGGAGCGCGAGGCGGCCCGGCCGCCGCGCATGCTGCTGCTGGACATGACGCGGGTCGGCGGCGGGACCGCGACGGGCGAGTTGAAGCGCGCCCTGATGTCCGACTGGCCGGATGGCCGGATCCTGCAGATCTACGCGGCGGAGGGGCAGACGATCTGCGTGTCCGATCGCCACACGGACGACCGCAGCGCGCCGAACCGCGTCACGGCGGCCGATGCGGCGCAGCGCGCCAAGGACTTCGCGCCGGAGGTCATCCTCTACAGGCCGGTGCCCGACAAGCCGGCCCTGCATGCCCTGGCGATGGAGGTGATCGCGGCTTCCTCCGCCCCCCTCGCGGTCTGGGTGATGGATGACTGGATGGAGCGCATGCGGGCCGAGGATCCGGAGGCCTGGCCCGCCATGGAACGCGACATCCAATGGCTTCTCGGTCGCGCCAGCCTTCGGCTGTCGATCTCCCCGGCCATGTCCGATGCGATGGCGGCGCGATATGGCGGGACGTGGTCGCCCTTCGCGAACGGCGTCGACCCGGCGGAATGGCCGGCGATGCGCGAGGCGGTGGACGCGGAGTCGCGCCGCGACCGCCTGCTCATCCGCTTCGCCGGCAGCCTTGCGGAGGACATGACGCTGCAATCCGTGGCGGATGTCGCGCAAGCGGTCGCCAGGCTCGGCGCGCAGCACCGCGTCCGCTTCGAGGTGAACACGCGCCTGCTCTGGGTCAAGCGCAACGGCAAGGCGCTGCGCGGGCTGCGCAACGTGTCGGTCAGCGCGCGGGCGCTGGATTCGGCGGCCTACCGCCAATGGCTCGGGGATGCGGACGTCGCCCTCATCGCCTACAATTTCGATGAGAAGACGCGCCGCTACGTCCATGCCTCCATGGCCAACAAGGCGCCCGAATGCCTGGCCTCGGGCGCCGCGGTGTTCGCCTATGGGCCCGCCTACATCAACACCATCGCGCAGCTCTCCGTGCTGGGCTGCACCGAGGTGCTGACCGACCGGTCGCCGGAAAAGCTCGATGCCGTGCTGCTCCGCCTGCTGACGGATTTCGACCGCCGCATCGATCTCGGCCGGCGCGGCCGGGAGACGGCATTCTCGCAGTTCAGCCTGCCGGATTGCCGGCGCCGCTTCGTGGCTTCGCTCCGCGGGCTGACAATGCCCGCCGGTGGCGGCGTCGCGCCCGCGGCGCCGGTGGCGGCTGCCGAGGCCCCCATGCCGACCGATCGCCTCATGACCCTGGAGGCGGAACTGGCGGCGGCCCGCTCCGTCATCGAGGAACTGCGCACGACCATCGAGGCAATGCGCAACCCCTCGGCGCAGGCAGCCGAGCCGGGCGCCGGCGGGCACCCGTCCCCTGCCGACCGGCGTGGCCGCACCTGGCCCCAGCTTCCCGTCCTTCCCGCCGGCACGCGGGCGGCCGGCTAGCCGCCGGCCGTAGCGCGACCGGCGGCTGCGAGGGTCGGATCCGCCGGCCCGATCCTGCCCGCGCCGGGACGGGTGTCCGCGTGGTGCCACCGGGCGGGTCGTGCCATGTCGGCCGGGCACGATACTCGCCCGGCCGGGACCGGCTTATTTCAAGGAGCTCGCATGCTGCAGTCGGTTGAGCCTGCCCTCCCCGCGAATGCGAAGGTGCTGGCGGATTATCTCGAACAGCCGCCCGGCTCCGATGGCGAGGAGCGGACCGACCGCATCATCGCGGTGTTCCGGTCGCTCCGTTCCAGCCTGACGGAGGCCGATTGGTACAGGCATCCAGGGATGCGCGATTTCCTCGGCAAGTACGCCCTGGACAACCCCTACATCCCGCCCGCGGTGCGCGAGCGGGAACTCGCGAGCCGCTCCGTCCGCCAGGACAGCTCGCGCTTCGCCGCCGCCTGGCAGGGTGTCGGCGGGGAGATCATCGACCACGACGTCGATCCCGCCGACTTCGTGTCCAGCGCGGAGGCCGACCCCGAGGCGGCGCGCCGGCTGGCGCGCCGCTTCCCCCAGGGCGGACCTCAGCTGCTTCTCAAGATGGCCGAGTACAACATCGTCATCGAGATCGCCCGGCGGATCCGGGCCCGCCGCATCGTCGAGATCGCCGGCGAAACATGCTTCGCCCCGATCGCCACGCAGATGCTGTGGGACGCCTCGGTCCTGCATGTGACGGAGGGGCAGGCAGTCGGGGCGCCGAGGCGGATCGCGCCCCGGACCGAGCAGCAATCCGCGCCGCCCGGCCGGATCCCGGTACCGGACGGCTCCGTCGACGTGGTGATGCTGGGTGATGTCTTCCCGCGGCTGCCCGGCAATGGCGATCGCGAATTCCTCGGCGAGCTGCTGCGCGTGCTGCGCCCGGGCGGCTGCGCGCTGGTGCTGCCGCTGATGGTGACGAGCAAGCACTCGCTGACGATCAACCCGAGCGCGGCCTTCCTGGTGCGCCGGAGCATGCCGCTGGCCGCGATGATCGAGGCGGAGATGCACGCGCATGGCGCGCGGGTGGACTTCAACCACGCGATCACCATTCCGTTCGCGCGCCGCTACGATGCCGCGACGCTGCAGGCGCGGCTGTCGGGCGCTGGCCTTGACCTGCAGATCCTGCGGCCGCGCTTCGCCGAGGGCTTCGGCGGGCCGACTTGGGATGAGCAGATGCTGGGCCAGGACGTGCCGCGCGATCTCTTCTCCGCTTCCCGCATGCTGGGCCTCTGCCTCACCAAGCCGCGCTGACGGGCGCCAGGCGTTCCGCCGTGCGGCGTCCGGCGGCAGGTGCGGGCGCCGCGCCGTGGCGGCTCCGGCACGGCCTGGCGTCACCGCGCGCCGCCCGGGGCACATGCCGGGCGGCACCCCGGCAATGACGTCGCGGCCAAGCTTTTCATGGAGCCGGGTTGCTGGTAGCGGCTTGCCGGGAACGAAGCCCGGCGCGTAAACCGCCGAGGCGTGCCGCGCCGGGTTGGTCGCCGTGCCTCGACATGACCGGGGAGGGATGGGATGAGCGCAGCCGACGTTCCGCAGGCAACGGGCCATCTCGGCGCCGCGCGGCTTGGGCGGCGAACCGTGCTCGCCGGGCTGCTCGGTGCCTTCGCACTCCGGCCGCGCGACGCCGCCGCCCTCGTCCAGCCGCTCGACTGGCCGCGGGCGCTGGCGTCTCGGCCCCGCCACGCGCCGCAGCCTTCGGATGTCTGCTTCTCCAGCCGGTGGCCGCGGCCGCGCGACGCCCGCGACCCGCATGACACGCTGGCTGCCGCGCGTGGCTTCAACGCGAACCGGCTGGACTGGTGC
>JAIYDD010000140.1 GCA_027487675.1 Acetobacteraceae bacterium | reverse complement strand
TTGCGCGTCACGAAGGTCTCGCCGCGCCGCGGGCTCTCATGGTTGAACAGGATGCCGTTGGAGGCGTGCAGGCCATAGGCCTCGCGGTAGTTCTTGGTGATCCAGAAGGCGTAGAGCTTGGCGACCGCATAGGGCGAGCGCGGGTAGAACGGCGTCGTCTCGTCCTGCGGCACGGCCTGCACCTTGCCGTAGAGCTCGGAGGTCGAGGCCTGGTAGATCCGGCAGGTCTTCTCCATGCCGAGGATGCGAATGGCTTCCAGCAGGCGCAGCGTGCCGATCGCGTCCGAATTGCCGGTGTATTCCGGGCTCTCGAAGCTGACGGCGACGTGGCTCTGCGCACCGAGGTTGTAGATTTCCTCCGGCTTCACCTGCTGCACGATGCGGATCAGGTTGGTGGCATCCGTCAGGTCGCCGTAGTGCAGCTTGAAGTTCGGCGCGTCGTGCGGATCCTCGTAGATGTGGTCGATCCGCTGCGTGTTGAACTGCGAGGAGCGGCGCTTGATGCCGTGCACCTCATAGCCCTTCTCCAGCAGCAGCTCCGCCAGGTAGGACCCGTCCTGCCCGGTCACGCCCGTGATCAGCGCTACCTTCTTCATCCAACAAGTCCTTCCAGAATTGTGTTTGACCTCGGCAGGCGTTGGCCGCAGCTCGGATGTTGCTTCCTCCCGCCCGGCGCCGCGGCATTCGCCCGCGCTGCCGGACCACCCCGCATCCGTGCCCGCCGCGCCGCCGGACCAGGCCGGTCGCCGGGCCGGAGGCATGCGCGGCGGCGCGCCGCGGCAGCGTGCCGGGCCGGCAATCGCCGGCGCACACCATCACAACCGCCGCGCGCGCCCTTTCGCAACCGGAGCGCGCAATGACGTTGCGCCTATATCCCAGGCCTCATTGGCCGGAAAGTCGGAATTCGCTCGGCGTCCAGGGCGGCGACCGGCGCGGCCGTGGCGCCTTCACGCGTCGGACACGCCTGCCGCCGCCGCAAGCGGCGTCAGGCCATCAGGTGCAGCGTGGAGCCGTTGACGTGGAAGATCCGGCCTTCGAAGAATTCGAACAGGCCCTTCGTCACCTCACGGCTTTCCATCCGCACGGGGGAGACCATCGCCTCCTCCATGCCGGCGGCGTCGGTGTAGGTGACCGCCAGCATCAGCGGGAAGGCCGGCGCGCCCTCGTCGCGCGAGACCTCCCGCATCACCTGCACGCGGGTGACGTTCGGGAAGCGCGTCCAGAGCGGGACGAGCCGTTCGACGACATAGGCCTCGAACTCGGCTTCCCGGCCGGGCTTGATGACGCCTTCGAAGAAGGCAAGTCGGGTGATCATGCCGGGGCCTCCTGGGCGGGATCGGCGTGGGCGGCGCCGCGCCGCACCTCGTTCTCGTAGAGCTCGTTCAGGCAGTCCAGCACGCCCTGGCCGAGATCGACATAGTCGGTGGGCACCATCTTCGTGCCCATGCGCGGAGAGAAGGCGTAGGGCGTCAGCTCGTAATGCCCTTCCGGCTCGCCTTCCAGGAACTGCAGCTCGATGCGCCGGCCCATCATCTCGCGGATCATGCGCGCCACGTAGCGCACCTCCAGCCGTTCCTGGCCGGTGATCAGCAGGTGGCGGTTGGCGAAGTCGGGCTCCATCGCGCGCAGGCTGAGCAGGGCGGCGTCGCGCGCGTGGATGAAGTCGCGCTGCGCGGCGCCGCTGCCGGGATAGCTGATGCGGCCTTCCCGCAGCGCCTGGGTCAGCATCATCCAGATGCGGTTGCCGGGGCCGGACCGCCGGCCATACAGCGTGCCGTAGCGCAGGATGGTGAATTCCAGGCCGCGGCGGTCGTGATAGGTCTCGATGAAGCGTTCGCAGGACTGCTTGCTGGCGCGGTAGAAGCCGCCGAGTTCGGAATAGACGTAGACCGTGCTGGCGAACATGTAGCGCCGCGCCTTGGCCTTCAGCGCCGCCTCGATCGTGTTCAGCGTGCCGACCACGTTGACCTGGCAGGTCATCACCGGGTCGCGGTCGGCGGCGCCGATATCGGCGATGCCGGCGAAGTTGAACACCACCTCGGCGCCCTCGCAGGCTTCGTTCACCTGCGCGGTGTCCAGGATGTTGCCGACCAGCATGTGCTGGCTGGGCAGGCGCCAAGGGCTTTCGGCGCGGTCGAAGATCACCGTCTCCCAGCCCGCCGCGGTCAGCGCATCCGCCATGTGGCTGCCGAGGAAGCCGCTGCCGCCGAAGACCACCGCGCGCCGTGTCATGCCGCCATTCCCCGTCCAGCCGCGACACAGGCCGGCAAGGCTGCCGGCAGGCCGACCAGGTCCCGGAGCACCATGGTGCCGGCCGGGAAAGGCCCGATCCCATCTTCCGCCACGCCGAGGAAGGGCATGCCGACGGCCACCGCCGCGTCATGGTCCGTCATCGCGTCGCCGACCATCACGCAATCCTCGGCGCCGAGGCCATGTTCCGCCAGCAGCCCGCGCAGGATCACGTCCTTCTTGGCCGGCGCCCCGTGCACCGCGGCGAACACCGGCGCCATACCGCGCGCGGCGACGATCTCGACGAGTTCCACCTCCGGCGTGCCGGAGACGATGAACAGCGGCCGAGTGCCGGCGAGTGCGGCAAGCGCCGCGCCGGCGCCTGCGATCTCGGGCGCGGCGATGACCTGGCGCTTCACCTCGGCCGCGAAGCGATCGGCCAGCGCCTCGATCGTCGCCTCGTCATCCGGGCCATGCACCAGGTGGCGCTGCCAGTGCCGGAACTTCTCGTGGCGGGAGATGCCGCCATGCGCCAGGTGATACGCGCGCACCTCGGCCACCACGGCCGCGCCGTAGGGGGCGTAGAGCGCGCAGAAGGCCCGCGTCTTCACATCGACCGAATCGGCCAGCACCCCGTCGAAATCGAAGAAGACCGCGGCGGGGATCATGGCAGCAGGCCCAGCCGCCGCAGATCCTCGAGCAGGTTGCGCGCCGCCTCGGTCTCCTGCAGCGCACGCGCCTCGGCGGCATAGCTGCCCATATGCGCCGTCATCACCACCGTCTCGAGCGCCGTCAGCGGGCCGCGATACGGCTCCTCCTGGAACACGTCGAGCCCGGCGCCGCCGAGATGGCCGGAGGAGAGCGCGTCGTGCAGCGCCGCCTCGTCGATCAGGTCGCCGCGCGCGGTGTTCACGACGATCGCGCCCTTGCGCATCGCCGCGAATTCCGCGGCGCCGAGCCGCACCGCGCCGGGCGGGGCGTGCAGCGTGATGATGTCGGCTTCAGCGATCAGCCGGTCGAGCGGCACCATCTCCACCCCCGGCACCTCCGCGCCCGGATAGGGATCGTAGCCGAGGATGCGCCCGCCATAGGGGCGCAGGAAGGACGCCACGCGCCGTCCGATGCGGCCGAGCCCGACGACGCCCACGCTGCGCGCCGCCAGCAGCCCGCCGGTCTGCGGCTTCCAGGCGCCGGCGCGGATCGCGCGGTCGGCTTCCGCCACCCGGCGCAGCGCCGCGAAGATCAGCGCCATCGCGAGTTCCGACACGGCCGCCGCCGGCGCGTCCGGCGTGTTGCTGACCTTGATGCCGAGGCGTTCCGCCGCGGCGAGATCGACGCTGTCGAGGCCGGTGCCGCAGCGCGCCACCGCCTTAAGCCCGGGCGCTGCTTCCAGCACGCGCGCCGTCAGCGGCTCCACCCCCGCCACGACCCCGACAGGGTCGGCACCGGCGAACAGCTCCAGCGCTTCGGCTTCCGTCAGGCGGCGGCCGAAGGGGTTGTAGCGCAGCTCGATGCCGGCTTCCGCCAGCGCCAGCAGCTCCGGCGCCTGCTTCTGGCCGAAGGAGGAGGTGGTGACGAGGACGACACGGCTCACGCGGCGATGCCTTCGGCGGCCTGGCGCAGACGCTGGTGCATCAGCGCCTCTGCCATCATGAAGTGGGTCATCTCGTCGATGTCCACGGCCTCGGTGAACTCCATGCGGAACAGCATGGGCTCGGTGCCGATGCGGTGGCGCCGCTTGGCGAAGCTGGCGCGGGTGAAGATGTAGATGTTGGAGTTCTCCTCCAGCAGCGCCGGCAGGTTCTGCGTGGGGATCAGCTCGTCGGGGTTGTGGTTCACCGGGCGGCCGTCTTCCCAGAAGAAACGGGTGCGCCAGACATTCACGGCGAACAGGCTGTCATGCGGGCCGGGCTCGGCGAAGGCGCTCACCGCGCGGTCGATGGTCTCGCCGCGCAGCAGCGGGTTGGTGCTGTGGGTCTGGATGAACAGGTCGCCCGGCAGCTGGCGCATCGCGTTCTCCAGCACCAGGTTCATCGGCACATCGTCGCCCTGCAATTCCATCGGGCGGCGCAGCACCTCCACCGCGGGGAAGTTCGCGCGCACGTCGGCCTCGATCTCGTCGCTGTCGGTCTCGACCACCGTGCGTTCCACGGTGGTGGCATCGGCCAGCGCCAGCACGATCCAGTGGTAGAGCGGCCGGCCGCAGAACAGGCGCAGGTTCTTGCGCGGCACGCGGACCGAATTGCCCTTCATGGGCAGGATGGCGATCGGGCGGGACATGGCTCAGCGCTCCCGGGCAGGCAGCAGGTCGGAGATGTCGGCCAGGGTGCGGCGGATCATCTCGGCGAACAGCACCATGTCGGTGCCGTAGCAGATGAAGCGGTAGCCTTCCTCCACCCGCCGGCGCAGCAGCGCGGCGTCCGGCTGCACCACATGCATCCCCGCGGGCTTCGTGTGGGACCGCACCACCTCCGCCACGCGCGACAGCGCCGCCGCCACTTCCGGATCGTCGAACTGGCCGGGCTTCCCGTAGGAGGCGGACAGGTCGTAGGGACCGACGAGCATGCCGTCCACGCCGTCGACGTCGAGGATCTTCTCGAGGTTCTCGACGCCGCGCTTGTGCTCGACCTGCGCGATCAGCACGAGTTCGCTGTCCATGCGGTCGCGATAGCCGGCGAAATCCAGGCCGAAGCCCTGCGCACGCGCCAGGCCCACGCCGCGGGTGCCGCGCGGCGGATAGTACACGGCATCGCGCGCCCGCAGGATGTCGTCCACCGTCTCCGTCATCGGCATGATGATGCCGGCCGCGCCCGCATCCATCGCGCGCTTGATCAGCAGCGGGTCGTTGGCGCCGACACGCACCAGCACCTCCTGCCCTGCCAGCGAGCCGATCTGGATCGCCGAGAGCAGCTCGTGCGAGGCGATCGAGGTATGCTCCATGTCCACGACCATGAAGCCGAAGCCCGCGGTGGCGCAGATTTCCGTTGTCTGCGCATAGGCCAGCTGGATCCAGGACCCGATGACGAGGTCCTTGCTGGCGAGCTTGGCCTTGAGGCCTGGCGACTTCGGCATGGCGACCCGCTCATCTCAGGGTTCCGACGCGCAGTGTCACAATTATGCGATGTCGGTGCTGGCGCGGATACAACCAGAGCGCTACCCCAGGGTCAAGATCGGCCCAGGGCAGACGAACACATTGAGACAGCCGCAAGAGCCATCGCCGCGACATGGCCGGGCCAAGGTGAATTGCGGATCGAAGACTGTTGCGGACGCGTCGCGATTTGCCGGCGACGCCGCCCGGAACGCCACGGATCGGGGCGGGCGGCGTCGAGGACTTGCCGCCATGCCGGCGGCGTCTCAGCGCCCGGCGCGCAATGCCAACAGGCGGCGGAACAGCGCCGCATAGCCTCGCGCATCCTCGACCGGATCGTGATCATGCGGCAGGTCGCCATACACGGCGGCGGGGTAGTCCTTGCGCCAGCAGCGGCCATAGGACAGGCCGAGCACGCCGACCGCGAGCGAGGGCAGGTCGATCCCCGGCCCGTCGAACAGCCGCCGCGTGGCGCGCGGCGGCGCCAGCAGCGGCAGGCCGGTGAAGCGCTTGAGGTAGTGATCCATCCAGGCGCCGTCGAAGGCCAGCGGATGGGCAACGAAGGCCACGGGCTGCGGCAGCGCGTCGACGAAGGCCACGAATTCGGCCATCACCTCGCCGGCCGGGCGCGCGCCGCGGGTCACCGCGGCCCAGGCCTCGGGCTGCGTCGCCCACCACGCCATGGTCTCGGGGTTCGGCGCGGCATCGGGCAGCGGCAACAGCGCGCGGGAGAAGGCGCCGACCTCCTCCATTCCCGCGGCGTCGAGGGCCACCGCGCCGATCGCCAGCATCGAATGGGCGCCGGGGATCGGGCCGTCGGCCTCGATGTCGCAGACGACGTAGCTCCGCAGGTCCTGCATCGGCTGCTCCATCCGGGCCGGGGCGCTGATGGCACCTCCGGCCCCGGATGGCAACGCAGCCGACGGGTGGCGCTACTTCACCGCGATGGGGTTGATCATCGAGCCAGTGCCGCCGGTGATGATCAGCGGCGGCGCGTAGAACAGGAACTCGTAGATCTTGTCCTGCGCGCAATCGGCCGCCAGTTCCGCGACGTTGAAGATCTCGCCCATGGTCAGCCCCATGGCCGGGATCACCACCCAGTGCCAGGGCTGCGTGACGTCCGAGGTCTCGTTCGGCCGCACCTCGACGCCCCAGGTGTCCGAACAGATGCCGGCGATCTGCTTGGCGTGCATCCAGCGGCAGGTCTCGAAGGCCACGCCCGGCGCCTCGCCGCCCGCATAGCCGCCCCAGTCGCCCTGCTTGCGGCAGCGCTCCATGTGGCCGGTGCGCAGGATGACGAAGTCGGCGCGCCGCACCTCCACGCCCTGCGCCTTGGCGCAGGCGTCAAGCTCGTCGTTGTAGATCGCCTCGCCGTCGCCCAGGCTCTCTACCCCGCGGAAGCGCGCGATGTCGAGCAGCACGCCGCGGCCCATCATCTTGGCCTTGGTGTGCTCGATGCCGTTCTTGTGGACGCCGCCGCTGTCCACCAGCCGGGCGTCGTAGCCGTTGTACATCTTGTCGCCCAGGAAGATGTGGCCGAGGCTGTCCCAGTGGGTCGCGGCCTGGACGGGCATGCTGATCACGTCGTCGGCGTAGCGCAGGTTCATCTCGTCGAAGCGGCCGGCCACCGCGTCGGTGCCGGTGGCCAGCATGGTGTGGATCGGGTTGAAGCGGCCGCCGAAATGGCCCTTCTGGGGGCCGTTGCCGTCGAGCGGGATGCCCATGGCGAAGACCTGGCCGCGCTTCACCAGGCGGCAGGCATTCACGATGTCCTCGGCCGTGATGTAGTTCAGCGTGCCGATCTGGTCCTCGGCGCCCCACTTGCCCCAGTTCTTCAGCTCCTCCGCGGTGCGTAGCACCTCGTCCTTGGTGATCGGGCCGCGGCGGCCGGCGGGGACGTGCGTATCCATGGGATTGTTCCTCCTAGGTGTCAGGACTTCTGAAGAGATCGGGCATCGGCAGCGATGCCCGTGCCAGTGATCGGGCAGGTCCCGCGGATCTTCGCGCTGCCGGGCAGCGATCCGCGGGCTCCCGTGGCTGCCGGCCGCCGCGCTAGAACAGCAGCTCCGGCAGGAAGGTGCTCATCCCCGGAAAGGCGATCAGCAGGCCGAGCGCCGCGAACAGCGCGACGATGAAGGGCATCACGCCGGCGAAGATTTCCTCCACCTTCACGTCCGGCGGCAGCGACGCCTTCATGGCGAAGACCACCATGCCGAAGGGCGGCGTCAGCAGCCCGATCTCGACGGCCACGATCGCCACCATGCCGAACCAGATCAGGTCGTAGCCCAGCGCGGTGACGACGGGGACCATGATCGGCATGGTCAGCAGCAGGATCGACACGCTGTCGATGAAGCAGCCGAGGATCAGGATGACCAAGACGAAGGCCAGGATCACCACGATCGGATCGAGCCCGAGGCCGAGCACCCAGGCCGAGACCGCCGCGGGCAGCCCCGACAGCGTCAGCGCCTTGCTGTAGATCTGCGCGGCGATCAGCAGCAGGAAGATCGCCGCGCAGGTCCGCCCGGTATCGAGCAGGATGGACTTGGTCGCCGCCAGGTTCAGCGACCGCTTGGCGAGCGCCAGGATCAGCGCGCCCGCCGCGCCCACCGCCCCGCCCTCGGTCGGCGTGAACCAGCCGGCATACATGCCCCCCAGCACCAGGCCGATCAGCAGCAGCAGCGGCCAGACGCGCAGCACCGCGCGCCGCCGCGGCTCCAGCGGCACGGCGCTGACCTCGCCCTCCTGCCCCACCAGGCCCGGGCTGCGATGGGCGCGGACGAGGATCATGACGGAGAGCACCAGCGCCACCAGAAGGCCCGGCACCACGCCCGCCGCAAAAAGCCGGCCGATCGATTGTTCCGACAGCACGCCATAGACGATCATCAGGATCGACGGCGGGATCAGCATGCCGAGCAGCGCCGAGGAGCCGACGATGCCGAGCGCGAAGCGGCGATTGTAGCCGAGCCGCGACATCTCCGGGATCGCGAGCTTCGAGAACACCGCGGCCGAGGCGACGGAGACGCCGGTGACGGCGGCGAAGACCGCGTTCGCGCCGACGGTCGCAACCCCGAGCCCGCCGCGCAGCCTGCCCATCAGCACCGCGGAGGCGACGAACAGGTCGCGCGTCGCGCCCGCCTGAGTGGCAAAAAGCCCCATCACGACGAAGAGCGGGATCACGGCATAGACATAGTCCGCCACCCCCGCCTGGGCGGTGTTGTAGAGCAGCGAGGAAGCGACGCCGAAGCGCCCGGTGATGGACAGGATCGCGACGAAGCCGACGAGCGCGAGCGCGGTGGCGACGTGAAAGCCGATCAGGATCAGCGCGATGATCCCGACGACGGAGAGAATGCCGATGGTCAGCGGTTCCATGGGGATTGTTCTATTCCGCGCCTTCCGCGCCTTCGGTGTCGATGGCGGAGGCGCCGTGCCGGACCAGGCGCCAGCAATCGCGCGCGTACTGGATGCCGGTGCAGCTGGCGCCCACCGCGACGGCGAGCCAGGCCGGCCAGTCCGGGATGCGCACGTCGCCGCCTTCCCAGCTTCCCGTCTCCCAGGCCAGCGCGAACTCCTCCCAGGCGAACCAGCCGATCACGCCGAACAGGAAGATGCCCGCCAGCGTATTGGCCACCAGCACCCAGCGCGCCCGCGCCGGCCCCAACAGCTGCAGGCCGATGCCCGAGCGCATGTGGCGGCCGATGCGCAGCGTGTAGGCAACCTGCAGCCACAGCATGATCGGCACAATCGCCTTCACCATCTCCGGCACGCCATGCAGCGGTGCGGAGAAGGCGCCGCGCAGGACGACATCGGTGCAGATCAGCGCCATCAGCCCGAGCACCAGCACGGTCGCGAGGCCGTTGAGGGCGGCGATGAACGCATCGAAGGCGCGCGCTGCCAGGGGGGCGGCGCCCACCGCCCCCGTCGTCGTGCCGGCATGGCTCATCGGACTAGCTGTTCAGCCAGTCGCGCGGGAAGCGGTGGCCCGCTTCCGTCGCGATCTGCACATAGGTGGTCACCGCCTCGGCCGGCTGGTTGTTGCGCCGCATCTCCTCCATGCGCTGGCGCGCCATGTTGGGCAGGGCGTTGGCCCAGGCTACCTTCTCCTCGTTCGGCAGCACGCGCACCGTCATGTTGGCGCGGCGCATGATCTCCAGCGATTCCTCGGCGCGCTGGTCGATGACCTCGCCGAGATGGTCGGACCACTTCTCCGCCTCTTCCTTCAGGATGCGCTGCACCTCGGGCGGGATGCCGCGCCAGGACTGGGCGTTGACGGTCAGGCAGGGATTGCCCTGCGCGCCGAAGTCCGATTGCACATATTGGCGCGACAGCTCGTGCAGGCGGAAGCCCGTCGCGCCGTCGGGGAACATGATCCAGCCTTCGTACACGCCGGTCTGCATCGAGGTGTAGGCCTCGTTCAGGTTGGACTGCACGGGCACCACGCCGACGCCCTGGCCCTGCAGCCAGGGCAGGTTCGGGCCGGCCGCGGCGATCCTGCGACCGCGCAGCTCCGACAAATTGTTCCAGGGGAAGCTGGTCAGCACGCCGTAGTTCCCGACGACGCTCGCCGCCAGGTAGACCTGCCGGTGCGTGCGTTCCAGGATCTGCGCCAGCCGCGGCGTGCGCGCATAGGTCTCGCGGACGCAGCGCGCCGCGAGCTTCCCGCTGGCCGGGCCGAAGGGGACGTAGATGGTGAAGTTGTGCGCCATCAGCTTCGCGGGCTCGAAGATCACCTGGATCTCGGCCAGGTCGAGCAGACCGCTCTCGACCGCTTCCAGGCATTCGCCCGGGCGGCAGACGGACCCGCCGAAGCCTTCCGTGAAGCGGATGCGGTGCGGCGTCTCCGCGCCGACGCGACGGATCACGCTCGGCATGTAGAAGTCGCGGATCGTGGAGATCCACAGCGCAGCCGGCGGATGCCCGCCGCCGATGCGTATGTCGATGGTGCGCCCGCCCTGCGCCAGGGCGGGTCCGCCCGCGGCGGCCATGGCGGCCGCAGCCGCCAGCGGCGCCTTCAGAAGCGTCCGACGATCCATTCCTGCATTCCTCCCACTTGGTGCTCGATCTTCCGTCCGGCCCGTGCCGCTTCCTGCCGGCGCGCCGGGCGCAAGGATGCGCGACCAGGGCCGGCATCCTGCCTGTGGCGGCCCTCGGGTCAGGCTTCCGGCTCGACGTTGGCGACGCGCACCGCCTCGCGCATGCGGTCGACGTCGCGCGCGATCAGCTCGGCGAAGGCCGCCGGCGTGCCGGGCGTCAGCTGGATGTCGAGCCGCGCATTGGAGGCGATGAAGGCGGGCTCGGCCAGCACCTTGTTCACCTCGGCATTCATGCGCGCGACGATCTCCGCCGGCGTGCCGACCGGCGCCAGCAGCCCGTTCCACAGGCCGAAGTCGAAGCCGGGGAAGCTTTCCGCCACCGCCGGAAGCTCGGGGAACAGCGTGCTGCGGGCCGGGCCGCTGGTCGCGATTCCGCGCATGCGCCCGCCCTTGATCAGCGGCTCGAGGGTGAAGACCGCATCCGCCATCAGCTGGATCTGGCCGGCCATCAGCTGGGTGCGGGCCTCGGAATACTGGCGGAAGGGCACGTGGATCATGTCGACCCCGGCGCGGCGGCGCAGCACCTCGGTCGAGAGATGGAACATCGAACCGGGCCCGGAGGACGCGAAGTTCAGCACGCCCGGATTGGCCCTGCCATGCGCCAGGAACTCCTCGAAGGTCCGTGCCGGCAGTTGCGGGGCGATGGCGTAGATCAGGTAGAGCTGGTTCACCGCGGCGACCGGCACCAGGTCGCGCGTCAGCACGAAGGGACGCCGCGGCTGCAGCGTCTCGTTCACCGCGGCGTTCGAGCTGATGAAGACGAAGCTGTAGCCGTCCGGCGCGCTCTTCACCACGTGGTCGGTGCCGATGGTCCCGGCGAGGCCGGGGCGGTTCTCGATCACGAAGGGGCGCCCGACGGTTGCCGTGAGCCGCTCCGCGAGGGCACGGGCGGCTGTGTCCGCAGACCCGGCCGCGGCCGAGGGAACGACGATGCGCACCGGGCGGTTCGGCCAATCTCCCGCCTGCGCCCGCGCAATGCGGGGCAAGCCGAAGGCGGCACCGAGGCCGGCAAGCGCGAGGGTCCGCCTCTGCAGCGTCATTCCCGTCTCCTCCCGATGGAGTGCCTGCCGCGGCCACGAGGCCGCGGGGCATTCCCTTGTGGCGGGGAGGTTACCGGCCCCCCAGCAATCGCAGCAAATAACCGAAACTGATGGGGCAGAGAAGAAAAAGCCGGGCGATGCGCCCAACCCCCTTCGCCCCGGCCTATTCGGCGCGGATGTTGGCCCGGCGGGCGACGACCGCCCAGCGCTCCGCCTCGCGCCGGATATGCGCCGCGAACTCCTCCGGCCCCGCCGGCGCCGCCGCGAAGCCGTCCCGCTGCAGCCCGGCCACGGTCTCCGGCATGTTGATGAAGGCAAGCGATTCCTGCGCCATCCGCTCGACCGCCGCGGCCGGCGTGCCGGTGCGCGCGATCAGGCCGGCCCAGGACCAGGATTCGAAGTCCGGCACGCCGCCTTCCGCCACCGTCGGGATGGTCGGCAGGCTCGGGATACGCTGGCGGTCGGCGACACCGAGCATCACCAGCCGCCCGTCCCGCACATGATCGAGCAGCGCGGGGCCGCCGCTGGCGAAGGTGAAGCTCACCTCGCCCGCCACCGCGGCCAGCGTCGCCGGGCCGGAGCCGCGATAGGGCACGTGCACCAGGTTCGTGCCCGTCACCATCGCGAGCAGCGCGCCGGCCAGGTGGTTGCCGTTGCCGACGCCGCCGGAGGAATAGGTCAGCTCGCCCGGCCGCCGCTTCGCCAGTTGGACGAGGTCCGCCACGCTGCGCACCCCGGTCGAAGGATGCGCCACGAGGAAGAGCGGGAAGCGCACGAGCATCGCCACGGGCACGAAGTCCCGCACCGGGTCGTAGGAGAGCCGCTCGTAGATCGCCGGGTTCACGTCGAGCGGACCCTGCGGCAGCATCGAGAAGGTGTAGCCATCGGCCGGCGCCTGCAGCAGCGCCTGCAAGCCGACGATGCCCGCCGCACCGCTGCGGTTCTCCACCACCACCTGCTGGCGCAGGCGGTCGGTGAGATGGCGCGCCAGAAGCCGGCCGATCTGATCGTTGCCGCCGCCCGGCGCGAAGGGGACGATCAGCCGCACCGGTCGGTCCGGCCAGGCGCCCTGTGCGATGGCCGCCGAAGGCACCGCGCCGATGGCGAGACAGGCCGCAACCAGGGCCCTGCGCGTGGTCTTCATGACGTGTCCTCCCGGTTTGGTCCTGCTGGCGCCGCGCGGCCGGTCAGCCCTCGATCGCCGCGACGACGGCATCGCCCATCCCGCGCGTGCCGGCATCGCCGCCCAGGTCGCGCGTCAGGTGGCGGCGCTCCGCGACCACGCGGCCCATCGCATCGGCGATCAGCCGCGCGGCTTCGGTCGCGCGCGGCTCGGCATGCTTGCGGCCGAGCCAGTCGAGCAGCATCTGGCCCGACATGATCATGGCGTAGGGGTTCGCGATGCCGCGGCCGGCGATGTCGGGCGCCGAGCCATGCGTGGCCTGCGCCATCGCCTGGCGCTCGCCGGCGCAGATGCCGGGCGCGAGGCCGAGGCCGCCCACCAGCCCGGCGCCGATATCGGTCAGGATGTCGCCGAACTGGTTGGTGGTCGCCACCACGTCGTATTGCTGGGGCGCCATCACGAGCTTCATGGCGATGGTGTCGATCATCGCCTCCTCGAAGGTCACGTCGGGGTATTCGGGCGCGAGCTTGCGGAATTCCTCGGCGAACATGCCGCAGGCGAGCCGATAGACCGGTTCCTTGTGCGCGACCGTCAGCTTGCGGCGCGGACGGGTGCGCGCGATCTCGAAGGCCTCGCGCGCCAGGCGGCGCGAGCCGGTGCGGGTGATGATGCGGGATGCGATGGTGATCTCGTCGTTCGGCCGGAACTCGCCGGTGCCGGCGACCACGGTGTCGGAGGATTGCATGCCCTCCGTCACCTCGCGCAGGAAGACGATGTCGACATCGCGGTGCAGCCCGGGCAGCCCGTCCTGCGTGCGCACCGGCTTGATGCTGGCGAACAGCTCGAACTTCTTGCGCAGCGGCGGGAAGACCCAGGTCGGGTCGTTGCGCGGATAGGCGGCATGGCCGATCGGGCCGAGCACCCAGCCATCCAGCTCGCGCAGCCCTTTCAGCGTCACCTCGGGCAGGGTGTGGCCATGCTCCTCATGCCCGTGCCTGCCGATCGGCAGTTCCACCCAGCTGATCCGCAGGCCGCAGCGCCCCGCGGCGGCACGCATCGCCCGGACGCATTCCGGCACGACCTCGAGCCCGATGTCGTCGCCCGTCAGGATGCCCAGCTTCAGCGTCATGCCGCCCTACCCCGTTCGGGCGGCGCCTGGCGCGATCGGCTTCCGGGCGGGGTGGCGATTGCGCGGCGCCGAAGGCCCCGCGCGACAGACCGGCCGCTTCCCCACCGGACCCGTGCGCGCCAGCCGCCGAGCCCGTCTGTTGCTTCGGGAAGACGCTAGGCCCGCACCGGCCAGCCGGGCAAATCAGCGAAACTGATGCCGGCAAGAATGTTTTGGCCGGCGCGTCGCGACGGGCGCGCGCGCCACCGGGCGCCTGTCCGCCCCTAGACCCGGAAGTTGAGCTCCAGCGTCACGCCGTTCGGATCTTCCAGGAAGATCTGGTGCAGCGCGATGTTGGGCACCGCGCGTTCGCGGAAGGCCACGCCCGAGGCGGAGAAATGCGCGCGCATACCGTCGAGGTCGCTGCACAGGAAGGCGACGTGGTCGATGCTGCCGGTGCCGTCCGCCGCGCCGTCCAGGCCCTTGTCGCCGAGATAGGCGACGAGACCCGCGCTGTCCTCCGGGTCGATGCCGACGACATGCACGACCGCGATCCCGTTGCGGTAGAGCCAGACGCCGGGGAACGGGAAGCTCGGACGCGGCCCGACCTCCAGCCCGATCAGGTCGACATAGAAACGCTCTGTCTCCGCCAGCTTCGTCGTGCGGATCGAGTAGTGGTCCAGCCTGTCGATCGCCATCGCGGTCCTCCCCCTGCCGGCCCTCGACCGTGATCGGCGCGGAGCGACCCGCCGATCATGGTCCGGCCCATCGTGTTGCCGCGTGCTTCACGCCTCCGGGCGGTCCGCCCTTCGGCGATCACGCTCTAGGACAGGCCGAGGAAGCCCGACACGGCCTGCGCGAAGCCCGCCTCGTTGTCCAGGTTCGGCAGGTGGCGTGCGCCCGGCACCTCGGCGAACAGCGCGCCCGGCACGGCGGCGGCCATGGCGCGCATCGCATCCGCCGGCGCGCCGCCATCCGCCTCGCCGCGCACGAACAGCGTCGGCGCGGCGATGCGGTGCATCTGGGGCAGGAAGGCGAGCCGCTTCAGCGCCGCGGCGCAGCCGGCATAGCCGGCGACGGGGGTCGAGACGATCATCTCCGCCACCCAGGCCGCGACATCCGGCCGCGCCGCACGGAAACCGGGATCGAGCCACCGGTCGAGCGTCGGCTCCAGGATCGCCGCCATGCCGCCGGCGCGGATCGCCGCGACACGTTCGTCCCAGGACGCGACGAAGGGCGGCGGCGCGTCGGCGCGCGCGTCGCAGCACACAAGGCGCTCCACGCGCCCCGGATGCGTCAGCGCGAAGCCGAGCGCCGTCATGCCGCCGAGCGACAGGCCCATCACCGCCGCGCGTGCGACGCCGGCCGCATCCAGCACGGCCGCCATGTCCTCGACCAGCAGGTCGAAATCGTAGTCGCCCGCCGGCGCCTCGCTCTCGCCATGGCCGCGGGTGTCGTAGCGGACCAGCCGGTAGCGCCGCGTCAGCAGCGCCACCTGCCGATCCCACATGCGCATGCTGGCGGCCAGGCTGTTCGACAGCAGCAGCACCGGCGCATCGGGCGCCGGCCCCGCATCCTCGCGCATGCGAAGGCGCGCGCCGCGCGCCTCAACGAAGCCCTCGGCCATCGCGCTCACTCCGCCGCCGCCCGGGCACCGGCGCGGCCGATCGCCGCGTTGACCTGCGGCATCACCTTCTCCGCCAGCAGGATCATGGAACGGCGGCCGAGCTCGCGGTCCTTCCAGTCCTTGCCGGCATAGAGCAGCGTGCCGAAGTCACCCACCTCCTCGCGGAAGGCCAGCAGCTTGTCGGCGACCTGGTCGGGCGTGCCCCAGATGACCAGCCGGTCGCAGATCGCGTCCAGCGTCACCTCGTCATCCGGCTGGTCGCGATGCGTCTTGAACAGCTCCAGCCGCCCGCCCTTCTGCATCTTCCGCAGCAGCTGCGCATAGTAGAAGCGATAGGGGCTGTCCGGCCCGGTCGCATAGGCGCGCGCGGTGGCGGCATCCTCGGCCACGAAGATGCTCTTCGCCACGCGCCAGTTCGCCGGGTCCGCGACGCGGCCGGCGCGCGCGCAGCCTTCCACGTAGCGCGGCCAGTGGCTGCGCGCCCATTGCGGCATCAGGAAGTTGGCCGAAATCGGCTCCCACCCCCGCGCCGCGGCTTCCGTCACGCCCTTCGAGAAGGGCGCGACGGCGGTGACCACGATCGGCGGATGCGGCCGCTGCAGCGGGCGGGGGATGAAGCCCTGGCCGATCTCCGGGATGAAGGTGCGGCGGGTGGAGACCGACCAGTGCTTGCCGACGATGTCGTAGGGCGCCTCGCCCTGCCAGATCGCCAGCACGGTGTCGATCGCCTCGAGGAACATCTCCGCGCGGTTCTTCTCGAGATTGCCGAACGCCTCGGCATCCGACAGCAGGCCGCCCGGGCTGATCCCGAAGATCAGCCGGCCGTCCAGCAGGTGGTCCAGCATCGCCAGGTTGGCGGCCACGGCGACGGGATGGCTGTTGGGCATGTTGACCGTGCCGGTGCCCAGCCGGATGCGCTTCGTCGCATCCGCCAGCGTGGCGAGGAACATCGCGCAGGAGGTGATGTTCTCCGCCTGGTCGGTCGCGTGTTCCCCGCAATAGGCCTCGGTGAAGCCCAGCTCGTCGGCCAGGATGTAGGCTTCCCGGTCCTCGCGCAGCGACTGGCGCCAGTCCTTGTCGATCGGATGGATCGGCATGGTGAAGAAGCCGAGATCCATGGCGTGCGGTTCCCCCGAATTGTCCCGCGACTAGATGCTGGCGGGGCGCGGAACCGCCAAATCATCTGTTCTGCGCCCGGCCATCAGCTTCCGAGATGCGGCGCGCCGGGCTGGCGCAGCGGCTGCGCGGCGGCGAAGGCCTCGATCGCCGCGCAACGCGCCGCGATGCCCGCCACCACCGGGAAGGGCGAGAGGTCGAGGCGGAACAGCCCGGCGCTGGCCGCCAGGCTGAACAGGCAGATATCCGCCATCCCCGGCGTGTCGCCATGGCAGAAGGCCCCGGTTTCGGGATCGCGTGCCAGATGGCCTTCCAGCGCCGCGGCACCCTGCCCGACCCAGTGACGCGCCCAGTCCGCGATCGCCGGCTCATCCGCGCCGAAGCGTTCGGCCAGCGCCCGGCGCACCCGCGGCACGCTGAGCGGATGGCTGTCGGCCGCCGCGATCAGCGCCAGCGCCCGCACGCGCGCCCGCGCCCGGGCGCCCTGCGGCAGCAGCGGCGGATCGGGCTGCGTCTCCTCCAGCCATTCCAGGATGGCCAGCGACTGGAACAGCGCCGGCGCCCCCGGCTCCGTCACCAGCGCCGGCACGGCGCCCGCCGGGTTGACCGCCCGGAACTCCGGCGCGTGCTGCGCGCCGGCCAGCAGGTCGACCGGAACCTCCTCCGCAGCCAGCCCCTTCAGCGAAAGCCCGATGCGCACGCGCATCGTGGCGATCGAACGCCAGAAGCCATGCAGGATCATGCCACGCCTCGCGCCGCCTTGCCGGGCCAGTAGGAAGGCAGCGTCGCCGCGTCCCGCTCGCCCCAGCCTTCCGCCGAGGCGCCGTTATAGACCTCGAGCGCGCGCGCCGTGACGGGCAGGTCGGCGCCGCCGGCGCGCGCTTCCTCCAGCATGGTGCGCAGGTCCTTGCGGATCAGGTCGACGTCGAAGGTCCGCGGCTGCGGGTCGCCGCCCGACAGCGCCAGCGCGATGGCCGGCCCGCGCGCGCGCAGCACGTTCGGCCCGCCAGAGGTGTCGGCGAACAGGTCGACCAGGAAGGCCGGGTCGTGACCGAGGTGCCGGCAGAGCGTCAGGGCCTCGCCGAAGGCCTGGTAGAACACCAGGAGCGGCAGGTTGATCGCGAGCTTCATCGCCGCGGCGGCGCCGACCGGGCCGACATGCTCCACCCGCCGGCAGAGCTGGTCGAGCACCGGCCGCACCCGCGCGACGTCCTCCGCCTCCCCGGCCGCGAGGCCGATCAGCTTGCCGTTCCGCGCCGGCCCCGTGGTGCCGCCGACCGGGCATTCGACATAGGCCCCGCCGGCCGCCCGCACCCGCGCCGCCATCGCGACCTGCGTCTCCGGCCTGACCGTGCTCATCTCCAGCACCGTCTTGCCGGCGAGGCCCGCGGCGATGGTGCCGTCGGCGCCGCCATGCACGCGCTCCATCGCCGCGCCGTCGGTCAGGATGGTGAGGATGATGTCCGACCGGCCGGCGAGCGCCGCCGGCGTCTCCGCCGCCGTCGCGCCGGCCTCCAGCAGCGGCGCCAGCTTCTCCGCGCTGCGGTTCCACACGGTCACCTCGTGGCCGAGTTCGAGCAGCCGCGCCGCGATCGCGCCGCCCATCCGGCCGATGCCGGCCACGCCGATCCGCGCCATGGTCATTTCCTCCCGAGCCTGTAGGCTGCGCATAGCACGCGGCGGGGCCCGACCGAAACCGGCGGCCGCGGGTTCCGCGCGACAAGGACGGGAGGAGACGAAGCGCATGACGAAGCTCGTCGGGATGGTCGGCCTCGGCATCATGGGCGGGGCGATGTCGGCGAACCTGGTGGCCGCGGGCTGGCGCGTGCTGGGCTACGACCCCGACCCGGCGCGCCAGGCGGAGGCACGCGCCGCCGGCGTCGAGGTGCGCGCCGGCCTGCTGGATGTGGCGGCGGAGGCGCAGGTGCTCGTCACCTCCCTCCCCGGCCCCGCCGCCCTGCGCGCGACGGCCGAGGCGCTGGCCGCCGCCGGCCTCGCGAAGCGCGTCGTCGTGGAGACGAGCACGCTCGCACTGGCCGACAAGGACGAGGCGGCGCGCATCCTGTCGGCGGCCGGCCATGTCGCGCTGGATTGCCCGCTGAGCGGCACCGGCGCCCAGGCCCGCGTCAAGGACCTGAGCGTCTATGCCAGCGGCGACGCCGCCGAGATCGCGGCACTGCATCCGCTGTTCATGGATTTCGCCAGGGAAGCGCATGACGTCGGCGCCTATGGCAATGGCAGCCGCATGAAGTTCGTCGCCAACCTGCTGGTCGCGATCCACAACGTGGCGGCGGCGGAGGCGATGGTGCTCGGCGTGCGCGCGGGCCTCGATCCGCACCAGATGGTGCGGCTGGTCTCGCCCGGCGCCGGCGGGTCGCGGATGTTCCAGATGCGCGCGCCGATGATGGCCGATGGCTGCTACGAACCGCCGACCATGCGCATCTCCACCTGGCAGAAGGACATGGCGGTGATCGCGGCCTTCGCGCAGGCGGTCGGCGCGCCGACGCCGCTGCTGGCAGCCAGCGCGCCGATCTACGATGCGGCGTTGGCGGCGGGCCAGGGCGGGCTCGACACGGCGTCGGTCTGCGCGGTGCTGGAACGCATGGCGGGCCTGCCGCCGCGCGGCGCCTAGACCACGACCGGCAAGGAATCGATCGCCGATCATGGTCCGGCCCGTTGGTTTGCCGCGTGATCCACGCCTTCGGGCGTTCCGCCCTTCGGCGATCACGCCCTAGCCGCGTCCGGCGTCAGGCATCGAGGAAGTCTAGCACCGCGGTCTCCGCCAGCACCACGCCGGGGTCGCGGCTGCGCAGCGCCATCCGCCGCTCCGCCTCGCCCATGCCTTCCGCGGCGATGCAGGTGCCGAGTTCCTGGGCGCGCGCCACGATCCGCCCGCCTTCCGGCAGCCGCGCCGCCTCATAGGCCGCGAGCGCGGCGTCCACGTCGTCCGGGGAGGCAGCGAGCGCATCGGCCAGCGCCATCGCGTCCATCGCCGCCTTCGACACGCCGGCGCCGACATGCGGCCGGGCGACGAAGGCGGCATCGCCGAGCAGGACCACGCGGCCGAGCGCGAGCCGCGGCGAGCGGAGGTCGTAGATCGGCTGCAGGAAGGGCTGCGGCGCCAGGTGCACCAGCGCGGCGAATTGCGGCGCGAGCAGCCGCTCCGCATCCGCGCGCAACGCCTCGAGCACGGCGGGGGCGATGAGCGGCGGCGGGATGGCGAGTTCATGCCGGTGGCCGGTCGCATCCGTCAGCAGCCAGGGCAGGGTCGTCGCCGCGCTTGCCGGGCGATACCAGACGAAGTTGTAGCGCCGATGACCCGGCCGCAGGTCGTTGGCCGGGCCGGCCACCGGATAGCTCAGCATCTGCTCGCCCTCCGGCAGGCAGAAGGCGAAGTGGTCGAACAACTCGGCATGCAGGGCGGCCGGCATGTCCGCCTCCGCCAGCAGGCCGCGCCAGCCGACATATCCTGCATAGGCCGGCGCCGCCTGCGGCAGCAGCAGCGACCGAACGGTGGAGCGGAAGCCGTCGGCCGCGACCAGCAGGTCGCCCTCCGCCGTGCTGCCATCGGCGAAACGCGCGACGACACCGCCGCCGGCGGGCTGGTCGATGCCGGCCAGCGCATGGCCGCCATGGTAGTGCGCATCGGGAAACTCGGCGCGCAGCAGCCGGAACAGCCGTTCCCAGGCGGTGGCCACCTGCGGGCGCCGATGCTCCCCGATCAGCTGGCCCTGCACGGAATAAACGCGGCGGGTTTCCATCGGCACGCCGAGATCATCCAGATCATCGACGCCCGCGCGGCGCAGCGCGTCGTACAGGACGGGGTGCGTCACGATCCCGGCGCCGCGCCCGGCGAGCTCACCGCCGACGCGTTCGAAGATGCGCACGTCCCAGCCCAGCCGGCGCAGCAGCAGCCCCGCGAAGAGGCCGCCCATCGAGCCGCCGATCACCACCGCGCGTCGCGCCTGCGATGCCTGCACAGCTGCCTCCCACCATACCGCCGCCGCCTGTTCAACGCGGCCGGGCGGCGGCGGTCAAGCCTTGGCGTGGCGGCATCAGCTTCCCTGATCGTCGCCGGCAGCAACGATGATTCCCACGCCCTGCGGCACGCGGCCTATCTGTAGGCGCGGGTCGGGATGGGGGCGTGACGCGCACGGACCGCGTCGTCCGCGCCGTCTCGGCCGCGGGGAGGAAGGGAACCGATGGTTCAGGCAGCGGTGGCCGGGCTCGGCTGGTGGGGCAGGCAGGTGACCCGCAGCCTCAAGGGCAACCCGCAGCTGCGCCTGGTGCGCGCGATCGAGCCAGACGGCGCGGCGCATGGCGCCTTCGCGCAGGAGCACGGGGTGCCGCTGTCCGCGACCCTGTCCGAGGCGTTGCGCGACCCGGCCGTGGAGGCGGTGATCCTCTGCACCCCGCACGGGCTGCACGCCGAGCAGGTGCTGGAGGTCGCGGCGGCGAAGCGCCACGTCTTCTGCGAGAAGCCGCTCGCCCTCTCCCGCGCCGATGCGGAACGCAGCGTGGCCGCCTGCCGTGATGCCGGCGTGGTGCTCGGCATCGGGCATGAGCGGCGCTTCGAGCCCGCGATCCGCCGCCTGCGCCAGATGCTGCGCGCCGGCGAACTCGGGCAGGTGCTGCATGTCCGGGCCGATTTCAGCCACGACAAGCTCGCGCACGTCGCCGCCGGCGACTGGCGCGCCGATCCGGCGCAGGCGCCTGCCGCGGCGATGACGGCGATGGGCGTGCACCTGACCGACCTGTTCCTGGACCTGGTCGGGCCGGTCGAGGAGGTTCACGCCATCACCTCCCACCTGGTCTCCGGCCGGCCGAACGGCGACGGCGTGTCGGTGCACCTGCGCTTCGCCTCCGGCGCATCGGGGCACATCAACGCGGTGCTCGAGACGCCGCTCTACATCTCCCTCACCGTCATGGGCGCGCGCGGCTGGGCGGAGATCCGCAACGAGACGCACCCCGACACGCCCGGCCCGGCGACGCTGACCGTGCAGGCGCGCGGCGGCGACTGCCGCGTCGAGAGCTTCGCCTGGGAGAATGCGACGCTGCTGAACCTGCTCGCCTTCGCGGACGCCGTGCAGGGCCGTGCCGACTATCCCTTCACGGATTCGCAGAAGGTCGCGAATGTCGCGGTGCTGGAAGCCGTAGCGCGATCGGCGGCCACGCGCGCGCCGGTGCGGCCGTAGCGGCTAGGCGGCGTCCCAGCGGCCATTGATGCGCGCCGCTTCCTCCCGCAGCACCGCCAGGAAGGCGGCCGCTTCCGGCGGAAGCTTGCGCCGTGCCGCCTCGATCGCCACGAGGTCGAGGCGCAGGGGCGGATCGCCGAGCGGGCTGACCGTGAAGCGTCGCTGCCCGGCTTCGACGCCGTCGGCCATCATCACGCCCGGCAGGATGGTGCACCACCCCTGCGACGCCACCATGTCCAGCGTGCCGAGCATCGCATCGAGCTCGATCACCCGCGCGGGCCGGATGCCGTTGGTGGTCATGTAGGCCTCGATGGTCTGGCGCCGCGTGTTGCCGGGACCGGGCAGCACCAGGCGCGGCGCCGGCACGTCGCGCAGCGAGACGGGCGAGAGGTGCGGCAGGCCGGAGGCAGCGGCAGACACCAGCACTTCCGACGTGCGCAGGAATTGGTTGACGCGCAGCCCCGCCGGCGGCGGACCGCCGGGCACCACGGCGAAGTCCAGCTCGCCGCCGCGGACCATCGGCGTCAGCGCCGCGCTGTACGCCTCGGTGATGCGGACCGTCACATTGGCATGCGCCGCCATAAAGCGCGCGAGCGACGGAGCCAGGCAGAGCCGCGTCATCGTCGGCATAAGCCCGACGCGGATCTCGCCCTGCATCGGCCCGGCATGCGCCTGCGCCGCGCGCACCGCCTCGTCGCGGATGCGCAGCAGCGCCACCGCGTGCTGGTAGAAATCCTCGCCCGCCGGCGTCGGCACCACGGCCGAGGACCCGCGCAGGAACAGCTGCACGCCGAGCCGGTCCTCCAGCTTGCGGATGTGCTGCGACACGCCGGATTGCGTCGCATGCTCGCGCTGCGCCGCGGCCGTGAAGGACCGTTCCTCGCAGGCGGCGACGAACAGCCTGAGGTCGCGGAAACTCTGCGGCATTCAGGGCGCCGCGGTGCCGTAGGGGATGTTGCGCCCGCCATAGCGCCGAAGCCGGATGTTGGCCTGCTCGGCGTGGCCCACGAAGCCTTCCAGCATGCAGAGCCGCGAGCAATAGGCGCCGACCATCGCGCTCGCCTCGTCGGTCAGCACACGCTGGTAGGTGCAGGTCTTGAGGAACTTGCCCACCCACAGCCCGCCGGTGTAGCGCGCCGCACCCAGCGTCGGCAGCGTGTGGTTGGTGCCGATCACCTTGTCGCCATAGCTGACATTGGTGCGCGGGCCGAGGAACAGCGCGCCGTAGTTGGTCATGTTGTTCAGGAAAAAGTCGTCGTCCGCGGTCATCACCTGCACATGCTCGGACGCGATGCGGTCGGCTTCCTTCAGCATCTCCGCCTTGTCGGCGCAGAGGATCACCTCGCCATAGTCGGCCCAGGCCTTGGCCGCGATCTCGGCGGTGGGCAGGATGGCCAGCAGCCGCTCCACCTCCCGCATCGTGTCGCGGGCCAGCTTCTCCGAATCCGTCAGCAGGATCGCCGGGCTGGTCGGGCCGTGCTCGGCCTGGCCGAGCAGGTCGGTCGCGCAGATCTCGCCATCGACCGTGTCGTCGGCGATCACCAGCGTCTCGGTCGGGCCGGCGAAGAGGTCGATGCCGACGCGGCCGAACAGCTGCCGCTTCGCCTCCGCGACATAGGCGTTGCCGGGCCCGACCAGCATGTCCACGGCCTGGATGCTCTGCGTCCCCAGCGCCATCGCGCCCACCGCCTGCACGCCGCCCAGGCAGTAGATCACGTCGGCGCCCGCCAGGTGCTGCGCCGCCACGATCGCCGGCGCCGGCCTGCCCTGGTAGGGCGGCGCGCAGGTGACGATGCGCTTCACGCCCGCCACCTTCGCCGTCACCACCGACATGTGGGCCGAGGCCAGCAGCGGATACTTGCCGCCCGGCACGTAGCAGCCGACGGAATTCACCGGGATGTTCTTGTGGCCGAGCACCACGCCCGGCAGCGTCTCCACCTCGATGTCGCGCAGCGCCGCCTTCTGGTGCTGCGCGAAGTTGCGCACCTGCTCCTGCGCGAAGCGGATGTCGTCCAGGTCGCGCGCCGAAAGCTGCGACAGGCAGTCGCGGATCTCGGCATCGGTCAGGCGGTAGTCCGCGCGATCCCAGCCGTCGAACTTCACCGACAGCTCGCGCACCGCCGCGTCGCCACGCTTCGCGATGTCGTCCAGCAGCCCTTCCACGGTGGCGCGGACGCGCGCATCGGCCTCCGCCTTCTGCGCCGCCGCGATCGAGCTCTTGAGCCAGCGTGCCATGGCGTTCTCTCCCGGTTCGTTCAGTCCGCCGTCCAGCCGCCATCCACCAGCAGGGCGGAGCCGGTCATCAGCCCCCCTGCCCCGGTGCACAGCAGCAGCAGCGGGCCCATGATGTCCTCGACCTGGCCGATGCGGCCGAGCTTGATCTTCTGCAGCACCTGGTCGCGGAAGGCGCGGTCCTCGAAGAAGGGGCGCGTCATCGGCGTCTCGATGAAGGTGGGGCAGAGCGTGTTGGCGCGGATGCCGTGCGGCGCGAGATCCAGCGCCATCGCCTTGGTCATGCCCTCGATCGCCCATTTGGACGCGCAATAGACGCTGCGCCGTGCCCCGCCGACATGCCCCATCTGGGAGGAGACGTTGACGATGCTGCCGCGCACGCCCTCCTCGATCATCCGCCGCGCGACGGCCTGGGCGGCGAAGAAGGCGGCGCGCAGGTTCAGCGCCATCACCAGGTCGAAGTCGGGTTCCGTCACGTCCTGGAAGGCGGCGGGCCGGTTGGTGCCGGCGTTGTTGACCATCACGTCGTAGGCCGGCCGCGCGGCCAGCGCCGCGCGCAGCGCATCGGTGTCCTGCACGTCGAGCGGCAGCGTGTCGGCGGCGCCGCCGGCGGCGCGGATCGCGGCCGCGGCCTCCTCGATCTCCGCGGTGCTGCGGGCCAGCAGCGTCACGGTGCCGCCCGCCTCGGCCAGGGCCGCGGCGGCGGCGAGGCCAAGCCCCCGCCCCGCACCGGTCACCAGGGCCCGCTTGCCATCCAGCCGGAAGGCGGGCGTGCGTGGCAGCGCCTCGATCATCCGCGTCGCGCGTCCTTGTCCATTCCCATCCTGGCGCGCATCACGGGCAGCGCGGCGCGTGCTGTCAAGGCCGCAGGGTCGCCGCGCGCGCCGCGCCACGCGGCGCGCGCGCGAAGCGGTGGCGCGCGATCACCTCCTCGCGCACATGCGCGCGGATGCTGTCGACCAGCCGCTCCAGCGCCAGCGTCGCGGGCTGGTCGCGGCGGCGATACAGCGTGCGCGGCAGCACCTGGCCGGCCAGCGGCGCGCCGACCAGCCGGCCCTCTGCCAGCAGGTCGTGCACGGCGGACGGCGCGCCGAGCAGGAACCCGCCGCCCGCCAGGGTGAATTCGCGGATGCTGGTCATCGCATCGGCCTGCAGGCGCAGCGGGCCATCCGGCAGCGCCGGCCCGGCCGCCGCCTCGACCAGCGGGCGGAACCAGCTGCTGTGGATCAGCGGCAGGCCGCGCAGCTCCGTCGGCCGCAAGGTGGCACGCGCGCCGAACGGCCAGATGGCCGGCAGCCCAACCAGCCAGACCTCCTCGTCGAACAGGCGCTCCGCCTGCAGGTCCGGCCCGCCGGCCCCGAGCGCGCCGATGCCGATGTCGATCTCGTCGGCCAGCAGCGCGTCGCGGACGGAGCCGGAGAAGCGTTCCTCGATCCGCAGCGAGACGCGCGGATGCGCCCGCGCATAGCCCGCCAGCAGCCGCCCGAGGAACAGCGCGGCGACCGAGGGCGGGCAGCCGATCCGCACCAGCCCCACCGGCTCCGCGGCCGCGGCCGAGACTTCCTCCTGCAAATGGCGCGCCTGGTGCAGCAGCGCCTCCGCCCGCCGCAGCAGCACCGCGCCGGCTTCGGTCGGCACCACGCCGCGACGGCTGCGCAACAGCAGCGTGACGCCCAGCGCCTCCTCCAGCAGGCGCATCCGGCGGCTGAGCGCGGGCTGCGCCAGGTTCAGCACCCGCGCCGCGCGCGCCACGCCGCCTTCGCGCGCGATGGTGACGAAGCAGCGCAGGCTGGTGAGGTCGAGGTCCATGGCGCCGCAGGTTATCGCCGTTCGCGATGGGCCACATCCCCGAATGAGAATATGGCGATGGCGCCGGCCGGCCTAGACTGCCCCACCAAGCAAGAGACTGGAGGAAGCGTCGATGTCGCAGGAAGCTGCCGCCCCGAGGGCGGCGGAGGACGAGGACCTGTCCTTCCGCTACTTCCCGACGGATTATCGCTGGTCGCACGGCATGCTGATCGGCCTGAACAGCGCCCCCTGGGGCGGCGCCGAGATCGGCGAGGTCGCGCGCATCGGCCTTCGCCTGCGCGGCCACGAAGGCGACGATGTGGCCTGGTTCCGCGAATGGGCCGCCGAGGCCGCGACGGTGGAAGACGCCGGCCGCCGCCACATGCAGGCCGGCCGCACCCGCACCGGCGCGCAGCATCTGATGCGCGCCGCCAACTACTACCATGTCGGCGAACGCTTCATGCAGCCGAAGACGGCCGAGAGCGATGCCGCCTATCTCCGCGGCGTCGCCTGCTTCCGCGATGCTGCCGCCGTCAGCACGTCCCCGCGCATCGAGAGCGTCGAGATCCCCTACGAAGGCACCACGCTGCCCGCGCTGCTGGTGCATGCCGCGCCGATCCCCGGCCGCAGCGGCCCGGTGCCGGCGATGGTCTATTTCGACGGCCTCGACGTGACCAAGGAGATCCAGTACCTGAAGGGCGTGGCCGACCTCGCCGCACGCGGCGTCGCCTGCCTGATCGTGGACGGGCCCGGCAATGGCGAGGCGATCCGCTTCCGCAACCTGCCCCTGATCCCGGAGACGGAACGCTACGGCACGGCCGCCTATGAATGGCTCGCCGCGCGGCCGGAGATCGACGCGGCGCGCATCGGCGTCATGGCGATCAGCCTCGGCGGCTACTATGCGCCGCGCGCCGCCTCCTTCGAAAAGCGCTTCGCCTGCTGCGTCGCCTGGGGCGCGCAATGGGACTACCACGAGACCTGGCGGCGCCGCTTCGAACGCATCGACCGCGCCGCCGCCACCTCGCTCTCCGTGCCCTGGCGCCACCTGCTCTGGGTGCTCGGCGTCGCGACGCGGGAGGAGGCGATGCGCAAGCTGGAAGCCTTCCGCCTGGAGGGCGTGGTGCAGCGCATGGAATGCCCGCTGCTGATCGTCCACGGCGAGGGCGACGAGCAGATCCCGATGGATTTCGCGAAGGCCTGCCTGGACGCCGCCGGCTCGCGCCGGAAGGAGTTGCGCGTCTTCACGCGCGAGGAAGGCGGCTACCACCACTGCCAGATCGACAATGTCTCGATCGGCGTCGCCGCGATGTGGGACTGGATCGAGGAGGTCCTGCAACCCGCAAGCTGACCGCGCCGCGCCTGCACGCAAGGCCCGCCAAGGGCCGACCAAGGGAGGAGAAGACCATGCAAGGCAAGCATACGCCGCGCCTGACCCGGCGCGGGCTGCTGGGCGGCGCCGCACTGGCCGCCACCGCGCTCGGCGCGCCGGCGGCGCGCGCCGCCGGCTGGCGCCCGACGCGCACGGTGCGCGTGATCGTCCCCTTCGCGCCGGGCGGGCCGAGCGACACCCATGCGCGGCTGGTCTCCGAGCATATGGGCCGCGCCCTCGGCCAGCCCTTCGTGGTCGAGAACCGCGTGGGCGCCACCGGCGCCATCGGCACCTCCGCCGTCGCGCGCGCCGAGCCCGATGGCTACACGCTGCTGTTCACCACCAACAGCAGCCACGTGCTGGGCCCGCTGCTGACGCGCACGCCGGCCTTCGATCCGCGGCGCGACTTCACCGAGATCGGGCTGCATTCCAGCTTCCCCTTCTACCTGCTGACCCACCCGTCCCTGCCGGTGCGCAACGTGGCGGAGCTGGTCGCGCATCTGAAGGCCCGCCCGGGCGCGCTGAACTTCAGCAGCCCCGGCATCGGGTCGGGCGGCCACCTGATGATGGAGCTGTTCCGGATGCGCACGGGCACCGAGGCGACGCACATCCCCTTCGGCGGCGCCGGCCCGGCGATCACCGCGCTCGTCTCGGGCCAGGTGCAGTTCTGCTTCGACAGCGTCGGCACCGCGCAGCCCATGGTCGCGGATGGCAGGCTGCGCGGCCTGGCCGTCACCAGCGCGCAACGCACCGCCGCGCTGCCGGACATGCCGACCCTGGCCGAGGCCGGCGTGCAGGGCGCGGAGGCGGAGCTGTGGCTCGGCTTCTTCGGCCCCGCAGGGATGCCGGCGGCGGTGCGCGACACGCTGAACGAGGAGCTCGGCCGCTATCTCGCCCAGCCGGAGACGCGCCAGCGCCTGGCCGCCAGCGCCTTCGCCCCCGCCGGCGGCCCGCCGCGGGTGCTGACGGAGCTGATCGCCGGAGAGACGGCGCGCTGGGCGGAGGTGGTGCGCTTCGCCAACCTCGAACAGCGCGGCTGACGCATCACGCGGACGCGGCGAGCCGCGCGGCTTCTTCCCGCACCAGGCCGCGCAGCCAGGCATTGCCGGGGTCGGCGTCCAGGACCTCCGGCCAGACCATGGTGGTGTTGAAGGGCGGCGGGGCCAGGGGCGGCTCGACCGCCACCAGCCCGAGCGGCGCCGCATGCCGCCGCGCGATGGAGGCGGGCAGCGTGACCACCAGGTCGCTGTCCGCCACCACCGCCATCGCGGCGTAGAAATGCGGCAGGCGCAGCGCGACGCGGCGGGACAGGCCTTGCGCGCGCAGCAGCTCGTCCATCGCGCCGCGCCCCTCGCCCAGCACCGTCACCAGCACATGGTCCAGCGCCGCGAAGCGCTCGACCCGCCAATCCGACAGCGCCGGATGGCCGGCGCGCAGCAGGGTGACGAAGCGGTCCTCGTCCAGCGCCTCGCGTCGCAGGCCGGGCGGCAGGGCCTGTTCCAGGATGCCGAAGGTCAGGTGCAGCCGGCCGTCGCGCAGCTCGTCCAGCCGGCTGGCCTGGAAGGGCACGACGCGCAGCTCCATGAGCGGCGCCTCGGCGAAGAGGCGGCGGATCAGCCGCGGCAGCAGCAGGATGGTCTGGTGGTCCGTCGCCGCGATGCCGACCTGCCCGCGCCAGGCGGCCGGGTCGAAGCGCCGCCGCGCCACCAGCCCCGCCGCCTCCGCCAGCATCCGCTTCAGGGCCGGCTGCATCGCCACCGCCGCCGGCGTCGGCACCAGGCCCTGCGCGCCGCGCGCCAGCAGCGGGTCGCGCAGCAGGGCGCGCAGCCGGCCGAGGGCGCGGCTCATCGCCGGCTGGCTCATATGCGCGGCCTCGGCGGCGGCGGTGACGCTGCGGTGCTCGACCAGCAGGTCGAGCAGCACCATCAGGTTCAGGTCGACGCCGCGCAAATTCACTTCGTGCATGGGCTGGATATCAAGGATGCAGTGGGTGGATGCCAAGGGGCGGCCTAGCTTCCGGGGCACCGCGGCACCCTGCCGCCCCAACCGCATCGGAGGCTTATCCCCAATGCTCGCCCTCATCGGCATCACCGGCCAGACCGGCGCCGTCGCCGCCGACGCCCTGCTCGCCCAGGGCCACCGCCTGAGCGCCCTGGTCCGCGACCCCGCCCGCGCCGCCGCCCGCGCCGCCCAGGGCGTGCGCCTTGAGCAGGGCGAGGCGAGGGATGCCGAGGCGCTGCGCCGCGCCTTCGATGGCGCGGAGGCCGCCTATGTGATGATCCCGCCCGCCCCCGCCCATCCCGACCCGGTCGGCTTCTACGTCGAGGTCGCCACCGCCGCGCGCCAGGCGGCGCGCGCCGTGGGCCTGGCGCGGCTGGTGCTGCTGTCCTCGGAAGGGGCGCACCTGGCCGCGGGCACCGGCCCGATCCTCGGCCTGCGGCGGGCGGAGGAGATCCTGGCGGATGCGGCCCCGCGCGTGACCCGCCTGCGCCCCGCCTATTTCCAGGAGAACTGGCGCAGCGTCTTCGACCTGGCTGCGACGCAGGGCATCCTGCCGACGATGCTGGCGGACCTCGACGCCCGCCACCCGATGGTCGCCACCGCGGATATCGGCCGCACCGCCGCCGCGCTGCTGGCGGACGCCGCTGCGCCGCCGCTGGTCGAGCTGGAAGGGCCCGAACGCTACTCGGCCCGCGATGCCGCCCGCGCGATCGGCGCGGCGCTGGGGCGGGACGTCGCGCCGGTGCAGCCGCCGCGCGCGGCCTGGGAGGGCATCCTGGAGGAAGCGGGTCTCGGCGCCGCCTATGCCCGCCTGCTCGCCGAGATGTATGACGGCATCAACAGCGGCCATGTCGACTTCTCCGGCCAGGGCGAACAGCGCCGCGGCCGCGACAGCCTGGCCGGGACCGTGGCCGCCTGGGTGCGCCAGGCCGTGCCCGCCTGACGCGGGCACCGGGCACGGCGCCGCCACGCGCCGCGCCCGGCGATGCGGCGCACCGGAGCCAAGGCCGGGGTCGCGTTGTTCGTCCCTGCCGCTTGCAACCGGTGCCGGGCGGGCGCTGCGCCCCGCGGCGCTGCGGTGCCGGCGACGGCGGCGGTTCCCGATCACGCCGCGCGGGCGCACCGGGACCTCGGCCTGGCGCACGGGCCGCGCCACGCAGCGCCTCGCATGGCGCCGTAGCGGTCGGAACGGCGCAGCCTGCAGGGCGGTTGTCGGCTCGGCGGCGCGGGCCCGGCCCGCAACGCGGCAAGGCGGGGCCGCGGGGCATGGCACCGCGCCCACTTCATCGGGATCACCGGGCGGCGGTGCCGCGCCTTGCGGTCCGCGGACGAGCCAGCGCCTCCGCCCGGCGCGAAGGGGCAGGGAAGCCGGGCCGGCGCGTCACCGAGGGAGCGCCGGCGGGAGCCGGCTTCGCCCCCGCCATCCGCGCCGTCAGGCGTCCCCGAACACGACCACGGACCAGGGCGATGGCGCGGCCACCGCGGTGAGCTGGCCACGACCGCCCTCGGTCAGCGGCACGACCCGGCCGCCGGGCTCCAGCAGCCGGGCGTTCGCCGGCGTCCCGCGGGGCAGCGCGGCGCGGTCGATCTGCACCGGTCCCGCGCTGCCGCCGTCCCACCGCACCAGGTGCACCACGACGAAGCGCCGGTTGGGATCGGCGCGCACCGTGACCCAGGGCTCCCCGGAGGGCATGCGCACCGGCCCCTCCCCCGGCGCATGCACCGAGACGGCGGCCGCGCCGTCCAGCACGCGGCCAAGCCGGCGGGCGAAGCCGTAGAGATCGGCTGTCTCCTCGGGCCGGGTGAACAGCCGCGGCGCATCGGGCCGCTGCGGGCCGGGCCAGATGTCCCAGGGGGCGATGA
>JAIYDD010000067.1 GCA_027487675.1 Acetobacteraceae bacterium | reverse complement strand
CTTCTGGGACTATCTGGGACACCGGCTCAGCGTCGTCGGCGCCACCAGCATCCCCGCCCTGCCGGACCTCGTCAGACAGCGCGCCGCCGTGTGAGTGCCCGGGGTTTTGCCCCGGTTACCCGGGCCTAATCTAAACGCATGTTTTCACGGGAATAACTGTGGTAGCGGCGAGCGGACTTGAACCGCTGACCCCGGCATTATGAGTGCCGTGCTCTAACCAGCTGAGCTACGCCGCCCCGGAAGGCCACGCGGGGTAGCGCCCGCCGCGTCGCGTTGTCAACCTCGCGCGGCCGGGCGGCTCATGGCTGTCGCACAAGGCGCCCCGTCGCAACCTGATCGGCGAACCCGGACCCGGTCATCGGTCTCGGGCGTGATGGCCAACTCCCGCGCCATCAGCTGCGCATCCATCGTGCCCGGCAAGCCCGAATGCGCTTCGGCTGCTCTCGCTCAGGCCGCGCGCAGGAAGCCGGCGCCGATCACCCGGTCGCCGTCATAGGCGACGCAGGCCTGCCCAGGAGCCGCGACGTTCGGATGGTCCAGGATCACGCGCATCACCCCCGCTGCGGCGTCCCAGGTGAGCGTGGCCGGCCGCGGCGCTTCTCGCCCGCGCAGCTTCACCGCGACCCGGGCCGGGGCGATGGGCGGGGATGAAAGCCAGTTCACCTCGCCCGCCACGACCTCGGCCTTCGGCAGCGCCGCCCGCGGTCCGACCACCACGCGCCGCCGCGTCGCGTCGATGGCGGCCACATACAGCCTCTCCCCCGTCGCGACGCCGAGCCCGCGCCCCTGGCCCACCGTGTAGCGCCCGATGCCATGATGGGTGCCGAGCACCCGGCCCTCGAGGTCCACCACCTCGCCGGCTTCGGCCGTCTCGGGGCGCAGCCGCGCGACGGTCTCGGCATAGTGGCCGGAGGGCACGAAGCAGATGTCCTGGCTGTCCGGCTTCTCGGCGACGGGAATGCCGAGGCGCGCGGCTTCCCGCCGTACCGCGGCCTTGTCCGGCATGTCGCCCAGCGGGAAGCGCGCGAAGGCCAGCTGCGCGGGCGTGGTCATCGCCAGGAAGTAGGACTGATCGCGGAGCGGGTCGGCCGCGCGGTGCAATTCGGGCCCGGCCGCGCCTTCGACACGACGGGCATAATGCCCCGTGGCCAGCGCCTCGCAGCCCAGGTCGCGGGCCAGGGACAGCAGGTCCTGGAACTTCACGGTCTGGTTGCACCGGATGCAGGGGATCGGTGTCTCGCCGCGGGCATAGGTGTCCGCGAAATCCTCGATCACCGCCGCGCGGAAGCGCGCTTCCCGGTCCAGCACGTAGTGCGGAATGTCGAGCGCGTCCGCCACGCTGCGGGCATCGTGGATGTCCTGCCCCGCGCAGCAGGCGCCCTTCTTCCGCACGGCGGCGCCATGGTCGTAGAGCTGGAGGGTGGCGCCGATCACCTCATGCCCGGCGTCCTTCAACAGCCCGGCCACGACGCTCGAGTCAACGCCGCCGGACATGGCGACAAGGATGCGCATGGCGCCCGCTAAGCTCCGGTCGGAGGGGCCACGCGCAGGCGCCTCATCGCGACGCGTCCAGTCCCATCTGCCAGAACGCTGCTTCCAGCCGCGCCGCCTTGGCGAAGTCGGCTGCCAGGGCGGTGAAGCGCGCATCCCCGCCATGGCTCTCGCCTAGCGCATCCAGCCGCGCCGCGGAGGCGCGGGCCAGGGCCTGATACTCCGCGCCGGCATACATGGCGATCCAGCTCTCATACGCGTTGCCGCCGCGCTTCCGCGTCGGGCTCGCCTCGATGGCCAGCGCGATCTCGCCATAGCCGATCGTGCAGGGCGCCAGCGCCACCTCCAGGTCGAGGATATCGCCCGCCATGCCGCGGTCCAGCACCCAGCGTGTGTAGGCCACCGTCTCCGCCGCCTCGGGCTCCGCGAGGACCGAGGCTTCCGGCAGGCCCCATTCGGTGCAGTAGCGGATGTGCAGCGTCATCTCGTGCAGCAGCGCCTGGATGGAAGCGGCCTTGTCGCGGAAGGCGTCCAGGCTCTCGGCCTTGTAGGCGGCCAGCGCATGGGCACGGACGAACTGCACCAGGAAGAGGTAGTCCTGCACCAGGTAGCGCCGGAAGGCGGCCATCGGCAGCGATCCGTCGGCGATGCCCTGCACGAAGGCGTGCCAGGCATAGGCGTGCCATTCGGCTGCGCACGCGCCCTTCAGCCGGCGGAACAGGCCGCCCTCCCGGCCGTAGGGGGCGGGCGGCGCCACCGCGTTCAGCCCGCCGCGTTGCGGGTGGCCGACGGCAGCTTCACCACCAGCCCGTCCAGCGCATCGGTCATGATGATCTGGCAGCCCAGGCGGGAGGTCTCCTGCAGGTCGAAGGCGAGGTCGAGCATGTCCTCCTCGTCCTCCGTCGCCGTGGCCAGCCTGCCGTACCAGCCGGCATCCACGATCACGTGGCAGGTGGAGCAGGCGAGGCTGCCCTCGCAGGCGCCCTCGATGTCCACGCCGTGCTTGTGGGCGATCTCCAGCACCGACAGGCCGAGCGGCGCGTCGACTTCCCGGCGCGTCCCGTCGCGTTCCACGAAGGTCATCTTCGGCATGATCGGCCCTACTCCGCCGCGCCGGCCGGCTCCGCCGCGGCGCTTTCCTGACCCGCCATGGCCTGGCGCCAGGCAGCGCCCAGCGCCGCGGCCGCAAGGTCCACGTCGGCGGGGGAGGTAAAGCGGCCGATGCCGATCCGCAAGGTGGCGCGCGCCAGCGCCTCCGGCAGGCCGATGGCCTTCAGGACGTGGGAGGCCTCGATCTCCGCCGAGGAACAGGCCGATCCGGTCGAGACGCAGATGGCGGGCGCCGCGGCCATGATCGCCTGCGCCGTGACGCCGCCGGGAAAGCCGAGCGAGAGGTTGCCGCTGACCCGCGCCTCCCGGTTGCCGTGGATCACGATGCCCGGCACCTCGCGTTCCAGCGCCACCCAAAGGCGGTCGCGCTGGCCGGCGATGCGGCCGGCATCCAGCACGCCCTCGATGGCGGCGATCCGGCAGGCCTCGCCAAAGCCCACCACCAGCGGCGCCGGTAGCGTGCCCGACCGCAGCCCGCGTTCCTGCCCGCCGCCCGAGAACAGCGGCGAGAGGCGCACCCGCGGCCGCCGCCGCACATAAAGCGCGCCCACTCCCTTCGGACCATAGACCTTGTGGGCCGAGAGCGAGAGCAGGTCGGCGCGGATCGCGGCAACGTCGAGCGGGATGCGCCCGGCCGCCTGCGCCGCATCGGTGTGGAACAGCGCGCCGTGGCGCTTCGCGATCTCCCCGATCGCCGCCACGTCCTGGACCACGCCGATCTCGTTGTTCGCCGCCATGACGGAGACGAGCAGCGTGGGCGCCTCGGCGAGCCTCGCATTCAGCAGGTCGAGGTCCAGCAGCCCGTCGGGGCGGACCGGCAGCAGCACGGGGTCGAACCCTTCCGCGGCCAGGTCGCGGACGCTCTCCAGGACGCATTTGTGCTCGGTGGCGAGCGTCACGACACGCCGGCGGTCGGTGCCCTGCCCCGCGGCGGAGCCGGCGCCCTGCGCCCTGGCGAACCGCGCCGCCCCCTTGACGGCGAGGTTGTTCGCCTCGGTGGCGCCGGAGGTCAGGATGATCTCGCTGGGCTCCGCACCGATCAGCGCCGCGATATGGCCGCGCGCCTCCTCCACCGCCTCTTCCGCCGCCCGGCCCATCGCGTGTTCCACGCTGCCGGGATTCGCGAAGTTCTCCTCCCACCACGGGCGCATGGCCGCCAGCACGCGCGGGTCCACCGGCGTGGTGGCGTGGTTGTCCAGGTAGATCGGGCGGTTCGGGCGCGACATCGCCCGGTAGATGGCGCCTTGCGGCCGGCGGGGGAAGGGCCGGGTGGCGGGGCCCGGGCGTGCCGGCCGCAAAATGTCCCCGATGAGGGACAAAGCCTCTTGCGCATGTCTCCGATTGGGGACTATTGTCCCGGCATGGGGACAAAACCCGCATGGCCCCCCCCGGAGAGACCCGCATGCCCACCCGCCCCGCCACCGCCCTCGCGCTGCTCGCCCTGCTCGCCGCCTGCGCCGACCAGCAGCCGACCCGCACCGGCTTCCTCGACGCCGCCGCGCCCGTCGCCGCCGCTGCGCCCGCCGCCGGCCACCACGCCTTCCTCATCGAGGAGGTCGTCTTCCGCCCCGCCCCGGGCGCCGTGCAGAACCCAGGCGAGGACGACGCCGCCGCGCTGGTCGCGGCCTATCGCGCCGCGCTCGACGCCGCCTTCGCGCCCCGCTTCGCCCGCGCCGCGGCCGCCGGCCCAGGCGTGCTGCGCGTGCGCGCCGCCATCACCGGCTATGCCCGCGCCGATGTCGTGCTGAACGTGCTGGCAACCCCGCTGCTCGGCCCCGTCTCCAACGGCGGCGCCGCCACCGAGGCCGAGGTGCTGGACGGCGCCACCGGCCACCGGGTCGCGGTGCTGGCCGCGGCCCGCAACGAGCACCTCTTCACCACCGGCCCCTTCGCCTACTACCGCGGCCTCGCCATGGCCGAGCAGGCGCTGGCCCGCCTCGCCCAGGATCTGGCGGACCGCGTGCCGGCCACCGCCATCGCCACCGCCGCCGCCACTGGGCCGGAGGGGCGCTGAGCCATGTCCGAGGCCTTCCGCAACCCGCTGACCGGCGAGCGCCTGTGGATCGAGCGCAGCGCGCTCCGCCAGGGCGGCGCCTTCGTCGGCCGGCTCGCCCTGCCGCCTGGCGCCCATGGCGGCCCCGCCCGCCTGCACCCCGACGCCACCGAGCGCTTCGAGGTGCTGGCCGGCACGCTCGAGGTGACCGTGGCCGGCGCGACCCAGCGCCTCGCCGCCGGCCAGGTGCTGCAGATCCCGCCCGGCACCCCGCACTGCTTCGCTTACGCCAACGCCAATCCCCGTGGTGCCTGGGTGCGGCTGCGCGTCACCATGGACCCCGGCGCGGGGCTGGAGCGCTTCCTGCGCGGCTGGTACGGGCTGGCCGCCGAGGGCGGGCTGCGCCCCGACGGCACGCCGCGCAGCCTGCTGGCGCTCGGCACGCTGCTCGACTGGGGCGGCAGCGTGCTGGCCGCCGCGCCGGCCCGGCCGCAGGCGACGGCGCGCCATGCCCTGGCGCGGCTGGCCGCCTGGTCCGGCATCGCCGGCGACCTCGCCCGCCACCTGCCGACCGGAGCCCCCGCATGACCGCCCCCGCCCAGACCCAGCGCCGCAATCGCACCGAGACGGAGGCGCGCATCCTGGCCGCCGCGCGGCGCATCATCGCGCGGGAGGGCTTCCGCGGCCTGGGCATCGTCGCCGTCGGCACCGAGGCCGGCTGCGACAAGAAGCTGGTCACCCGCTATTTCGGCGACCTCGAGGGGCTGGTCACGGCCCTCGGCGGCGAGCTCGGCCTCTGGCTGGGCGCGGCGGAGAGCGCGGCGCCGGAGGGCGATTATGCCGACCGCCTCGGCGCGCTGCTCGACGCCTATGGTGCCTCGCTCCGCGCCGACCCGGTGCTTCAGCAGGCGCTGGCCTGGGAGCTGGTGGCGCCGACCCCGGCCATGCAGGCGCTGGATGCCGCCCGGTCGCGGGCCGTCGGCGCCTGGATGGCCGCGGCGCGCGGCGATGCGCGGCCGCCTCCGGGCGTGGACGCGCCGGCGGTCAACGCCGTGCTGCTCGCCGCGCTGCATTACCTCACCCTGCGGGAGGGCAGCCTCGGCGGCTTCGCCGGGCTGGCCCTGGACGAGGCCGGGCGGCAGCGCGTGCAGGATGCGCTGCGCTTCCTGCTGCGCCGCGCCTTCGGCCAGGGGGACGCGCCATGACCGACCGCCGCGCCGCCTGGATCGCCGGGCTGCTGGTGCCCGCCTTCCTGCTGGCGGTGAACATCCCCTATGCCGGGCTGGTCGAGCTGTTCGGCTATGACGACGTGCTGCGCCTGCCGCCCGGCACCATCCTGCTGCGCTTCCGGGAACGGGAAGGGCTGCTGGCCTGGATCTGGCTGGCCTTTGCCGCCGCCGCGCTGGCCTTCGCGCCGGTGGCGGCGGCGCTAGACCGCGCCTTCGGCCAGGCGCCGGGGCTGGCCGGTCAGGCCTCCGCGGTCGCGCAGTTCCTCGGCCTGCTGCGCTGGGCGCTGCTGGTGCCGCTGCTGGCGCGGCAGGCCGCCGACCCGGCGCAGGCGGCGATGGCGGAGGCGCTGTTCGTGGTCCAGCACCAGCTGCTCGGCGTGATGGTGGGCGAGATCCTCGGCCAGGTCCTGCTGGTCGCCTGGACGCTGCGCCTCGCGCGGCGGCTGCGCGCGCTGGGCCATCGCCGGCTGGCGCTGGCCGGGCTGGCGACGTTGCCGCTCTGGCTGCTGGGGCTCAGCGAGCCGCTGGCCACCGGCCTGCCCGGGCTGCCGGTGATCGAGACGACGCCCTTCGCCTTCCTGGCCTGGCAGGCCTGGCTGGCGGCGCTGGCGGTGGCACTGCTGCGCGCCGCCCGCGCCGCGCCGGCGCCGTCCGGCGGGACGATGATCCACGCCGGCTGAGGCGCGGAGCATCGGCGCGGCCGTCGCGGGCGCGATTTGGGACGGCGCGGCCGGCCTCAGCCCGCGCCGCGCGCCAGCCGCGCCCGCATCGCCCCCCAGGCGTCCAGGAACCGCTCCGCCGCATCCGCCGGCGCATCCCAGGGCAGCGAGACGCGGATGGCGCAGCCGGCATCCGGGCCCAGCCCCATCGCCGCCAGCACATGGCTGCGCCCGACCTTGCCCGAGGAGCAGGCCGCCCCGGCGGACACCCGCACCCCCGCCAGGTCCAGCGCGATCACCTGCGTCTCCGCCGGCACGCCGGGCAGCACCAGGCTCGTGGTGTTGGGCAGTCGCGGCGCACCGGCGCCCGCCACCCGTGCGCCCTGCGCCAGGCAGCCCGCCTCGATCGCGTCCCGCAGCGCCGCCAGCCGCGCCGCATCCTCCGGCCGGGCGGCGGCGGCGGCGGCGGCCATGCCGGCCAGCGCGGGCAGCGCCTCGGTGCCGCCGCGCCGGCCGCGCTCCTGCCCGCCGCCGGCGACCAAAGGCGCCAGGCCCAGCCCCGGCCGCAGCAGCAGCGCCCCCGCGCCCTTCGGCCCGCCGAGCTTGTGCCCCGACAGCGCCAGGCTGTCCGCCCCGAGCGCCGCCAGCGACAGCGGCACCCGCCCCGCCGCCTGCACGCCATCCACATGCAGCAGCGCGCCATGCTCGCGGCAGAGCGCGGCCGCCTCCGCAACCGGGTGGAGCACGCCGGTCTCGTTGTTCGCGGCCATCAGGCAGACCAGGGCGGGCGGCCCGCCGGCCAGCGCGCGGCGGAGCGCATCGAGGTCCAGCACCCCGTCGCCGCCCACCGGCAGCAGCGCCGCATCCGGCGCCGCGGCCAGCACGGCCGGGTGTTCCGTCACGCCCGCCAGCACCCGCCGCCCGACGGACAGCCCGCGGATGGCAAGCGCATTCGCCTCCGTCCCGCCGGCGGTCAGCACGACATCGCCAGGCGCCGCGCCGAAGCAGGCCGCGAGCCTCGCCCGCGCCGCTTCCAGCATCCGCCGCGCCGCGCGGCCCTCGGCATGGACCGAGGAGGGGTTGCCCAGAAGGTCCATCGCCGCGATGGCGGCGGCGCGAGCGTCCGGCCGCAGCGGCTCGGTGGCGTTGGCGTCCAGGTAGAGCGGCGCGGCCATATGGCGCGCTACTGCGCCGCGGCGGCCGGCGCGGCCTCCTCGGCCGGCCGGGGCAGGGCGGCGCGGCCGGCGATGCGGCCTCCGACCACGTCGGCCAGCGTTAGCCCGCCCAGGAACAGGCGGATCTGCGCGCCGAGCTCCGCCCAGAGGTCATGCGTCAGGCAGCGCTGGCCGGCCAGGCACCCCGGGCCGCCCTCCTCGCAGCGGGTGGCCTGCAGCGGCTCGTCCACCGCATCGACGATATCGGCGATGGCGATGTCCGAGGCTTGGCGGGCCAACCGGTAACCGCCGCCCGGACCGCGCGCCGACGCCACCAGCCCCGCCCGCCGCAGCGGCCCGAAGAGCTGTTCGAGATAGGCGAGCGACAGTTGCTGCGCCTGGGCGATCTCCGCCAGGCTGACCTGCCCCCTGCTGTCCGACGAGGCGCTTCCGCCGCGGGCCGCGAGTTCGACCATCGCCATCACGGCATAGCGGCCGCGGGTGGAGAGCCTCATGGGGCGCCTCCGGCAGGGGTGGCCCCGAACCTGGCCGGCGGCCGCGGGGCGGGCCCGGCCGGGCGAAGAATCATGCGGGCCATGCCGTGAATCCGATATGAAACCGGGCGTCGCCTCAACTATAGTCCGCCGCGCCGCGGGGCTCGGGAGCCTGCCCCGTGGCGTCCACCGGGCGCGGACCAGGCCGCACCCACCAGAGCCAAGACCGGAGCCGGATGACCGCGCCAGCGTGTCGCCAGCAAGAGGCTATTATTCCCGACCAGCCCCGTCAACGATCGGGCGTGGTCGGGCGGTGCCGGTCGAGTTCACCGCTGGCGCGGGCCGAGGCACGCCGTCCCGCGGTGGCAAGCCACGTGGCGCGCGATCCGAGGGTGGAGTGGCAAGGCACGCAAGTTGAACGTGGCGCGCCTTCGCGCGTGACGGGCCCCCCAACCGGTCGCCAGGCGGATGTTCCGCCTCCGACCCCTGCGACGGTTCCATCGGCATGGCCATATCCCGGGCATGCCGCGGGTTGTCGCGGCCAAACCGAGACTGGATCGAGAGAGCGATGCCTGAAGTGATGTTCGCCGGGCCCGACGGCCGGCTTGAAGGCCGCTACCACCACGCCAAGGGGGCCAATGCGCCGGTCGCGCTGGTCCTGCATCCCCACCCGCTGCATGGCGGCACGATGAACAACCGCGTGGTGCATGCCCTCTACCAGCGGTTCCAGTCGATGGGCTTCTCGACCCTCCGGTTCAACTTCCGCGGCGTGGGCCGCAGCCAGGGCCGCTACGATGGCGGCATCGGCGAGATCTCGGACGCCGCCGCCGCGCTGGACTTCCTGCAGGCGGTCAACCCCAACGCCTCCTCCCTCTGGGTGGCGGGCTATTCCTTCGGTTCCTATGTCGGCATGCAGCTGCTGATGCGCCGCCCGGAGATGAGCGGCTTCGTCAGCATCTCCCCGCCGGCCAGTCACTACGATTTCGGCTTCCTCGCCCCGTGCCCCTGCAACGGCCTGATGCTGCACGGCGCGGATGACGAGCTGGTGCCGGAAGGCAGCGTGCGGAAGCTGGTCGAGAAGCTGAACACCCAGAAGGGCATCCGCATCGACTACCGCGTGATGCCGGGTGCTGGCCACATCTTCACCCCCCCCCAGGCCGAGCAGGTGGCCGGCGCGGCGGAGGACCACATCAACACCGTGCTGAACCGCACCAGGATGTCGCTGGCCGCCGACTGAAGCAGCCCGCGTTTTCACCCAACCCGGCCTGGCGCCTCTCCCCGGATGCGGGGAGAGGCGGGCCTCGTTTCGACAAGGTCGACGCGAGGCGCCGCCTTCACCATGGGAGAGGCGCCAAATCCGGCGCCACCCAGCCCCGCCGCGCGGCCGGGGAGAACAGCACCGCTTCCGACCAGTGGTCGAGCGGCCAGCGCTTCGCCCCGATTGGCGAGGCCAGCAGCGCGTTGACCGCTTCGTG
>JAIYDD010000277.1 GCA_027487675.1 Acetobacteraceae bacterium | reverse complement strand
GCGATGACGAAGGCCGCCGCCGGCACCACCGCCAGCGTCACCAGCGCCAGCGTGACGTTGACGTGCAGCATCAGCGCGAAGGCGCCGGCGAAGGTCAGCACGGCGATCAGCAGATCCTCCGGCCCGTGATGCGCGACCTCCCCGATCTCCTCCAGATCCTTGGTCAGCCGCCCCACCAGATGGCCGGTCTTCTGGCCGTCGTAGAAGCGGAAGGAGAGCTTCATCAGGTGCTCGAAGGCGCGGCGCCGCATCTCCGTCTCGATGGCGATGCCGAGCACATGGCCCCAATAGGTGACGACCGCCATCAGCGCGCCGTTGACCAGGTAGAGCAGCAGCAGCCCGAGGATCGCCAGCGCGATCAGCGGCAGGTCCTGGCCCGGCAGTAGATGGTCGATGAAGGCGCGCACCGCCATCGGGAAGGCCAGTTCCAGGATCCCCGACGCCGCGGCGCAGCCGAAATCGAGCAGCAGGAGCCGGCGATGCGGGCGGTAGTAGCCGAGGAAGATCCGGAGCATGCGGCGCGAGGATAGGCGCCGCGACGGGACGCGGCGAGGGGCGGCGGGCGCTGCCGGCGAGCGGGCCCTGACGGCGCCGGGGCCTGGCCGTGGCGGGCCTCGGCGCCCGGGCCGTCCGGGCGCCGCGCCGGCCGCCGGGGCGCTGGACCTCCGGCGCCGTTTAGGAACATAATAGGAACGCGCCGATCCGCCGGCGCGCCTGCCGGCTGCCGTGCCGGCCGCGCTGCTCCTTCAATCCGTGAATCCGCTCCTGCACCCGGGCGACGCCGCGCGCGGGACGCCGGATATTGCCAAAGTGCCAAAAAGCCAAAGCGCCACAGAGGTCGACAGGCTTTTCCTGTTTGATATCAGCGTCTTCGATCAGAAGCCAGGCGGCCGGGCCCGCCGCGGACGTCCAGAGGGCGCAAATAAAGCGTCCTCAGCAACACAGAACCAAAGTAGTAAAGTGCCGAGGCTGGCGCCGGCGCTCAGCGCGGCCCCTGCGCCCGGCCGGGTTGCCAGACGGGGTCGGGCGCCTGCCACAGCGCCTGGTCGCGCAGCATCCGCGCCAGGCCCTCGGCCATCGCGCCGAAGATCGCCGCGCCCTTCTCCGCCGTCGCCGCGCGCGGGTCGCCGCGCACGCCGGTCACCGGCGCCCGCTCGGCGAAGGACCAGAACCGCGTCGCCGCGGCGTCGCCCGCCGCGAAGCCGCCCGGCGAGACGCTGTGCGCCAGCTGGCCCCGCCGCACCTGCGCGGGATCGAGATGCAGCCAGAGGCTCGTCTCCCCCTCGCAGGCATGCTGGATGCCGGGCTGGGTGGTCAGCGCCGCGCGGATCGCCTCCGGCGCCAGCTTCGTGATGGTGGTGGCGACCACCGGGATGGCCAGCTCATGCGCCAGCTCCCGCGCCGAGACCGCCAGCGGCTCGATGTTGCCGCCATGGCTGTTGAGCAGGAACAGCCGCCGGAATCCGTCCGCCATGATGCTGCGCGCCACGCAGCGCAGCACGCCGGCGAAGGTCGCGTAGTCCAGGCTGATCGTGCCGCCGAAGGGGAAATGGTGTTCCGACAGCCCCATCCACATCGGCGGCAGCACCGCGACCGGCAGCGGGTCCGGCCCCTCGGCCGCGATCTCCGCCCCGCGCACCGCGACCGCATGGCCCACCATGCTGTCCGTCCAGACCGGCAGATGCGGCCCGTGCTGTTCCAGCGCCGCCACCGGCAGCACCACCACCGCGTCGCGCGCGGCCAGCGCCCGCAGCTCCGGCGCCGTCATCGCTTCCCACCGCACCGTCACCGCGCGCTCCTCCGCCTGGGCGCGCGGACGATCCGGGCCGGCGCGCGCAGCGTCAAGCCGGCACGCGGCCGCGCACCGCGGCCGCGAGCGCGGTGGAGGACACGGCGCCACCCGCCTCCGCCGCCAGCCGCGCGGCGACGCGGGCGCGCAGCCCGGCCAGCGCCGCCGGCTCCATGCCCGCCAGCAGCGCCTGCACGCGCGGGCTGGAGGTCAGGCTGTCCCAGGCGGCTTCGGCATCGGCGAAGCGGTTCCGCACCGGGATCTCGCGCGTCTCCACCGCCTCCAGCCCGGCCGCGCGCCACAGCGCCGCCAGCGGCTCGGGGCGGGCGATGTCGGCATGCGGCGGCACCGCCGGCCGGTGGCCGAGGGCGCGCAGTTCCGCCTGCAGGGGCTCGATCGGGAAGCCGCCGGCGGGGAAGTTCCAGGCATAGGCGGCGACGGTGCCGCCGGGGCGCACCACGCGCGCCATCTCCGCCACGCCGCGGGCCGGGTCGGGCACGAAGAAGATCACCAGCGCCATCGCCGCGGCGTCGAAGGCCGCGTCGGGAAAGGGCAGCGCCTCCGCCGAGCCGGCGTGCAGCCCCACCGGCCGCCCGGCCAGGCGCGTGCGCGCATAGGCAAGCTGCCCCTCGGAGGGGTCGATCCCCTCCACCCCGGCGGCGCCGCGGGCGAGCAGCAGTTCGGTGAAGGCGCCGTTGCCGCAGCCGATATCGGCCCAGCGCAGCCCGGCCGGCAGGCCGAGCCAGTCGAGGAAGACCTCGCCCGCCAGCCGGCTCCAGCCGCCCATCAGCCGCTCATAGGCGGCGCCGTCGTCGAACTGGATCTGCTGCTGCTGCCCGGACATCCCGCCACGTTCCCCCGCGCCTTCCGGCGGCATGATGGCGGCCGGGCGCGGGCGGCGCCATCGCCGCCTCGCGGCACGCGCAACTGGCATCCCCCGGCCGGATCGCGTAAAGCCCGAGGCAGGCGCCGGCCCGTACCATTCTGTCACAGCCGGCCCATCAAACGGGGAGACGCCGTACGATGACCCGCTTCGGCAAGCGCACCGTCCTGGGCGCCGCCCTCGCCCTCGCGCTGCCCGCCATCGGCCATGCGCAGGGCACCTATCCGACCCGGCCGATCACCATGATCATCCCCTTCGCCGCCGGCGGCCCGACCGACACCGTCGGCCGGCTGATCGCGCAGGCCATGGGCACCGAGCTCGGCCAGCCGGTGGTCGTGGAGAATGTCGGCGGCGCCGGCGGCACGCTGGGCGCGCAGCGCGTGGCGAATGCACGGCCCGACGGCTACACCATCCTGCTGCACCACATCGGCATGGCGACCATCCCGACGCTGTATCGCCGGCTCGCCTATGACCCGATCAACGGCTTCGAGACGGTGGGCCTGGTGACCGAGGTGCCGATGACCCTCGTCGCGCGCCGGAACTTCCCGGCCACCACGCTGGCGGAGCTGGTGCAGGTGGCGCGGCGGGAGCGGGAGCGGCTGAACTACGCCAATGCCGGCATCGGCGCGGCGAGCCACCTCTGCGGCCTGCTGTTCCAGAAGGCGCTCGACACGCCCTTCACCACCGTGCCCTACCGCGGCACGGGTCCCGCCATGAACGACCTTCTGGCCGGCACGGTGGACCTGATGTGCGACCAGACCACCAACACCACCGAGCAGATCCGCGCCGGCACGGTGCGCGCCTTCGCGGTGACCACGCCGCAGCGCGTCGCCTCCCTGCCCGACCTGCCGACGGCGGCCGAGGCCGGGCTGCCGGGCTTCGAGGTCAGCGTGTGGCACGGGCTCTACACGCCGCGCGCCACGCCGCGGCCGGTGGTGGAGCGGCTGAACCGCGCCCTGGTGGCGGCGCTGCGCGACGAGGGCATCGCGCGCCGCTTCGCCGACCTCGGCACCGCGCCGGTGCCGGTGGAGCGCGCGACGCCCGAGATCCACCGCACCTTCTGGCAGGCCGACATCCAGAAGTGGCGCCCGCTGATCCAGGCGGCGGGGCAGTACGCCGACTGATCCCCGGCGGCGCTTTCCGGCCGGCGGCGGGGTTGCAGCCCCCCGCCGTGCTGGGTAGAACGCCGGCCCTGCGATGGATGGGTGGCCGAGCGGTCGAAGGCGCACGCCTGGAAAGTGTGTAGACGTGAAAGCGTCTCGTGGGTTCGAATCCCACCCCATCCGCCAGTTCCCATACGAGCCGTACTCTCCGCCCGACCGAGCGCCGCGCTGAGTGGCAGGTTTCCTGGGGTTTTCGGAGCAAACTTGTTGACCGGCCCGGCGCCGAGAGGGCGGAAAATCGCTCTCCGGAGGCCAATTTTCTCCGGACCTCCTGACTTGGGCGCTTTAGTACGGAACTCAAAAACCTAGGTTAGAGGCCGATTTCAGCGCGGTCGGCACTTCCCCTGGTTCGAACCCCACTTGCCCGAAATCCGTACTTCGAGAGCGAACACTTTGGGTCGGGACCTCAGCGACCGCGATGCGAATAGCTCACGCGGACAGGCCGGCGGCGCCTATGGGCCTGGGTCTTGGCGGAAGCATCCGCCAGGAAATTCGGCGGCCAGACGAGAAGCCCGATGTTTGGGAGACCTCTGTGCGCGGGCGCTGTTTCGTGCATCTCGGTAGCGCCGTTGACTGGCGTGCACTGACGGGCATCTCGCCGCCGACGAAACCGCCGAGCGCGAAAGATTACACGAGGGCCGGCTTGCCCTGGTTCGACTACTACGATGCGGCAGCGGAGCCTCGCAGTGGCTCTGCGCTGCTCGCCTCGCTGAAGTCGATCCTTACGCTCGGCGCGGAGAAGGGTGACCAGTCGCTGCCAGAGGACGAGGGCATTGAGCCCCCGGAACCAGTGGTGCTGCGTCGCGGGCGGGGCGTCCGACCGGGTATCGCACCGCACTGGTGACCACGACAGAATGGCGACAAACGCCGGTCCTTAATTGGGCCATTCTGGCGACATTTAATAATCTTGTCGTCTTGTTTGGCATCCAGCGATAGCCAATCTCTATCCCATGTCGAAAGGAGCAGGCGGCGATGGGCATTCAGGTCGTGGCGGAACGTGTGCGCGAACTGCGGCGCAGAAGGAACAAGCTAAGCCGGGAGGACTTGGCGGCGAAAGCGAAGTGCTCACCCAAGGTCGTCGAACGCATGGAGACTGGATGGGAGCCTGGGTTCAAGGAAACGACGATCATGAGCGTCGCCAGAGCGCTCGACGTGGAGCCTTCAGTTCTAACAGGTGAAGCAGCCATGCCGGCCGACGAAGGGTTTCAGTCGGCTCTGTTCCCCGAGACCAGCCTGACGCTGCGTATGCCTACGAGCGCCGTGAACGCCGCTTACCTAGTCGCACGCCGCTACAAGGTGCCTGTCAGACGAATATTCGAGTTGGCGCCGCTGAGTTTCGATCTGAACGCAAGGCAGAGCCTCGCGCAGCGGAGTTCGCGACTTGAGCAGTTGCGTGCCGCGGACCATGCACGCTGGGCGCTGCGAGAAGATCTGCTTCACCTGCCGCGCAGCGCTGTGGCCAATGCGGAGGTCGAGAACGCGATCGAAGCGGAGGCGGCGTCTATCGCTCAGCTTGATCTGTTCGGGGACGTCGTGCTGGATCACGCGTCTCTCGAGCATGAGAGCTGGGACGACAGCTTCGACGAGGACACACACAATCCCCTTGCGTGCTTTTTTCGTGATCAGAGTATCAAGCTGGATGCTGGCGTCGATGTGGAGACCGTCTCGCGCGTGACCACTCGCTACCGGCTTGGTCGCGACGCAGCGCTCGATTTGGCGTGCGGTGACGAGGAGTTGGCGGGCGATATCACAAGCGGCGCGATCTCGCTGCGCGCCATGCCGAGCGATCTTTGGAAGGCGGCTTCTGCAGAATCCCGACTGGCGTGGCTGAGGCAGCGGGCCGCCGAGCACGCATCCCAACTGCGCACCGAGATGGGCGGTGATCTCGACCTGAGCGACGTGCTGGGTGACCGCGAGCACGAGACTGGTGGCGAGCAGGCTCGGCCGGAGGGCGAGACATGATTAGCACGTCGCTTACCTTGCACGCGCAAGCCAGGCTTTCCCAGCGCGGGATTGCATCGTCTGACCTCGATTGGGCCCTCCGCCTCGGGCGCGAAGTGGAAGGTGGGCTGCTGGTGCTGCAGAAGGACGCGGACGCCTTGGCTCGAGAACTTGAGCAAGTCGCCGCACGCGTCCGCCGGCTTGGTGGCCTCAGGCTCGTCTACGAAAGCGGTTCGGTGATTACGGCCTACCGCGCCTGCCCGGCGAAGCAGAAGCGCCTGCTTCGCCGCGCGGAACGCCGCAGTCTGGAGGGGTGACACAATGTCCGCTCATTGGCCATTGGTGCCGCTATCTCCCGAGGCTGTAGCGGCGCTCTCAGCGGCGCGTGCCAGCGAGAGCGAGGCACTCGACGCCGTCGTTCTACGTCTCTTGCGCGAGCAGCGCGGTAATCCGCGGCCGACCAGCGGGAGGGATATTGAACGCAGCGCCGCTGCCGGTTGCGCCTTCGAGTACGAGCTCCTTGGAAAGGTGGCACGCGCTGTCAACGCGTCTGCCGCCATGGTCGCCATTCTTCGCGAACTCCAGGCTCGCGACGCGACCTTCCTCGAACGGCTAGCGCGGCGAGTGACAAGCCGTAGCCGCAACCACGTCGCGCGGTCACGCCTGCTTGTCTATCCGCATCGTCCAGATCTCGCCGAGAAATACACGCGGGAGATCGTGCCGGGTTGGTTCGTCGGCACCAACATCGCAAATCGCGAGAAGCGCATGCTAATCGTTGAGGCGTGCGATGTTGCCGGCTTGGTGCTCGGCCGCGACCTCAAGCTCGGGGCCTGGGCTACGGGGGGCTCTTGATTAAGTCGCGCTTGTCATCGCGCCCTCTACGCGACGTGTTGTGGGCAAAACGCCCTGTTACAATTCACCCGCTGGCGGCGCGTGAATCGCTGGTGCTAAGTCTGCGGAACGTCGAGTTCATGCGACGCGGCGGTGGCGAACGAGCCACGCAGCCAGACAATCCGCAGTGTGGCTCGCGAGCCGCAGGGTCCTTCCTGGGCCTGCTGTATGCGGGGGGCGGAAGCGCGCGACATCGCTAGCGCCAGGGCGGAAATATGGGTTGCGGTTTGCAGCCTCTTTCCCGTGCGATCCGACAGTTAGAGCACGCTGTCTTTAGGTTGAATCGGGATTCCGGCGCGGGCTGATTTCTGATTCAAGCTTCGGGCTGGGCGTTGGAGGCCAGCCTGAATGCGGCCCTACTCCGAAGATCTTCGTG
>JAIYDD010000021.1 GCA_027487675.1 Acetobacteraceae bacterium | reverse complement strand
GGCGGGCTCGCGCTGTTCAACGGCACGCGGGAGGAAGCGCCGGCGGTGCTCGACCTGGTGCTGACCCAGGCGCAGTCCCGCGGCCGCGCGCCCGCCTTCCTGCCGGAGACCGGCTTCCATCGCCTGGCCGCCAGCCGCACCCTGGTGATCGTCGATTGCGGCGCCCCGCCGCCCGGCCGGCGAGAGGCACCGCAGGGCGGCCCGCCGCGCGGCGCCGACCGCCACGCCCATGCCGGCACGCTGAGCTTCGAGATGGCGGTCGGCCGCGAACGCCTGATCGTGAACTGCGGCGCCGCCCCGGCCGCGGACGCCGAATGGCGGGACGCGCTGCGCTCCACCGCCGCGCATTCCACGCTGGTGCTGGCCGACACCAATTCCTCCGAGCTTCGCCCCGAGGGCCTGGGCCGCCGCGTCGAGGCGGTGGAGGTGGACCGGCAGGAATCGAACGGCGCGCAATGGCTGGAGGCGACCCAGGACGGCTACGCAAAACCCTTCGGGCTGCGCCACCGCCGGCGGCTCTATCTCTCGGAATCGGGCGACGACCTGCGCGGCGAGGACGTGCTGGAGCCGGAGCGCGAAGTGCAGGTGCCCGGCTTCGTGGTGCGCTTCCACCTGCATCCCGGCGTGGTGGCCAGCCTGCAGACCGACGAGGCCGGGGTGCTGCTGCGCCTGCCCTCCGGCGCCGGCTGGCGGCTGCGCGCCAAGGCGGCGCGGGTCGCGATCGAGGAGAGCGTCTACCTGGCCGGGGAGCCGCGGCGCAGCCAGCAGGTGGCGCTGCACGGCGAGCCGGGCGCGACCAGCATCCAATGGGCGATCGTCCGCGTCAGCCTGCCGGGCACGGCCGGCGGGGATGAGGGCTGAGGCGGGCGCCAGCGAAAGCCCTCTCACCCCGCAGGCGGGAGAGGGTGGGGTGAGGGGGGCGCGCGACCGCGGATGGTCGAAGCTGCGCCCGGCGGCCCGGGGGAGGCGCTCCGATACCCCCAACCACCAGGACTGCCGTCCTGGACCTGCATCAGCCGAAAAGAAGCCAGATGGAAGGGGTTGCAAGGGGCCGCTGCCCCTTGCCGGGGCGCCGGGGCAGCGCCCCGGCCGGAGCGCGAGGCGGAGCCTCGCACCCACCGCCCCCGCCCCATGAAGATCCTCGAAGTCACCAGCGTGGATTACGCGCTGCGCCATTTCCTGCTGCCGGTGATGCGCGCGCTGCGCGACGCCGGCCATGAGGTGGTCGGCGCCTGCGCCGAGGGGCCCCTGCTGGCGATCCCGCGCGCCGAGGGCTTCCGGGTGGTGCATGTGCCCATGGCGCGCAGCCTGGACCCCGTCGCGCAGGCCCGCGCGCTGGCCGCGCTCGTCGCGCTGTTCCGCGCCGAGAAGCCTGACCTGGTGCATGCCCACATGCCGATCAGCGGCGTGCTGGCGCGTGTCGCGGCGCGCATTGCCGGCGTGCCGCGCGTGGCCTACACCTGCCACGGCTTCCTGTTCAACCAGCCGGGGCCCTGGTGGCGCCGGCGGCTTTCGCTGGCGATGGAGCGCGGCGCCGGGCGGCTGACCGACACCTTCCTGACCGTCGGCGAGGAAGAAGCCGGCGATGCGCGCCGCCTCGGCATCCATCCGCGCGCCGTCGCGGTGGGCAACGGCGCCGATCCGGCGCTGTTCCGCCCCGATCCGGCGGCGCGCGCGGCGCTGCGCGCGGCGCTCGGCGCGGCCGATGCCGATTGCGTCGTGCTCTGCGTCGCGCGGCTGGTGGCGCACAAGGGCTTTCCGGAGCTGCTGGCGGCGATGGACGCGGTGCCGCCGCATGCCGCGCTGTGGGTGGTGGGCGAACGCCTCGCCTCCGACCATGGCGAGGACCTCGAGCCGCATTTCGCGCGCGCCGCCACCGCGCTCGGGCCGCGCCTGACGCGCCTCGGCTACCGCTCCGACGTGGCGGCGCTGCTGGCGGCCGCCGACATCTTCTGCCTGCCCTCGCATTTCGAGGGCCTGCCAGTCTCGATCGTGGAAGCGATGCTCGCCGGCCTGCCGGTGGTCGCCACAGACATCCGCGGCCCGCGCGAACAGGTGGTGCGGGGCGTCACGGGCCTGCTGGTGCCGCCCGGCGCGGTGCCGCCGCTGGCCGAGGCGCTGTCGGCGCTGGCCGCCGATGCGGCTCTGCGCGCGCGGATGGGCGCGGCGGGGCGCGCGCGGGCGCTCGATCGCTACGACGAGGCGCGGGTGCTCGCGCGGCAGGTCGCGCTGCTCGCCGGTTGATGGGCAGGGGCGGCGGGTCCATACCGCGCCGCGTATCTGGACGAGCCTGACATGACCGACCGCATCCCCGTGCGACGCGCGCTGCTCTCCGTCTCCGACAAGACCGGCATCGTGGAATTCGCGCGGATGCTGGCGGCGCAGGGGGCCGAGATCCTGTCCACCGGCGGCACCGCCGCCGCGATCCGCGCGGCGGGCATCCCCGCGAAGGACGTCTCCGACCACACCGGCTTCCCGGAGATCCTGGACGGGCGCGTGAAGACGCTGGTGCCGCAGGTGCATGGCGGCCTGCTCGGCCGGCGCGACCTGCCCGAGCACCGGGCGCAGATGGACGCGCACGCCATCGCGCCGATCGACCTGGTCGCGGTGAACCTCTACCCCTTCGAGGAGACGGTGGCGAAGGGCGCGGCCTTCGACGACTGCATCGAGAACATCGACATCGGCGGCCCCGCGATGATCCGCAGCGCCGCCAAGAACCACGCTTCCGTCGTGGTGATCACCGAGCCCGCGCAGATCGCCGACGTCACCGCCGAGCTCGCCGCGGGCGGCACCACGCTCGCGCTGCGCCGGCGCCTGGCGCAGGCGGCCTTTGCGCGCACCGCGGCCTATGACGCCGCGATCTCGTCCTGGTTCGCGGGCCAACTCGGCGAGGCCTTCCCGCCGCGGCTCGCGCTCGCCGGCGTGCTGCGCCAGGGACTGCGCTATGGCGAGAACCCGCACCAGCAGGCGGCCTTCTACGCCGATGGCTCCACGCGCCCAGGTCTGGCGACGGCGGTGCAGGTGCAGGGCAAGGAACTGTCCTACAACAACCTGAACGACACCGACGCGGCCTTCGAATGCGTGGCGGAATTCGCCCGTCCGGCCATCGTCATCGTCAAGCACGCGAACCCTTGCGGCGTGGCGGAAGCCCCCGACCTCCCCGCCGCCTGGGATCTGGCGCTGCGCTGCGATCCCGTCTCGGCCTTCGGCGGCATCGTCGCCGCCAACCGCGCGCTGGACGCGGCGGCGGCGGAGCGCATCGCGGCGATCTTCACCGAAGTCGTGATCGCGCCGGACGCGGACGACGCCGCCAAGGCGGTCTTCGCGCGGAAGAAGAATTTGCGCCTGCTGCTGACCGGCGGCGTGCCGGACCCGGCTTCGCCGGGGATGCTGGTGAAGTCGGTCGCCGGCGGCTTCCTGGCGCAGACGCGCGATGCCGGCCGCGTCACGCCGGACGCGCTGCGCGTGGTGACCCGGCGCGCGCCGACCGAGGCGGAACTCGCCGACCTGCTCTTCGCCTTCCGCGTCTGCAAGCACGTCAAGTCCAACGCCATCGTCTATGCGAAGGGGCTGGCGACGGCGGGCATCGGCGCCGGGCAGATGAACCGCGTCGAGAGCAGCCGCATCGCCGCCTGGAAGGCGGAGGCAGCGGCGCAGTCGGCCGGCCTGCCGGACAGCCTGGCGAAGGGCAGCGTCGTCGCCTCCGACGCCTTCTTCCCCTTCGCGGACGGGCTGCAGACCGCGGCGGCGGCCGGCGCGACCGCGGTCATCCAGCCCGGCGGCTCGATCCGCGACGCGGAGGTGATCGCGGCGGCCGACGAGGCCGGGCTTGCCATGGTGTTCACCGGCATGCGGCACTTCCGGCACTGATACTGACCGGCGGAAATGCTGACGCATTTCCCCTCAGGCGCCGGCGCTGCGCTTGGCTCGCCGCACTTGCGGCGGGCGCCATTCGGCGCCTCAGCCGCCGGCGGCGGCTGCAAGTCAG
>JAIYDD010000135.1 GCA_027487675.1 Acetobacteraceae bacterium | reverse complement strand
GGTGTCGGCATGGTGTACCAGGCGATCTCCTGGCTCGCCGTGGCGGGACAGGAAGGCTTCATCGGCCGCCTGGTCGTGACCGTGCTCGTGCGGGAGACGGCGCCGGTGCTGGTCGGGCTGATCCTTCTGGGCCGGAGCGGCACCGTGAGCATCGTCGAGTTCGGCGCGATCAAGGCCTCCGGCCAGATCCGCGTGCTGCAGGCGCAGGGCATCGATCCGTTTGCCCTGCTGGTGCTGCCGCGCGCCTTCGCGCTTGCGCTCGCGGCCTTCACGCTCGGCATCCTGTTCCTTCTCGCGGCGCTGATCACCGGCTTCCTGCTGGCCGACCTTCTGGGCCTGATGCATTCGACCGCGCCCGGCTACTTCGAGACCGTGGCGGATGCCGCCCAGCGCCGGGATTTCGGCCTGTTCGCCGCGAAGATGGGCGCGATCGGCGTGCTGGTGACGCTGGTCTCGGCCATCACCGGCATGTCGGCGACGCGCCGCGACACGCCGTCCTACCTGCTGCCGCGCGGCTTCGTGCGCGGGATCCTCGCGGTGCTCGTCACCTCCGCCGTATTGACGATGGCGGTCACATGACCGCGCCGGTGATCGAGCTGCGGGCGGCGCAGGCGGCTGCGGCGGAGTTCGCGCTGCGCGGCGCCATCTCGCTGCGCGTCGCACCGGGCGAGCTGGTTCTGGTGGAAGCGGAGCAGTCGCCGCAGGCATGCGCACTCGTCGAGATGTGCGCCGGTCTGCCCCGGCTGCGTGGAGGCGCGGCGCTGTTCCTCGGTCAGGACTGGGCGCACGTCGACCGGCGCCAGGCACAGCTGCTGCGCGGCCGGATTGGCCTGGCGACCGGGGAGGGCGGATGGCTGCCGCACCTTTCGGTGGCGGAGGGGATGCTGCTCGCCCGCCTGCACCATCGTGCGGCGCCGGAAGCCGCGTTGCGGCGCGATGCCGAAGCGCTCGCGATGCGCTTCGGGCTACCCGGCCTGCCGGCCCAACGCCCGCATGAGCTGTCGGGCGCCGACCTGGCGCGCTGCGCCTGTGCGCGCGCCTTCCTCGGCAGCCCGGCGCTCGTGCTGCTGGAAAGCCCGCTCGACATCGAGTTGGCGGATGCCCTCGTCGATCCGCTGCGCGCCGCGCTGGCCCCCGCGCTCGCCGCGGGCGCTGCGGCGATCTGGTCGACGCGTTCGCGCCGGGCCTGGGATGACCCGGCGTTTCCCGCCACGCAGCGCCTGCGCGTGACCGGGCATGGCCTGGAGGCGATGCCATGACCGAGGAAGACCGCGTCCAGCTGCGCCACACCGATCGCTGGGTCGGCGCGCTGGTGCTGCTTGCGCTGGTGGTCTTCCTGGGCGCCCTGTTCCAGCGGAGCGTGCTGCGCGAATGGTTCGCCGGCGGCGCGACGCTGACCGTCGTGATGCCGGAAGAAGGCGTGGCCGGCCTGGCCGAGGGCGCGGAGGCCGAGGTGCTGGGCATCCGCGTCGGTGCCGTCCGGCGCGTGATCGTGGAGCCTGAGGGCCGCGTGCGCGCGGAGCTGCGCGTGGACGACCGGTCGCGCGTCTTCATCAGGGCCGACAGCGTCGCCACCATCCGCCGCCGGTTCGGGATCGCCGGTCCGTCCTACCTCGACATCGCGCGCGGACAGGGCGCGCCGCTCGATTGGGATGGCGAACCCAGGATCGAGGCGCGCACGGAGCCCGCCGCGACCGAGACCGCCGGCGCGCTGCTCGAGGAGTTGCGCCGCCGCATCTTCCCCGTGCTCGATGACCTGCAGCGAGGGATGCACGCTTTCGCCGAGACGTCCGAGCGGCTGAACCGTGGCGAGGGCAGCATCGGCCGGCTGCTGGTCGAGGACACGCTGGCGCGGGAGGCGGAGGAGGCGGTGCGCCGCACCGCGCAGATCCTGCGGGTCGTGGAGCAGGCGAGCCGCGACGTGCAGGGGCTGACGGCGACCCTGGCCGGAGGCGCCGGCGGTGCCGCGCCCGGCAGCCTTCCCGCGCTGCTGCAACGGGCCGACCGCACCCTGGCGCAACTCGAACGCGTCAGTCGCGACCTGGCGCAGGCCAGCCCGGCGCTGCCCGCCGCCGCCCGCAATCTGCGCGAAGGCACGGAAACGCTGCCCGCCGTCGTCGTGCAGGCGCAGGAGACGGCGCGCCAGCTCGAACTGCTGGTGACGCAGTTGCGCGGCCACTGGCTGCTGGGCGGCGCCGGTCCCGAGCGCAACGGCGTGGCCCCGGCGGACGCTCGCACCGCGCTGCGCCCGGCCGTCGAGCGCCTGCGGCCGTGATACGCCGCGCGCTGGCGCGGCTGCTCGCCCTTCCGCTGCTCGGCGCCTGCGGCGGGCGCGCCGTGCCCTGGCCCGTGCCGCCGGAAGACCAGACGCTTCGGCGACTGGCGGAATCGGCGAACGCGGCGCTGCAGCTCGACCAGGCGCGGACCGCGGCGGAGCTCTATGCCCGCGCTCTCGCTCGCGCCTATGAACGCGACGACCCGGCGATGATCGCGGACATGGCGTTCGGCCAGGCCACGGCCGCGCTCGCGCATGGCGATGCCGCGGCCGCGCTTCGCGTGACGGAGGAGGTGCGCGCCGCGCTTCGTCGCCGCGGCAGCGCCGCGCCCCCGGCGCTGCTGCTGGCCGAGGCGACCGCGCTGCACCGGCTCGGCCAGGACGCGCGGGCCGGGACCATTGCGTCCGATGTCGCCGCGCGCGGCGCCGAGGATGCGCCTGCCGCGCGCCGTGCCGTCTTCCTCCTCGGCCTGATCGCTGCCACGCGCGCCGACCTCCCGCGCCTGGCGGCGGCGCGCGCCGCGCTTGGCCTTCCGGACGGGACAGCCTGGCGAGCCGATGCCCGGGAACTCGAAGCCCATGCCGCGATGCTACAGGCACGGCCGGCGCTGGCCGCGGCGCTTGCTGCCTCCGCGGCGTCGGACCGGCAGGAAGCCCTGGATTATCGCGGCCTGTCGCGTGCGCTCGCCTTGCAGGGCCGGGCCATGGCGCGCCAGGGCGATGCGCCGGGCGCGGCCGACTTTCTGCTGCGGGCCGGACGGGGTGCGGCCGAACGTGGCGAGGCGAACGACGCCCGCGCCTGGCTCAAGGAAGCGCGCGAGCTTGCGCGCTCGCAGGGTGCCGCGCGCATCGCCGCGGAAGCCCAGGCGGCGCTCGGTACGCTCGGGCGCTGAGCTACGCGACGTCGGTGTAGAGCCGCCGCAGCTTCGCCAGGAATGCCGGCTGCATCTTGGCCCGCGTCCCCGCCACCACGTCGGCGCCCGCGCGCAGCGTGTCCGATGCCTCCACCGAGAAGTCGCGCACGAAGCCCGCGCGCGGGTCGCGCAGTGCCGCCACCTCGTCCGCCGTGCCGCCGCTCGCCAGCACCATCCCCGCGACGACGCCGCATTCCACCGCCTGCGTCGCGCCCTGGCCGAGCGTCGGCACCATTGCCTGCGCCGAATCGCCCAGGAACAGCGCGCGACCGCCCGCCGCCTGGCGCAGCATCGGCGCGGTGGCGACGCGCGCCCAATGGATGTCGTCGAATTCCGTCGCCATGCGGTCGAGCATCCACGCCACCGCGGGGCCGGGCGGCGCATCGGCCGGCGCGAACAAGGCACGCTGCGCCGCGGGCGTCTTCAGCGCCTCCGGGATCTGCCCGTCCTCCGGCAGCGGAAAGGCGCCGGCGATGTAGACCGCGCCGCCCGGCACGCGGAAGGACAGCAGCCGATGCGGCCCGTTGAACCACTGGCCGTAATCGTCATAGGGGCAGTCGGCGACATCGGTCACCAGCAGCCGCCAGATGCAGACATTCAGCGGGAGGCTATCCGGCTCGCCGGCGGTCAGCGCGCGCAGCCGCGAATAGCGGCCATCGGCGCCCACCAGCAGGTCGAAGCCGCCATCGCGCGCAAGCCCCTCCGCCGTGCGGAACACCGGCACCAGCCGACCGGCGGCGTCTTCCTCCAGCGCCTCCAGCACATGCCCGTTTCGCGTGCGCCCTGCCAGCGGTTCGCGCAGCAGCCGATACAGTTCCGACCAGCGGATGCGCACGCCCGGCTCTTCCGCCACGTCGCGCATGTCGAGGTCGAACAGCCGCGTGCCGTCCGCCAGGTCGATGAACCAACGCTCCCACGGCAGCGACGCCGCGCGCAGCGAGGCGTGCCGCGCCGGCATGTGCAGACGCAGCGCCTTCAGCGCATTCGGCCCGATGTTCAGCCCCGTGCCGGCTTCCGCATGGTCGCCCGGCGCCGCGCGTTCGAAGGCCGTGATCTCCACGCCGGGCTTCGCCTGCAGCGCTTCCGCCAGCAGGCTGCCCGCGACGCCGGTGCCGATGATGCCGATCCGCATGCCGTCCTTTCCTTCCGCGGCGTGGTGGTGCAAATGGCGCGCCAGACACCGGAATCGAGGGGCCCATGCCGCGCCTTGCCATTCACCGCCTGTCCATGTCGCATCCCGGCGACCTCTCCGCGCTGGAGACGCTGCTGGCCGCCGGCAAGCTGCGCGCCGCCGACATCCGCGCGGTGATCGGCAAGACCGAGGGCAATGGCGGCCTCAACGACTTCACCCGCGGCTTCTTCACGCAATCCCTGATGCTGCTGCTGTCCGCGCACACCGGCGATCCGCCGGACGCGCTCGCCGCGCGCGTCCCGTGCGTGCTGTCCGGCGGCACGGAAGGCGCGCTGAGCCCGCACTACCTGGTCTTCTCCGCCGCGGAGCACGCCGCCCCAGGCCAACGCGGCCTGGCCATCGGTACTGCCTTCAGCCAGCCCACGCCGGCGCGCGAGATCGGCCGCGAATCGCAGGTGCGGGCGGTGGCGCAGGCAGTGCGCGCCGCCATGGCGCAGGCCGGCATTGCGCGCACGCAGGATGTCGCGCTGGTCCAGGTGAAGGCCCCCTGCGCGCAGGCCCCCGACGCGGCCGCGCGCAGCACCGACCCGCGCGTGCTGATGGCGCTGTCGCGCGCGGCGGCCGCCTTCGGCGTCGGCGTCGCGCTTGGCGACATCGCGCCCGATCGCGCGACGGAGTCCGCGATGCTGCGCGACCTGACGCTGTTCTCCAACCGCGCCTCGATCTCCTCCGGCATCGAGGTGACGGCGAACGAGGTGGTGGTCTTCGGCACCGCCGAGGGCTGGGCGCCCGGCATCGCCGCCGGCGTCGCGCCGATGCGCGACCTGCTCGACCTCGCCGGCGTGCAGGCCGCCTTGGCCGCCGCGCCGGGCGAGGTGCTCGGCGTCATTGCGAAGGGCGAGCCCGACCGCAGCGGCGCGATTCGCGGCCACCGCCACACCATGCTCGGCGACACCGACCTCGACCCGCAGCGGCATCTGCGCGGCGCGCTCGGCGCCATCGTCGCGGCGGTCGCGGGCGATGGCCGCGTCTTCGTCAGCGGCGGCGCGGAACACCAGGGCCCCCCCGGCGGCGGCCTGGTCTGCGTCTTCGCGCGCTCACCCTGACGGGTTGCAGATCTCCCACAGCCGAGACGGCGAAAGCGGAATTTCCGTGATCTCGATCCCCCGCGCCGGCAGGTCCAGCGCATCCTCGATCGCCTGCGCATAGAGCGGCCCGACCGGAATGGACCCTGCCTCGCCCGCGCCCTTCGCGCCGAGCGGATTGAAGGGCGAGGGCGTCACCGTGTGCAGCAGCTCCATCCGCGGCACGTCGAGCGCCGTCGGCAGCAGGTAGTCCGCCAGCGACGCGTTGAGGATCTGCCCGTCCTCGGTCCAGGCGATCTGCTCGAAGAAGGCGTTGCCGATGCCCTGCGCGACGCCGCCATGGATCTGCCCCGCCAGGATCAGCGGATTCAGCACCGTGCCGCAATCATGCACGACGACGTAGCGCAGGATCTCCGGCCGCAGCGTCTCCGCATCCATCTCGATGACCATGGCGTGCACGCCGGATGCGGTCGCACCCATCTCCGGCCCGAAATAGCTCGTCGCCTCCAGTCCCGGCTCGGTGCCCGGACGCACCGCGCCGCGCAGCGGATTGGCCATCTGCGCCAATCGCCCGAGCGGGATCGCGCGCCCCGGCACGCCGGCGATCGAGACCTTGCCGTCTTCCAGCACCAGGTCTTCTTCCGCGCATTCGAAATGCTGCGCGGCCAGCTTCAGGATCTTGCCGCGCACCGCCATCGCCGCCCCATGAGCCGCGCTGCCCGCCACCACCGCGCCGCGGCTGGCGAAGGTGCCGACGCCCCAGTCGAACTGGTCCGTGTCGCCGGTGCTGACCTCCACGTCGCGCACATCCACGCCGAGCTGTTCCGCGACCACCTGCGCGAAGGCCGTGAAATGCCCCTGGCCCTGCGTGCCGATGCCGGTGGCCAGCGTCACCTTCCCGCTCGACTGCACGCGCACCTTGGCACCTTCATACGGCCCTATCCCCGTGCCCTCGACATAGCAGACGATGCCGAGGCCGACATGCCGACCTTCCGCGCGCGCCTTCGGCTGTTCCTCCGCGAGGAAGCGGTCGTAGCCGATCGCGTCCTTCGCCATTTCCAGGATCGGCGCGTAATTCCCGCTGTCATAGGTCAGCGCCGAGAAGTCCTGGTAGATCAGCCCGTGCCGGTGCGGGAACTGCTCCGGCCGCAGGAAGTTGCGGCGCCGGATCTCGGTGCGGTCGATGCCCATCTCGCGCGCCGCCGCATCGAGCAGCCGTTCCATCACGAAGACACCGTGCTGCCGCCCCGCCCCGCGATAGGGCGTGCAGAGCGTGCGGTTGGTGAACACCGCGACGAAGCGGCTCTCATAGGCCGGCACGTCGTAGCAGCCGAGCAGCGTGCACTGGCTGTTCAGCGGGATGGTCAGCCCATAGGGATTGTAGGCCCCCGTATCCATCAGGAAGGCATCGCGCACGCCGAGGATGCGCCCCTCCGCATCCAGCGCGATCTCCGCCTCGTGCAGCTGCCCGCGCTCATGCGTCGTGGCGGTGAAATGCTCCAGCCGGTCCTCGATCCACTTCACCGGCCGGCCGAGGCGCATCGCCACCCACGGCACCAGCACTTCCTCGGGGTAGAACATCATCATCTTCGGCCCGAAGCCGCCGCCGATGAAGGGCGCGATGACGCGCAGCTGCCGCTCGGAAAGCCCGAGCATCGCCGCCAGCCCGTTGCGGATCACGACCGGCGCCTGCGTCGTGTCCCACACCGTCATCCGGTCCGCCTTCGCATCCCATTCGGCGACGATGCCGCGCGTTTCCATCGGCACGGACGCGCCGCGGTCGTACCAGAAGCGCCGGCGGACGACATGCGCGGCCCGCGCCCGCGCCGCCCCATAGTCGCCCTTCACCTGCCGAACCTCGGCGGCGACATTGCCCGCGACGTCGGCATGCACGCGCGCCGCATCCGGCGCCGTGGCCGCTTCCAGATCGCCCACCGCCGGCAGCGTCTCGTAATCCACCAGTATGTCGCCCACCGCATCCTCCGCGACGTAGCGGCTGTCCGCCACCACCATCGCGATCGGCTCGCCGAGATGCCGCACCACGCCCTTTGCCAGCGGCACCTGGCAGCGCTGGTTGAAGACCATGCCGGGGATCGGCGGCGGCGGCACCAGCAGCGGCCCCGGCTGCCAATACGCCCCGAGATCCTCCGCCAGGATCACCGCATGCACGCCCGGCCGCGCCTTCGCCGCCGCGACATCCACGGACAGGATCTTCGCATGCGCATGCGGGCTGCGCAGGAAGGCCGCGTGCAGCATCCCCGGCAGCTCGACGTCATCCACGAACAGCGCGCGGCCCGTCAGCAGCCGAGGATCCTCGTTGCGCGTGACGGGGCGACCGACAAGGCGGGTCTCCATCGCCTCAGCCCCCCTTCAGGCGCGTGGCCGCCAGCAGCACCGCATCGACGATGTGCTGGTAGCCGGTGCAGCGGCAGAGATTGCCCGACAGCGCGTGCCGCACCGCCTCCTCGTCGGGGTCCGGGTTCTCCTCCAGGAAGGCCGACATGGTCATCAGGATCCCCGGCGTGCAGTAGCCGCATTGCAGTCCATGCGCGTCGCGGAACGCCTGCTGCAACGGCGACAATTCGGCGGGGGAGGGGGCCAGCCCCTCCACCGTCGCCACCGCATGCCCCTGCGCCTGCACCGCGAACATCAGGCAGGACCGCACCGGCGCGCCGTCCAGCCGGATGGTGCAGGCGCCGCAGACGCCGTGCTCGCAGCCGACATGCGTGCCCGTCAGCCCGATCTCGTGCCGCAGGAAATCCGACAGCAGCAGCCGCGGCTCGACCTCGCGCCGATACGGCGTGCCGTTGACCGTGACCTCGATGGCGATCCGCTGCGTCATGCCGCGCGCGCCTTCGCCAGGCGCAGCGCGCGGGCCGCCAGCACGCCGGCGAGATGCCGCTGATAGGCCGGGCTCGCCTGCACGCTGCCCATCGGGTCCACCTCCTCCTTCGCCATCGCCGCCGCCGCGGCGATCGCCGCCTCATCCACCGCGCTGCCGACCAGCGCGTCTGCCGCGCGCGGCGCCAGCACCGGCGTCGGCCCCGCGCTGCAGAAGGCCAGCCGCGCCGCCGCACAGCGCCCCGCCGCATCCAGCGTCACCACCGCCGCGCAGCCCATCATCGCGTAGTCGCCGCGTCGCCGCGCCACTTCCAGGAAGGCGCTCCCCGTGCGCGGCGGCAGCGCCGGCAACAGGATCTCGGCCAGCATCTCGTCCGGCTCCAGCGCCGTCGTCAGCGGGGCCACGAAGAACGCCGCCGCCTCCACCTCACGCACGCCGCGCGCACTGCGCAGCACGAAGCGCGCGCCGAGCGCCAGCATCACCGCCGGCATCTCGGACGCCGGATCGGCATGCGAGAGATTCCCCCCGATGGTCCCGCGGTTGCGGATCTGCGGATGCGCGACCTCGGCCAGCGCCTCCGCCAGGATCGGATGCGTCGCGCGCGCCGTCGCATCGGCCTCGAGCCGCGCATTGCGCACCATCGCCCCGATGCGCAGCGATCCGTCCGCCGAGGCCAGGATCGAATCCAGCCCCGCCACACGGTTCAGGTCCACCAGCACCGCCGGCTGCGCCACCCGGAAATTCATCGCCGGCACCAGCGATTGCCCGCCGGCCAGGAAGCGCGCCTCCTCGCCATGCGCGGCCTTCAGCGCCAGCGCCGCGTCCAGCGTCGCCGGGGCGTGCCATTCGAAGGGGGCGGGCTTCATCGCTCGTTCCTCATGCGGCGCAGATTGGCAGCAGGCGCCGCCGCGTCGAGGGGGGGGCGTGCATCGCCGTCGCCCGGAACGCGCCCGCGCTGCCGCACCCTTGCGCAGCCTGCCCCGCCGATGGTCATTTGCGCCGCTGCCGGAGACCCAACCGCATGCCGCTCGCCTATCTCGCCGGGCCGGACGTGTTCCTGCCCGACGCCCCCGCCCAGGCCGCCCGCAAATCGGCAATCTGCGCCGCGCACGGCATCACCGCCCTGCCGCCGCTGAACGAGGATGTCGCCAGCCTCGCCGCGATGGCGGAGGAGGAGGCCTGGCGCACCATCTTCGCCAAGGACATCGCGATGATGGAACGCGCCGATCTGGTGATCGCGAATCTCACGCCCTTCCGCGGCGCCTCGGCGGATGCCGGCACGCTGGTGGAGCTCGGCTGGTTCCTCGGCCGCGGCCGCCCGATCTTCGCCTATTCCAACAGCGCGACGCCCTTCGCCGAACGCAGCGCGCGCCACCTGGCCGCGATCCCGGACCCCATGCCGGGCCTGACGGTCGGCGGCTTCGGCCTGCCTGACAACCTGATGATCCCGGGTGCGGTCGAGACCGGCGGCCACCCCATCCTGCTGCCCGAGGGCGGCGCCGACCTGCCCTTCGATTCGCTCGAGGTCTTCGCGCGCTGCGTCGCCACCGCGGCGCGCGCGCTCGGCCTTACGCCTGCATAGCGCCGGGGCCGGGGATCGCGCCGGGCGGGCACTTGCCCAGGATGATCATCCCCAGCGCCTCGTCCTTCGTGACGTCGGATGTGCGCGCCGTGCCGACCAGCCGCCCGTTCTTCATCACGCTGATCCGGTCGGCGAGGTCGAACACGTCGTGGATGTCGTGGCTGATCAGGAAGATCCCGATCCCCTGCGCCTTCAACTGCTTCACCAGGTCGCCCACCTGCCGCGTCTCCGCCGGGCCGAGGGCGGCGGTGGGTTCGTCCATGATCAGGATCTTCGCGTCGAACTCGATGGCGCGCGCGATCGCCACCGATTGCCGCTGCCCGCCCGACAGCGCGCGCACCGGTTCCTTGAAGCGCCGGAAGTGGGGATTGAGCCGCGCCATCACCTTGCGCGTCGCGTTCTCCATCGCCGCATCGTCCAGCGTGCCCCAGCGCGTCAGGATCTCCCGCCCCAGGAAGACATTCGCGGCGGCGTCGAGGTTGTCCGCCAGCGCCAGGGTCTGGTAGATCGTCTCGATGCCGTAGGTCTTGGCATCGCGCGGGGATGCGATGATCGTCGGCTTGCCGTTCACCAGGATCTCGCCGGCATCGGCGCGATAGGCGCCCGACAGCACCTTGATCAGCGTGGACTTGCCCGCGCCGTTGTGGCCGAGCAGCCCCACCACCTCGCCCGGCCACAGATCGAGCGACACGCCATCCACCGCCTTGATCCCGCCGAAGGACAGCGAGATGTCCCGCATCTCCACCAGCGGCACCGCGGGGTCGGGGGCCAGACGCGCGCTCATCGGATGCGCCTCCGATAGACGGTATCGACCCAGACGGCGGCCACCAGCACCAGGCCGACGACGATGTTCTGCAACGGCGCATCCACGCCCAGCAGCACCATGCCCGATTGCAGCGACTGCATCACCAGCGCGCCCAGCATCGCCCCCGCGATGGTCCCCGCGCCGCCGGCCAGCGAGGTGCCGCCGATCACGGCGGCGGCGATCACATACAGCTCGTCCAGCGACCCGGCCGCGTTGGTGGCCGCGTTCAGCCGCGCCGTCGCGATACAGGCCGCGATGCCGCACAGCGCGCCCATCAGCCCGAAGACCAGCATCAGCGTGCGTCGCGTGTTGACGCCCGACAGTTCCGCCGCTTCCGGGTTGCCGCCGATGGCGAAGACATAGCGCCCGAAGCGCGACCGCGTCGCCAGCAGCGTCATCGCGATGCCGACGCCGATCGCCACCAGCAGCGGGATGGCGAAGCCATGCGGGATGAACAGCCCGCCCGGCGGCCAGGCGATGCCCTGCGCTTCCGCCATGCGCCGCGCGATGCCCATCGGCAGCGGATAGGCATTGGCGATCACCGCCGCCCCCAGCACCGCGCCGCAGGCCAGCGCCGCGACCAGCGCCTCCGCCCAGGCTGGCCGCGCGGGGAAGCCGTAGCGGATGCGCCGCCTCCGCGTGATCCACATCAGCGCCAGGATCGCCGCGCAGCCGAGCCCCGCGATGATCCACGTCGCATTCGCCCCGATCGCGCCCTCGATCCCGCCGCCGAGCGCGCGGAATCGCCCATCCATCGGCGCGACGGTCTGCCCCTGCGTGACCCACCAGGCCGCACCCCGCCACACCAGCAGCCCGCCCAGCGTGACGATGAAGGACGGGATCGCGAGATAGGCGATCAGCGCCCCCTGGAACAGCCCGATCGCCCCGCCGACGGCGATGGCGGCGGCCACCGCAACCAGCCAGGTCGCCGGATGTTCCAGCCCCAGCACGCCTGGCAGGATCTGCGCCTGCAGAACACCGATCAGCATGCCCGTCACGCCCAGGATCGCGCCCACCGACAGGTCGATGTTGCGCGTGACGATGACCAGCACCATCCCGCACGCCATCACGCCGATGGACGCCGTCTGCACCGAGAGATTCCACAAATTGCGCGGCGTCAGGAAGGCCCCGCCCGACAGCAGGTCGAAGCCCACCCAGATCACCGCCAGCGCGCCCAGCATGCCGAGCAGCCGCGGATCGACCTCCAGCGCGCGCAGCGTCGCCCCGCGCGCGACGGCCGCGTCGCGGGGCAGCGGCGTGGCGCCGCCGGCGCTCGTGCTCACCCGCAGGCCGGTGCGCGGCCGGCGGGCACGCCCTGGCAGATCGCGGCGCGCGGCGCCCAGCCGGCGTCGATCACCGTCGCCAGGTTGTCGCGGGTGATCGGCACGGGGCGCAGGAACACCGCCGTCATGTTCGCGCGGCTCGGGCCTTCGTTCCACTGCACGGCGCCCGGCACCTCGTTCAGCCGCGCGCCGCCGGCCAGCCGCACCGCGATCTCGGCCGCGTTGCGGCCGAGCTCCCGCGCATCCTTCCAGATGGTCACGGTCTGTGTGCCCTGCGCGATCCGGTTCAGCGCCGCGCGGTCCGCATCCTGGCCGGAGACCGGCACGCTGCCCGCCAGCCCCTGCGCCGCGAGTGCGGCGATGGCACCGCCCGCCGTGCCGTCATTGGCGGCCACCACCGCATCCACGCGGTTGTTGTTGCGGGTCAGGATCTGCTCCATGTTCCGCTGCGCATTGGCGGGCAGCCAGCCATCGGTGAAGGCCTCGCCGACATTGCGGATGCGCCCCGCTTCGATATGCGGCCGCAGCACCTCCATCGAGCCCTGGAACAGGAAGTTGGCGTTCGGATCGGCCGAGCTGCCCTTGATGAAGGCGTAGTTGCCCTGCGGCTTCGCGGCCAGCACGCTGCGCGCCATCATGCGGCCGACCTCGACATTGTCGAAGGTCAGGTAGAAGGCCTGCGGCATCTCGATCAGCCGGTCATAGGCGACGACGGCGACACCTTCATTGATCGCGCGCTCCACCGCCGGGCGGATGGCGCGGCTGTCCTGCGCCAGCACGATCAGCGCGCGCACGCCGCGCGCCAGCAGGCTGTCGATGTCGGAGAGCTGCTTCGTCGGGTTGGACTGCGCATCCGCCGAGAGATAGTTGGCACCGGCCGCCCGCAGCGCCGCCTGGATCGCGGCCTCGTCGGTCTTCCAGCGCTCCTCCTGGAAGTTGGACCAGGACACGCCGACGGACATGGCCCGCCCCTGGGCGCGCAGCCGCGCGGGCAGGGCAAGACCGGCGGCGCCAAGGCCGGCGGCCAGGACGTGACGACGACGCATGTGAACCTTCCTCCCCAGGGCGCCATTCGGCGCATCCGTATGCAGATTGGACGGGGGCGGGCCCAGGCTTGTCAACATGTCATGGCTTCTGACATGCAACGATGCTGGCGCGCCGCGCGGCGACCCGCCCGCGCAACGGAGCAACGGCATGGCGACCTGGATCAAGGACCCGCTCGGCATCCTGGCCGACGACGCGGCGCGCGGCGTGGTGGTGGAGGACGGCCGCATCCTGGAATGCGTCCCCGCCGGCGCGACGCCGCGCAGCGCCGTGACATCGACCTTCGACGCCTCGCGGCACGTCGTGCTGCCGGGCCTGGTCAACGCGCATCATCATTTCTACCAGACGCTGACGCGCGCCTTCCCGCCGGCGCTGGACCGGCCGCTCTTCGGCTGGCTGAAGACGCTCTATCCGGTCTGGGCCGGGCTGACGCCGGAGGCGCACCGCATCGCCACGCGCCTTGCTCTGGTGGAACTGCTGCTCTCCGGCTGCACCACGGCGAGCGACCACCACTACGTCTATCCTGCCGGGCTGGAGGATGCGGTCGCCATCCAGGCGGAGGAAGCGCAGGCGCTCGGCATCCGCGTCGTGCTGACGCGCGGCGCGATGAGCCTCTCGGTCGAGGATGGCGGCCTGCCGCCCGCCTCCGTCGTGCAGAGGGACGACGCGATCCTCGCCGATTTCGAACGCGTGATCGCGCGCCACCACCAGCGCGGGCAGGGCGCGATGGTGCAGGTGGCACTCGCGCCCTGCTCGCCCTTCTCCGTGACACCCCAGCTGATGCGCGACGCGGCCGCGATGGCCGACCGGCTCGACCTGCGCCTGCACACGCATCTCGCCGAGACGCTGGACGAGGACGCCTTCTGCGAGGCGCGCTTCGGCTGCCGCCCGCTCGACTACCTGGAAGACCTCGGCTGGCTCACGCACCGCACCTGGCTCGCGCATGGCATCCACTTCCGGGACGAGGAAGTGGCGCGCCTCGGCCGCGCCGGCACGGGCATCTGCCACTGCCCGGGGTCGAACATGATCCTCGGTTCCGGCATCTGCCGCGTGGGCGAGTTGGAAGCGGCGGGCTCGCCGGTCGGGCTCGGGGTGGATGGCTCCGCCTCCAACGACCATTCGAATCTGATGGAGGAGGTGCGCCAGGCTTTCCTGCTGCAACGCGTGGCCCGCGGCGCGACGGCGGCCTCGCACCGCGACGCGCTGCGCTGGGCGACGGAAGGCTCCGCGCGCTGCCTCGGCCGCCCCGAAATCGGCCGCATCGCGCCGGGGCTTGCCGCCGACCTGGCGCTGTTCCGGCTGGATGAGCCGCGCTTCTCCGGCGCCGGCGATCCGCTGGCCGCGCTGGTGCTGTGCGGCGCGCACCGCGCGGATCGCGTGATGGTGGCGGGGCGCTGGGTGGTGGAGGACGGCGCCATCCCGGGACTCGACCTCGGCGCGCTGCTCGCCGCGCATGGCGAAGCGGCGAGGGCGCTCCAGGGCAGGTAGCCGTGCGCCGGCCGCATGCGGAATGTGGCGAACAGGCGTCGTGCGGTGGCTCATGCATCACGGAATGCGGCAGCCGTGCGCAAATCATGACCAAACACGCTGCCCGAGGTGGCAATTCGGGCAAGATCGCTGTCCGATGCACGGTTTTGTGGCGCGGCCCTTCCGCCCGGTGGTAGGCTCCCCACTTCCCGGCCGGGCGGGCAACAGCACGGAAGCGTGACCGGGCGCCGGCATCCTGCCGGTTGCGCAGGCGTTCCGGTGCCGCTCGCCCAGGCCAACAGGAGCGGCCGATGCAATTGCTCGACGACGTCTTCTCCAGCTACGCCCGGGACTATGACCGCCGCCGAGAGGCGGAAATGTCGCTCCAAGAGTATCTCGAAGCCTGCCGGCGCGATCCGATGATGTTTGCCTCCGCGCCCGAACGCATCCTCGCCGCGATCGGCGAGCCCGAGCTGGCCGACACCTCCCGCGATCCGCGTCTCGGTCGCATCTTCCTCAACCGCACGATCCGCCGCTATCCCGCCTTCGCCGAATTCTACGGCATGGAGGAGACGATCGAGCGCATCGTCGGCTTCTTCCGCCACGCCGCGCAGGGGCTCGAGGAGCGCAAGCAGATCCTGTATCTGCTGGGCCCGGTCGGCGGCGGCAAATCCTCGCTCGCCGAACGCCTCAAGGCGCTGGTCGAGGTGCAGCCGGTCTATGCGCTGAAGGCAGGCGAGGACATCAGCCCGGTCTTCGAAAGCCCGCTCGGCCTTTTCGACCCGGAGAAGCACGGCGCGGTGATGGAAGACCGCTACGGCATCCCGCGCCGGCGCCTGACGGGCTTCATGTCGCCATGGGCGGTGAAGCGGCTCGACGAATTCCGCGGCGACCTCTCCCGCTTCCGCGTCGTGCGCCTGAACCCCTCGCGCCTGCGCCAGATCGCCATCGCAAAGACCGAGCCCGGCGACGAGAACAACCAGGACATCTCCTCCCTCGTGGGCAAGGTCGATATCCGCAAGCTGGAGATGCACGCGCAGAACGACCCGGACGCCTACAGCTTCTCGGGCGGTCTGAACCGTGCCAACCAGGGCATGCTCGAATTCGTCGAGATGTTCAAGGCGCCGATCAAGATGCTGCACCCGCTGCTGACCGCGACGCAGGAAGGCAGCTACATCGGCACGGAGAACATCGGCGCCATTCCCTTCCAGGGCATCATCATGGCGCATTCCAACGAGGCCGAGTGGCAGACCTTCCGCAACAACCGCAACAACGAAGCCTTCATCGACCGCATCTACGTCATCAAGGTTCCCTACTGCCTGCGCGTGACGGAAGAACAGCGCATCTACGACAAGCTGCTGCGCGGCAGCGAACTCTCCGCCGCCCCCTGCGCGCCCGGCACGCTGGAGATGCTGGCGCGCTTCTCCGTGCTCTCGCGCCTCAAGCGGCACGAGAACAGCAACCTGTTCTCCAAGATGCGCGTCTATGACGGCGACAGCCTGAAGGAGACCGACCCGCGCGCGCGGAGCCTGCAGGAATACCGCGACGCCGCCGGCACCGACGAAGGCATGGACGGGATCTCGACGCGCTTCGCCTTCAAGGTGCTCGCCGCCACCTTCAACCATGACACCACGGAGATCGCGGCCGATCCCGTGCACCTGATGTATGTGCTGGAACAATCCATCCGCCGCGAGCAGTTCGGCGACGACACCGAGAAGCGCTACCTGGAATTCATCAAGGGCGAGCTCGCGCCGCGCTACGCGGAATTCATCGGCCACGAGATCCAGAAGGCATATCTGGAAAGCTACCACGACTACGGCCAGAACCTGTTCGACCGCTATGTCAGCTACGCCGATGCCTGGATCGAGGATGTGGACTACAAGGACCCCGACACCGGCCAGCTGATGAACCGCGAAGCCCTGAACCAGGAGCTGACCAAGATCGAGAAGCCCGCGGGCATCGCCAACCCGAAGGATTTCCGCAACGAGGTGGTGAAGTTCTCGCTCCGCCAGCGCGCGCTGAATTCCGGCCGCAATCCCAACTGGACCAGCTACGAGAAGATCCGCGAAGTGATCGAGAAGCGGATGTTCAGCCAGGTCGAGGAACTGCTGCCGGTCATCAGCTTCGGCTCCAAGAAGGATGGCGACACCGAGCGCAAGCATGACGAATTCGTCCGCCGCATGACCTCCCGCGGCTACACGGAACGCCAGGTCCGCCGCCTTGTCGAATGGTACATGCGGGTCAAGCAGTCCAGCTGATGCAGATCGTCGACCGCCGCCTCAACCCGGGCGGCAAAAGCCTCGCGAACCGGCAACGCTTCCTCCGCCGCGCGAAGGACATGGTCCGCGACGCCGTGCGCAACAGCGCGGCGGAGCGGGGGCTGAAGGATCTCGACCGCGGCGGGGAGATCACGATCCCCTCGACGGGGGTGCGGGAGCCGCATTTCCGCCGCGGCGCCGGTGGCACGCGCGACCATGTGCTGCCGGGCAACAAGGACTACCTGGAAGGCGACCGCATCCAGCGCCCGCGCGGCGGCCGCGGTGGCGGCGGCAACGAAGGCAGCCCGGACGGGGAGGGGGAGGACGCCTTCCGCTTCGCGCTCACCCAGGAAGAATTCCTCGACCTGTTCCTTGAGGACCTGGAACTGCCGGAGCTTGCGAAGAAGCGCGTGGTGCAGGGCGATGCCAGCGGCGTCCGCCGCGCCGGCTACGCCAACCAGGGCTCGCCCGCGAACCTGGCGCTCGGCCGCACCATGCGCAACGCCATGTCCCGCCGCATCGCCCTGCGCCGCCCGAAGCCCGACGACATCGCCGCGCTGGAAGAGGAACTGCGGGAGGCCGAGCAGGACCAGGATACGACGCGCGCCGAAGCCCTGCGCGCGCGCCTCTCGTCACTCCGCCACCGCGCGCTGCGCATCCCCTACATCGACCCCATCGATGTCCGCTACCGCCAGTTCGAACCCGCGCCGCGCCCGATCGCGCAGGCGGTGATGTTCTGCCTGATGGATGTCTCGGGCTCGATGACCGAAGGCATGAAGGATCTCGCCAAGCGCTTCTACCTGCTGCTGCACGTCTTCCTGAAGCGCCGCTACCGGCACGTGGAAGTGGTCTTCATCCGCCACACGCACGAAGCCAAGGAAGTGGACGAGGACACCTTCTTCCGCAGCCCGGAGACCGGCGGCACCGTCGTCTCCACCGCCTTCGTCGAGATGGTCAAGGTGATGGAGGCGCGCTTCAACCCGGCGGATTGGAACATCTACGTCGCCCAGGCCTCGGACGGCGACAACACCACCGCCGACAACCCGCGCACCGCCGAGCTTCTCACCACCAGGGTCCTGCCGGCCTGCCAGTACTTCGCCTATCTCGAAGTGGGGCGGGAGGAGGAGGGCAACCCGATCGGCTTCATGCCGCGGGAGACGGAGCTGTGGCGCACCTATGGCACGCTGCGCGGCGCGGGCCACACGCTGGCGATGCGCAAGGTGCGTCACCGCAAGGACATCTACCCCGTCTTCCGCGACCTGTTCCGCAAGGGCGCGACGGAGGCCGCGAAGCCGTGACCGGCCTGCTCTTCCCCGGCGCCGACTGGGATTTCGACACGCTGCGCCGCATCCACGATGCCTGCGAGGGCATCGCGACAGCGGAACTCGGCCTGACGCTCTACCCCACCCGCATCGAGGTCATCAGCGCCGAGCAGATGCTCGATGCCTACGCCGCCAACGGCATGCCCGTGCTGTACCGCCACTGGTCCTTCGGCAAGCGTTTTGCCAGGCATGAGATGCTGTACCGAAAGGGCATGCAGGGCCTGGCGTACGAGATCGTCATCAACTCCTCCCCCTGCCTCTGCTACGTGATGGAGGAGAACACCGCGACGATGCAGGCGCTGGTCATCGCCCACGCCGCCTTCGGCCACAACCACTTCTTCCGCAACAACCACCTGTTCCTGGAATGGACGGATGCGCGCGGCATCCTGGACTACCTGGACTTCGCGCGCAGCTACGTCCTGCGCTGCGAGGAACGCTATGGCGAAGCCGCCGTCGAACGCGTGCTGGACGCCGCGCATGCGCTCTCGACCCACGGCGTCTTCCGCGTGCCGCGCCGCCGCATGGCGGACCTCGCCAGCGAGGAGAAGCGCGAACGCGAACGCCGCCAGCACGAGGAGCAGATCTACAACGACCTCTGGCGCACGCTGCCCGCCGGCCGCGGCATCCCGCTCGCCAAGGCGGACGAGGCGCGCCGCAAGGCGCTGCTGCAACTGCCGCAGGAGAACATCCTCTATTTCCTGGAGAAATCCGCTCCGCGCCTGAAGCCCTGGCAGCGCGAGATCCTGCGCATCGTCCGGCACGTCGAGCAGTATTTCTACCCGCAGCGGCAGACCAAGGTGATGAACGAAGGCTGCGCCACCTGGGTGCACCACCGCATCATGACCCGGCTGCACGAACAGGGCCGGCTGTCGGACGGCCACTACCTCGAATTCCTGCACAGCCACACCAACGTGGTGTTCCAGCCCGACTTCGACGATCGCCGCTATGGCGGCATCAACCCCTATGCGCTTGGCTACGCGATGATGCAGGACATCGCCCGCATCGCCACCGCCCCGGACGAGGAGGACCGCGACTGGTTCCCCGACATCGCCGGTCGCGGCGACCCGGAGGCCGTGCTGCGCGATGCCTTGGCCAACCATCGCGACGAGAGCTTCATCGCCCAGTACCTTTCGCCCCGACTGATGCGCCAGCTCCGCCTGTTCCACCTGGCCGACGACGACGCCGAGGACGAGATCGCGGTGGCCTCCATCCACGACGAGCGCGGCTATCGCCGGCTGCGCCGCGCGCTGGCCCGCCAATACGACATCGGCCGCCAGGACCCCGACATCCAGGTGGAGGACGTGGACTTGGCGGGCGATCGCCGCCTGGTGGTGCACCACCGCGTGCTCGACCGACAGCTGCTGGAAGCCGAGGACGCGCGCCGCGTGCTGCAGCACCTGGCCGATCTCTGGGGCTATGGCGTGCTGCTGCGCGAAGTCGATGCCACCACCGGCGCGGTGCTCCGCGAACACCAGGCTGGCGCGCGGCCGGGCATCGTCGATTAGTAGGCTGCGGAAATTCGCCTTGGGAAGCAAAGGGAAAGGTCGAGGGGCTCCGCCCCTCGAGCACCCCGGCAGGAACCTGATGTTCCTGCACCTCCCCTTAGTTATTGATATATCCCGTTAAATTTGGGGAAGGTCCAGGAAACTCAGTTTCCTG
>JAIYDD010000015.1 GCA_027487675.1 Acetobacteraceae bacterium | reverse complement strand
GCGCCCATGGCGCCCCAGGCGATGCCGTAGCGCGCGCGGTTGAGGCAGGAGAAGGGCGCGGCGAGGGACTTCACCAGCGGCAGCCGGTTTTCCTCGGGGACGAACACCTCGTCCATCATGATCATGCCGGTGACCGAGGCGCGGAGCGAGAACTTGCCCTCGATCTTCGGGAAGGTGAGCCCCTTCATGCCGCGTTCCAGGATGAAGCCGCGCAGCACGCCCTCGTCGTCCTTCGCCCAGACCACGGCGACGTCGGCGATCGGGGAGTTGGTGATCCAGGTCTTGGAGCCGGAGACCAGGTAGCCGCCATCCACCTTGCGGGCGCGGGTGCGCATGCCGGCGGGGTCGGACCCGGCGTCGGGCTCGGTCAGGCCGAAGCAGCCGACCCATTCGCCGGTGCGCAGCTTCGGCAGGAACTTCTGCTTCTGCGCCTCGGACCCGTAGGCGTGGATCGGGAACATCACCAGGCTGGACTGCACGGAGAAGGCGCTGCGGTAGCCGCTGTCGACGCGTTCGACTTCCCGCGCCATCAGCCCGTAGGAGACGTAGGAGACGCCGGCGCAGCCATGGCCTTCGAGGGTGGCGCCGAGGAAGCCCATCTCCCCGAACTCGTTCATGATCTCGCGGTCGAAGGTCTCGTTGCGGAAGGCCATCAGCACGCGCGGCTGCAGCTTCTCCTGGCAGAAGGCGCGGGCGGCGTCGCGGATCATCCGCTCGTCCTCGGTCAGCGCCTCGTCGAGCAGCAGCGGGTCGTCCCACTTGAAGGGCGGCAGGGACGACTTCTTGGCGGCCTCGGCGGTGACGGGCGAGACGACGTTCATGGGGGGTCTCCTCGGCTTGGTTCCGGGGTGTTCGATGCGGTGGCCGGCGACGTTGCACGGCGGCGCGCGCCGCCGCGGCGCCGAGACCCCGTGACGCCCGATATGTAGGCCGTGCTTGCGGACCCGGCCACCCCGGAACGCCGGCGTGGCGGGTCTTCCGCCCCGCCCTCGCCCCGGAACCCTCTCCCCCCGCAGGCGGAAGAGGGCAGGGTGAGGGGGGGGTCTGATGGGCGAGCGGTCAGGTGAGGCAGGCACCGTCGCCCGCCAAGGCCGCCGCCCCGTCCCCGCCTGCCGCGCCGCAGCCGTCCCCGACCCTGCCAAGGCTCAGGCCGCTTCGGCGTCCGTCTCCGGCCCCGGCGGCGTGTCGCGGCCCGGGCGGGGGATGGCGATCGTCATGAAGGCCGGCACCGCATCGCCGAAGCCGCGCACCGGCGGCCCCATGTCGCGGTCGTCGCGGCGGTCGCGGTCGCGGCGGTGGTCGCGATCCTCGCGGCGCGGGCCCTCGTCACGCCGGGGGCCGTCGTCACGCCGCGGGCGGCGGTCGTCGCGGCCGCGCTCGTCGCGCCGGCCCTCCGCCGCGCGGTCGTCCCGCGGGCGATCGTCGCGCGGCCTGTCGTCGCGCGGCCTTTCGTCCCGGGGGCGATTGTCGCGCGGCCTGTCGTCGCGCGGCCTTTCGTCCCGGGGGCGATCGTCGCGCGGCCTGTCCTCGCGCGGCCGGTCGTCGCGGGGGCGATCGTCGCGCGGCCGGTCGTGCCGGCGGCCTTCGCCGCCGCGCTCCTCGCGCCGGGGGGCCTCGTCGCGCCGGCCCTCGCGAGCCTCGCGCGGCCGGTCCTCGCGGGCCCGGTCCTCGCGCGGCGCGTCGTCGCGCCGGCCGTCGCGGCGCCCGCGATCGCCGCCGCGGTCGCGATCCGCGCCGCGATCCCCGCCGCGCGCGCGGCCGCGATCCCCGCCGCGCATCGGCCCGCCGCGGCCGCGGCGCGCCTTCGCACCCTCCGCGATCTCCTCGGGCGTCACGGGGTCGAGGCCCTCGATCTCCATGCGCGGGATCGGCGTGCCGGTCAGCTTCTCGATCGCGGCGAGGGACCGCGCATCCTCGGGCGCGGACAGCGTGTAGGCATGGCCCTCGCGCCCCGCGCGGCCGGTGCGGCCGATGCGGTGGACGTAGTCCTCGGCGTGGAAGGGCACGTCGAAGTTGAACACGTGCGACAGCCCGCCGATGTCGAGCCCGCGCGCCGCGACGTCCGAGCACACGAGCAGCTTGATGTCGCCCGCCTTGAAGCGGTTGAGCGTGGCGAAGCGCATCGACTGGTCCATGTCGCCATGCAGCTCGCCCACCGAGAAGCCATGCTTCTTGAGCGACTTGTAGAGGATGTTCACGTCGACCTTGCGGTTGCAGAAGATCAGCGCGTTCTGCACCTGCTCCTTCCGCAGCATCCGGCGCAGGCCTTCCCGCTTGTCGTGCTCGCGCACCCAGACCAGGCCGGCGGTGATGGTGGTGGCCACCGTCGCGGGCCGGCTGACGCTGATCTCCTTCGGGTTCTGCAGGAAGGCATCCGCCAGGCGCTTGATCTCGGGCGCCATGGTCGCCGAGAAGAACAGCGTCTGCCGCATCTTCGGCAGGAAGGAGACGATCTTCTCGACATCCGGGATGAAGCCCATGTCGAGCATGCGGTCGGCCTCGTCGATGACGAGCACCTTGCAATCCGCCAGCAGGATGCGGCCGCGGTCGAACAGGTCGAGCAGCCGGCCCGGCGTCGCGATCAGCACGTCCACGCCCTTGTCGAGCACGTCGCGCTGGTCGTTCATGCTCTCGCCGCCGATCAGCAGCGCGTGGTTCAGGTTCAGGTGCTTGCCGTACTTCACGAACTGCTCGGCCACCTGCAGGGCGAGTTCGCGCGTCGGCTCCAGGATCAAGGACCGCGGCATGCGCGCCTTGGCCCGCGACCCGGCCAGGATGTCGAGCATCGGCAGGGTGAAGCCGGCGGTCTTGCCGGTGCCGGTCTGCGCCACGCCCATCACGTCGCGGCCCATCAGGACGATCGGGATCGCCTGTTCCTGGATCGGCGTCGGGTAGAGATAGCCCGATTCCGTCACCGCCCGCAGGATCGGCTCCGACAGGCCGAGATCGGCGAAGGTGGTCTTGGCGGCGGCCTCGGCCAGCGCCTCGTCCTCCTCGGTCGGGCCGACCTCGTCCTCGTCGGAGGCGTCGTCCGCCGCGGTGTCGCCATCCCTGCCGCGGTCGTCGTCCTCGTCCTGCTCGTCGTCGTCGTCGTCGTCGTCGTCGTCCGCGTCGTCGTCGTCCGCGTCGTCGCCGTCCCCGTCGTCGTCGTCCCGGTCGTCGTCGTCCGCGTCCCCGTCGAGGTCGCCGTCATGCGGCGCCACCGGCGCGGCGGCCGGGGGCATGGGCGTCACGGCGTCGCCGCGCCCGGGGCCGGCGTCGTCGCGCGCCACCGGCGCCGCGGTTGCGGCCGCCGGCACCTCGGCATCGGGGCGCCCCGACGCGGCCTCGGCTTCGTCGCGGACCCCGGCGGGGCCGGGCGCCACGGCGGCCGGGTCGGGCACGGCGGCATGGTCGGGGTTCGGGGCGGCGGCTTCGGTGTCTGCCGCGCGCGGGGCGGTCGCGTCGCTGGGGTCGGTCAAGGTGCCTGTGTCTCTGTCGCCTCGGGCATGGTGTCCCGGATGTGAGGTTCGCCGTTGCGTGGCGCCCTGCATCCCTGCGCCACAAGCTGTCATTCCCGGAGCCGTTCCATGCCCGACCGCCCTGCCGGGGGCGGGCGTCGGTGGGCGATGCGCCGGGCTGCCCCGGCCGCGATCATCCCGCAGCCTGGCCGGCCGGGCGGTGCCCGACCGGACCGCACAAGGCCCTGCCGGGCCGCGCCATTCGCCCCGATCCGCGCGAGGCCTGCCCCTGCGGGCCGGTCGATGCGTGCCGGGAGGAGGAACCCCGCCATCCTCTGGCGGTGTGCCGCCGGGTGTCGGACGAAGCCGTGTCGCGGCAGGTGACCGCCCCGGCCGGGGACCGGCCAAAGGGGCAGCACGAGGCACGCGCCCTTTGCCTGCCGCCGGCATATGCGCCCGGGGCGGGGAAAAAGCAACCCGCGCGGGTTGCCGCCCCGCATCGCCCCGCCGCAAGCTGCGCCCGTGACCGCCGAGACCCTGCTCTTCCTGCCCGGCCTGCTCTGCGATGCGCGGCTGTTCCGCGACCAGGTGGAGGCGCTGTCGCCGCGCATCCGCTGCGTGGTGGCCGACCTGACGCATGACGACAGGCTCGGCGCCATGGCCGACCGCGCGCTGGCGCTGCTGCCGGATGCGGCGCCGGCCGCGGTCTGCGGCCTGTCCATGGGCGGCTACGTCGCCTTCGAGATGCTGCGCCGCGCGCCGCAGCGGGTGTCGCGGCTGGCGCTGATGGACACCTCCGCGCGGCCGGACACGCCCGAGCAGCTGCGCCGGCGCCGGGCGCTGCTGAGCCTGTCCGAATCAGGGATGTTCCGTGGCGTGACGCCGCGGCTGCTGCCGCAGCTGCTGCATCCCGGGCGCATCGCCGGCCCGCTGGGGCCGGAGGTGATCGCGATGGCCGAGCGCGTCGGCCGGCCGGCCTTCCACCGCCAGCAGCGCGCCATCATGCACCGCCCGGACAGCCGCCCGGACCTCGCGCGGATCGCCGTGCCGACGCTGGTCGCGGTGGGAGAGGCGGATGCGCTGACCCCCCCCGACCGGGCGGAGGAGATGGCGGCCGGCATCCCGGGCGCGCGGCTGGCGGTGATCCCCGCCGCCGGCCACCTGCCGCCGATGGAGACGCCGGAGGCGGTGACGGCGCTGCTGGCCGCATGGCTCGGCCTGGAGCATGACCGGCGCGGGGCGGATTGCGGGGCGGCGTGAACCATGCGGCGTCGCGGCAGCCCAGGCCGCGACCCGCGCCGCGCCCGGCGGGCCTCGGGCCGGCCCGAGGCCCGCTTGCAGCCGCCGCCCGGCCCCGCCACCTTCGCCCCCGCGGCTTGCCGCGCGGAGGCCCCGATGACCGAAACCATCCTGCTCGAGACGCGCGAGACGAAGCGGTCCTACGGCCTGGTCCGCGGCACGGTCGCGATCCTGCTGCTCGGCCTGCCCTTCCTCGGCCGCCAGCGCATCCGCCTGACCACCGAGCGCATCGTCATCGCCCAGGGCTTCTGGACCAAGACCAGCGACGACATCGAGATCTTCCGCATCCGCGACGTCGTCTCGAAGCAGGCGCTGTGGCACCGGCTGCTCGGCATCGGCGACGTCATCGTCAAGGCGACCGAGGGGCGGACGGAGGAAAGCCACGTGCTGCGCGGCGTGCCCGACCCGATCGGCGTCAGCGAGGCGATCCGCAACGCCTGGAACGCGGTGGCGCGGCCGAAGGTGGCGAGCAACCTGGACGGCTGATTCGAAGGGCGGCCTTCAGCCACCCTTCGCATCACCTCTCCCGCGCCTCGGTCGCCGGCACCGCCTCCGGCGGCCTGGCTTCGCCGCACGGGCGGCGGCGGCTCGGCCGGCTCCGCCGGCCGCATGGGCCACCGGGCGCCGCCGGCCATATGAGGCCCCCGGCGGCGCCGGCCCGGCCCCGCGCGCGGCGGCAGGCGGCGCGCCACGCCGGCGGATCCGGGCGCCGGCGCCTGGCGGCCCGGGTCGCCTCGGCTGCCATGCGGGCGGGACGCCCGCCGCAACTCACCCCAGGCAGCGGATGAACAGGGTGGAGGGATGCGCGATCTCCCCCACCTCGGCCGCGCTGCGCCCCTGCCCGTCGGCCAGCCGGGGCTGCACGCCGTTGCCGCGCAGGAAGGCCAGCGCCTCGGACCCCTTCACCGCGAAGTTCACGTTCTGCGGGATGTCGCCGGTGCGCTGCGCCACGCGCTGCGCGTTGAGCTTCGAGACGATGACGCCCACCACGTTGCCGCCCGAATCCAGCAGCGGCCCGCCCGAATTGCCCGGCTGCACCGGCGCGCTGATCTGGTACTGCCGCTGGTCGTCGCCGAGCCCGGCGAGCGCCGAGATCTCGCCCGTGGTCAGCGTCGGGCCGGAGGACAGCAGCCCGGCGAGCGGGAAGCCATAGGTCACCACCGTCTCGCCGCGGCGGACATTCGGGTCGCGCCGGAAGGCCAGCGCCGGCCCGGCCTCGCCGGTCACCTCCAGCAGCGCCAGGTCGCGCTGGCGGTCGGAGGCGAGCACCCGCGCCGGCAGCTCCGCCCCGCCGGGCGCGCGGATGCGCAGGCCCCGGCAATCCTGCACGACATGCGCGTTGGTCATCGCCCGCCCCGGCGCCACCACGAACCCGGTGCCGGAGGAGACCATCCGCCCGCTGGGGGCCGATGGCGCCGGGGCCCCCGGCTTGCCCGGTGCCGCCGGCACCGCGGCGGCCAGCGGCGGCGGCTTGGCGGTCGGCAGGGGCGGGAAGGCGCCCGGCGCGCCCGCCTGGCCCAGGGCGGCCACCGGGACCAGGCAGGAGAGCAGGACGAGGGGGGCCAGGCGGCGCATCGCTGCCCGAAGATGAGGGGTGGCGGGCGCCAGCGTCAACGGCCGCGCGCGCCGCGGGTCACAGCAGGAACAGCGAGGAATCGGCGGCGGCCAGGCCGTGCAGCTCGATCACCAGGTCGCCGGCTGCGGTGTGGGCCGTGGCGCGCCAGGCATCGCCGCCCAGCGCTTCCAGCCGCAGCTGGCCGAACCCGGTGAAGGCGGCGGCGCCCACATAGGCGAAGGCCTGGTCGCCGTTCAGCGCGTCGGCATCGGCATCGATGGCCGAGAGGTCGACCAGGTCCTCCCCCTGCACCACGCCCAGCAGCACGTCCGGCGCCGCCAGCGCGGAGTGTCCGGCATCGTCGTAGAAGAAGCGGTCGGCGCCATCGCCGCCGGCGAGCGTGTCGGCGCCGGCCCCGCCGACCAGGGTGTCGTCGCCGGCCCGCCCGTCCAGGCGGTCGTCGCCGCCGCGGCCACGGATCGCATTCGCGACGCCGTCGCCGGCGAGGATGTCCGCGAAGTCGCTGCCGCCCAGGCCCTCGACGCCGAGGAAGGCATCGCCGGCGGCCTCGCCCGCGCTGCCGCCGGCGACCAGGTCGGCGTGCACGGGCGAAGCGGCGCCGCCGTAGAGGGCGTAGTCGAAGCCGTCGCCGCCGGACAGGCTGTCGGCGCCTGCGCCGCCGCGCAACCGGTCGTCGTCGCCGCCGCCGTCCAGCGTGTCGTCGCCGCCGCGGCCGGAGAGACTGTCCGCGCCCGCCTCGCCGGACAGCAAATCGGCCGCGTTGCTGCCGGACAGGTCGTCGTCGCCGAAGCCGCCGGCCATGGCGTGGCCCCCGTCGGCCGCCAGCATGGTGTCGTTGCCGCCGCCGCCCGAGACGCGCGCGGCATTGGCCAGGACGCCGACCGGGCTGAGATCCAGCCGGTCGTCGCCGCCGGTGCCGTCGATGGCCCAGCCCGCCATGTCCAGCCTCTCGATCCCGGAGAACCTGGTGCCGCTGCCCAGGATCAGCCCGCCGCCGGTGTGCAGCACGGTGTCGTTGCCGGGGCCGCCGATCAGCACGTCGCCGGTGGCGACGCCCGCCAGCAGCAGCAGGTCGTCGCCGTCGCCGCCCGAGACGGTGTCGTCGTCGAGGTCGCCGGCCAGCGTGTCGTCGCCGGCGGCGCCGGCGATGCTGTCGTTGCCGGTGCCGCCGGCCAGCGCCTCGCCATCCGCGTCGGCGGTGCCGAACAGCGTATCGGCGCCGTGGCCGCCGGTGATGCCCGCGGCGTTGGCGATGCGCCCCAGGTTGCGGAAGTTCAGCAGGTCGTCGCCGCCGGTGCCCTCGATCTGCCAGCCGCCCATGTCGAGCAGCTCGATGCCCGAGAACCGCGTGAGGCTGCCCATCACCACCCCGCCGCCGCCATGCAGCACGGTGTCGTTGCCGGCGCCGCCCAGGAAGGCATCGCGGTCGGCGATGCCGCCGAAGAACAGCACGTCGTCGCCGGTGCCGCCGAACAGCGTGTCGGCCCCGGCCTCGCCGTTCAGCGTGTCGTCGCCGCCGTTGCCGGCCAGCTCGTCGTCGTCGTTGCCGCCCCAGACGGCCTCGCCATCGGCGTGGTGGGTGCCGCGGATGGTGTCGTTGCCGTCGCCGCCGAAGATGCCGGCCTGGTTGTCGATCCGGTGCAGGGGGTCGAGGGCCATCAGGTCGTCGCCTTGGGTGCCGAAGATGCCCCAGCCGGCCATGTCCAGCCGCTCGACGCCGTCGAAGACGGTGCCGCCGGAGACGAAAAGGCCGCCGCCGGTGTGGAAGGCGGTGTCGAGCCCGTCGCCGCCGAGGAAGCGGTCCCCGGTGACGTCGCCGGCCAGCAGCAGCCGGTCGTTGCCGTCGCCGCCATCCACCGTGTCGGCGCCCGCCCCGCCATCCAGCGTGTCGTTGCCGCCGCCGCCGGCGATGCTGTCGTCGTCGGCGCCGCCGGACAGCGCCTCGCCCAGCGCATGGGCGGTGCCGAGGATGGTGTCGTCGCCATCCCCCGCGTCGAGGAAGGCGAGGTTGAGGATGCGGCCGAGGCCCGACAGGTCGATCGCATCGGCGCCGGCGGTGCCGAAGACGCCCCAGCCGGCCAGGTCCAGCAGCTCGATGCCGGCGAAGACGGTGCCGGAGGAGACGACGAGCCCGCCGCCGGTGTGGCGCGCGGTGTCGAAGCCGTCGCCGCCCAGCAGCATGTCGCCGCCGATGTCGCCCGAGACCTCGATGCGGTCGTTGCCGGCGCCGCCATCGACGGTGTCCGGCCCGGCATGGCCGTCCAGCGTGTCGTTGCCGGCATGGCCCGCGATGCTGTCGGCGCCGCCGCCGCCGCCCATCACCTCGCCGGCGGGGTCGGCGGTGCCGAGCAGCGTGTCGTCGCCCTCGTCGCCGAAGACGAAGGGGGCGTTGGCCAGCCGGCCGATGCCGGAGAAGTCCATCAGGTCGTCGCCGGCGGTGCCGAAGATGCCCCAGCCGGCGGCGTCCAGCACCTCGATCGTGTCGAAGCGCGTGCCGGTGGAGACGAAGAGGTTGCCGCCGAGATTGGCGAGCGTGTCCTGGCCGCTGCTGCCGCTGAAATGATCGGCGGTGATGTCGCCCGCGGCCTGCAGCCGGTCCTGGCCGGCGCCGCCCACCACGGTGTCGGCGCCGGCATCGCCCGACAGCGTGTCGTCGCCGGCGCCGCCGCGCAGGCTGTCGTTCCCCGCCCCGCCCGAGAGGCGGTCGGCGGTCGGCGTGCCGATCAGCGTGTCGCGGCCTTCCCCGCCATCCACGAAGGCGGCGTTGAGGATGGTGCCGATGCCGCGGAAGTCCATCCGGTCCTGGCCCGCGGTGCCCGACAGGCCCCAGCCGGCCATGTCCAGCCGCTCGATCCCGGCGAAGGCGGTGGAGGAGGACATCACGACGAACCCGCCGAGATTGGCCAGCGTGTCGTTGCCCGAACCGCCGTCGAAGCGCTCGCCGGAGATGTCGCCGGCGATGCGCAGCAGGTCGTCGTCGTCGCCGCCCTCGAGCGTGTCCCGCCCGGCCTCGCCGTCCAGCGTGTCGAAGCCGGCCTCGCCGCGCAGCAGGTCGTTGCCCGCGCCGCCGGAGAGCAGGTCGTCGCCGGCCAGGCCTTCCAGGGTGTCGTCGGCCGGGCTGCCGGGCAGGGTGTCGTTGCCGGTGGTGGCGGACATGTCGAAGCCCCTTCTGCCTGGCCAGGCGCGGCGCGAAGGCTGAGTGCGGCGGCCGGGGCGGTCAACCGGCGGGCGGGCGCCCTGGTCTTTCCAGTTTGTTTACTTTTGCATCCTGCGCAGGCCGCCGGCGTTACAGCAGCCCCTCGCGCCGGAAGGACACGTGCCGGCCATTGCCGATGATCAGGTGGTCGTGCAGCAGGATGCCCAGCACGGCGGCGGCCGCCTTCACCTCGGCCGTCATCTCGACATCGGCGCGCGAGGGCGTCGGGTCGCCGCTCGGGTGGTTGTGCACCAGGATCAGCGCGGTGGCGCCGAGCTCCAGGCAGCGCTTCACCACTTCCCGCGGATAGACCGGCGTGTGGTTGACCGTGCCGCGGGCCTGCGCCTCGTCGGCGATCAGGCGGTTCCTGGTGTCGAGGAACAGGATGCGGAACTGCTCGATCGGCTCGCGCGCCATCACGGCGGTCAGGTAGGCCAGCAGCCGGTCCCAGTTGTTCAGCACCGGCTGGTCGCGCACCTCGGCGCGCAGCATGCGCAGCCCGGCGGCCTGCGCGGCCTTGATGACGGCGATGGCGGCATCCCCCACGCCCTTCACCTCGCGCAGTTCCGCCGCCGGGGCGGCCAGCACATTGGCGAAGCTGCCGAAGCGCGCGACCAGCGCGCGCGCCACCGGCTTGGTGTCCTGGCGCAGGATGGCGAAGAACAGCAGCAGTTCGAGCAGCTCGTAATCGGCCAGCGCCTCCGGCCCCGCGGTCAGCAGCTTCTGGCGCAGGCGTTCGCGATGGCCGAGATGGCCGGGCGCGGCCTCGCTCGCCAGGGCGTCGGGCAGGCCGGGCAGCAGGACATGCGCCTCGGCGAATTGCGGCTTGCGGGCCATGTTCACGTCCCGTCCTCGCCAAAACCCTGCACGGCGCGGGGGCAATGTTCAACCTTCTGGTGAGGAACAGCGCATCACCAGCCGAAGGCGACGGCCCCCATGATGCGCCCGGGCAGCAGGGTGAAGGCGCCGGTGATGACCAGCGCGCCCAGGAACAGGCCGAGCATCAGGTTGCGGTGGTGCGGCACCTGGTGCCGCCGCGCCCTCAGCACGGCGAGCGGCAGCAGCGTGAGCACCAGCGGCACCATCAGGTGGATCCAGGCATACCGCCCGCTGGCGCCGGTGATGCCCAGCGCGGTGAGCGCGACCGTCGCCATCAGCGCGACCCAGGCCCAGCCGAGGACCCGGTGCGCCATGCGGCCCTTGCGGCCGGCGAGCTGCGCCAGCCCGACGAGGAGGGCACCCAGCGCCGCGACGGCGTGGACCTGCACGGGGAGGGGGGCGGCGAGCAGCGGGGCAAGGGTCATCGGCACAACCTGGATGTGCATGTGCTGCACATTCACATATGCGCCCATGAGTGCAGGGTCAACCGCCACGCCCCCGCCGCGCCGCGGCCGGAAGACTGCCGCCGGATCAGCCCCCGTAGGGCGGCTTGTGCAGGCCGGCGGGGGAGATGGTGAAGATCTCCACCCCCGTCTCGGTGACGCCCACCATGTGCTCGAACTGCGCCGAGAGGCTGCGGTCGCGTGTCACCGCGGTCCAGCCATCGTCCAGGATCTTCACCTCCGGCCGGCCGGCATTCACCATCGGCTCCACGGTGAAGAACATCCCCGGCTTGAGCACGGGCCCTTCGCCGGGGCGGCCGAAATGCAGCACGTTCGGCGGTTCATGGAACTTGCGGCCGATGCCGTGGCCGCAGAAGTCCCGCACCACCGAGAAGCGCTGGCGTTCCACCAGCGCCTGGATGGCGTGGCCGACATCGCCGAGCGTGGCGCCGGGGCGGATCGCGGCGATGCCGCGCATCATCGCCTCGTAGGTCACGTCCATCAGCAGCCGCGCCTTGGTGTTGGCGGTGCCGGCGACGTACATGCGGCTGGTGTCGCCGTGCCAGCCATCCAGGATCACGGTGACGTCGATGTTGAGGATGTCGCCATCGGCCAGCACGCGCTCGCCCGGGATGCCGTGGCAGACCACGTGGTTGACCGAGGTGCAGGACGACTTGGTGTAGCCGCGGTAGCCGAGGGTGGCCGGCACCGCGCCGCGCCCGACCACATGGGCGTGGATGATGTCGTCGATCTCCTCGGTGGTGACGCCGGGGCGGACATGCTGGGTGATCATGTCGAGCGTCTCGGCCGCCAGCCTTCCGGCCCGCCGCATGCCCGCGAAATCCTCGGGCGCGTGGATCGTGATGCGGCGGCCGTCGCCGCCCTGCTGCTCCATCAACGCCCGACCGCCCGTCGCCTGTCCCATGCCATGGCCGGAAGATGCGCGCGCGGGGGCGGGGTTGCAAGGCGAAGACCGGTGCCGCCGGGCGCGTCGCGCTGCCGGGTGCGGGGCCCCGGCGTCAGGCGGGTTGCCTCACCCTCCGCGTCGCCTGGCGCCCCGGCACCCCCTCTCCACCCGCAGGGGGGAGAGGGTCGGGGTGAGGGGGGCATCGCCGCCAAGGCACTGCCCTGCCCGAAGCGCCATGCCGGCACCGCCGGTCCTGCCCCGCGGCGGATCAGGCAGCCCACGCGCCTGCGGCGAACCAGGCGCCCCACGCGCCTTCGGCGCGATGACGCGGATCAATCAGCGCCGCCGCGTCACCACCACCCCCGCCTCCTCCAGCGCCGCGATCTCGGCCTCCGTGTAGCCGTGGCGCGCCAGGATCTCCGCGCCATGCTCGTTGAAGCGCGGCGGGGCGGCCCGTGCCCCGCCGGGGGTCCGGCTCATCTTGATCGGCGTGCCGAGGGCCCGGAACTCCCCGATCTCCGCCACCATGCCGCGATGCGCCGTGTGGGAGGCAGCCATCGCCTCGTCCACATGCAGCACCGGGCCCGCCGGGACGCCGGCGCGCAGCAGGCGGTCGGTCAGCACATGCCCGTCCTCGGCCGCCAGCCGCTCGCCCAGGATCGCGTCCAGCGCCACCCGGTTCTGCACGCGAGCCGCATTGGTCAGGAAGCGCGGATCGCCCGGCAGCTCCGACAGGCCGAGGAAATCGCAGAACCGCTTGAAGGTCGGGTCGTTGCCGACGGCGACGAAGATCTCGCAGGTGCCGGTCGGATACTTGGAATAGGGGCTGATGTTCGGATGCGGGTTGCCGGTGGCGCGCGGGCGGTTGCCGTTGAGGAAGAAATTGGCCGCCTGCGGATGCAGCAGCGCCATGCCGCAATCATGCAGCGTCATGTCCAGGAACTGGCCCTGCCCGCTGCGCGCGCGTTCCTGCAGCGCCATCAGGATGCCGATGCAGGAATAAAGCCCGGTCGCGAGATCGACCACCGGCGTGCCCATGCGCAGCGGGCCCTCCGGCCCGTTGATGGACATCAGCCCGACCATGCCCTGCAGCACCGCGTCATAGCCCGGCAGCCCGCCGAGCGGCCCGTCCGCGCCGAAGCCGGAGACGCGGCAATGCACCAGCCCCGGGAAGCGCTGCGACAGCACGTCGTAGCCGATGCCCCATTTCTCCATGCTGCCGGGCTTGTAGTTCTCCACCAGCACGTCGGCGCCTTCCAGCAGGCGCAGCAGCACGGCGCGGCCCTCGGGCTTGGACAGATCGAGCGCCAGGCTGCGCTTGTTGCGGTTCACGCCGAGGAAGTAGCTGGCATCGCCATCCAGGAAGGGCGGGCCCCAGTCCCGCACCTCGTCGCCCTGCGGGGGCTCGACCTTGATGACTTCCGCGCCGTGGTCGGAGAGGATCATGGTGCAGTAGGGCCCGCCGAGCACCCGCGTCAGGTCCACCACCTTGAGGCCCGCGAGGGCGCCGGCGGAGGCCGCGAGGCCGCGGCCGATCGGTGCCTGTTGGTCCATGGGCGGGGTCTCCCTCGGTGCTGCGTGCCGGGCTGATGGCATGGCGGGGCGGGCTTGTCGAACCTGGCGCGGGGCGGCGGGCGGCGCTCGACGGATCGGACGGGCCTTGGCAAGTTGCGGCCCGCCGGCCGGCGCGGTGCCGGCCGGTTCCGGAACGGGAACCGCCATGGACAGGCTCGCCGCCGACCTCGCCGCCGCCATCGAGCAGGGAAGCGGCGCCGCGCCCGCCGACCTGGTGCTGAAGGGCGGCCGGGTCTTCGACCTGGTGACCGGCGCGCTGGTCGAGACCGACGTCGCGATCTGCGCCGACCGCATCGTCGGCACGCACGGCACCTATCGCGGGCGGCGGGAGATCGACGTCGGCGGGCTGGTGCTGGTGCCGGGCTTCATCGACACGCATCTGCACATCGAATCCTCGCTGGTCACGCCCTTCGAATTCGACCGCTGCGTGACGCCGCGCGGCGTGACGACGGCGATCTGCGACCCGCACGAGATCGCCAATGTCGCGGGAATCGCGGGCATCCGCTACTTCCTGGACGCCGCCGGCTGCATGGTGATGGACCTGCGCGTGCAGCTGTCGAGCTGCGTGCCGGCGACCGCGATGGAGACCTCCGGCGCGCGGCTGGAAGCGGCCGACCTGCTGCCGCTGGCGGGCCATCCGAAGGTGATCGGGCTGGCGGAGTTCATGAACTACCCCGGCGTGCTGGCCCGCGACGCGGGGTGCCTGGCGAAGCTCCGCGCCTTCCAGGGACGGCACATCGACGGCCACGCGCCGCTGCTGCGCGGGATGGAACTGAACGGCTACCTGGCCGCCGGCATCCGCACCGACCACGAGGCGACGAGCGCGGCCGAGGCGCTGGAGAAGCTGTCGAAGGGCATGGCGGTGCTGGTGCGGGAAGGCTCGGTCTCACGCGACCTGCACGCGCTGGCGCCGATCATCACGGAACGCCACTCGCCCTTCCTCGCCTTCTGCACGGATGACCGCAACCCGCTCGACATCGCCGAGCACGGGCATCTGGACCACATGATCCGCACGGCGATCGCGCTGGGGGCCGAGCCGCTGGCGGTCTATCGCGCCGCCAGCCATTCGGCCGCGCGGATCTTCGGGCTGACGGATCGCGGGCTGATCGCGCCGGGCTGGCGCGCCGACATCGTCGCGCTGGATGCGCTGGAGACCTGCCGCGCGCGGCTGGTGATCTGCGGCGGCGTCGTGGCGGATGACGAGGCCTTCGCGCGCCGCCGCACCATCCCGCCGATCGCGCGCGGCAGCGTGCGCGCGCCGCGCGTCGCGGCCGCTGATTTCCGCCGCGACGCGCCGGGTGGGCCAAGCCCCGTGATCGGCATCATCCCCGGCCGCATCATCACGCAAAAGCTGTCGGCGACGCTGCCGGCGCGGGACGGCGCCTCCGTCCCCGACCTGGACGCCGACCTGGTGAAGATCGCGGTGGTCGAGCGGCACGGGGTGAACGGCAACCGCGCGGTCGGCTTCGTGAAGGGTTTTGGGCTGCGGCGCGGCGCCATCGCGTCCACCGTCTGCCACGACCACCACAACATCGCGGTGGTCGGCACCGACGACGTCGACATGGCGCTGGCCTGCAACCGGCTGGGCGAGATCGAGGGCGGCTTCGTCGTCGCCGCCGACGGAAAGGTGCTGGCCGAGGTCGCGCTGCCCATCGCGGGGCTGATGAGTCTGCAGGGCTTCGAGGCGGTGCAGGTGGAACTCGCCGGCCTGCGCGCGGCCGCGCGGTCGCTCGGCGTGACGCTGGACGAGCCCTTCCTGCAACTGGCCTTCCTGGCGCTGCCGGTGATCCCGCATTTGAAGATCACGGATCGCGGGATGGTGGATGTGGACCGGTTCGAGCTGATCGGGTGATGGCGCGTGGGTGGGGCGGGGCGAGGCGCTGCCTCGCGCTCCGGCCGGGGCTCTGCCCCGGCGCCCCGGCAAGGGGCAGCGGCCCCTTGCAACCCCTTTCGTTTTTTCCTGACGCCGGTCCAGGACGGCAGTCCTGGTGGTGGGGGGTATGGGGGGAGGCAACGCCTCTCCCCGGGCCACTTGGCGCCGCGTGGCCCGTCACCCCGCGCAGCGCGTCACGCCGCCGCCGCGCGGCCCCAGACGCGGGCGCAGAAATCGGGATAGGTCTCCAGCATCTCGTCGCAGACCGGGCCGCGCAGCAGGGCGAGTTCCTGCTCCGTCGGGTCCGGCGTCTGCGGCACGTCATCCGCCGCGTCGAAGTCGAAGCCGGTGGCGGCGCGGATGCTGGCCACGCTCTCGCCCGGATGCGTGCTGTCCAGCGCGAAGCGGGCGCGCGCGGCATCGAAGCGGAACACGCAGCGCCCGGTGACCAGCGCCTGCGCCGTGCCGCGGCGGAACACGCCCGGCGGGGACACGCCAGCGGCCGAGACATTGTCCACGCGCGGCACCAGCACGCGCGGCGAATGCTCCTCGCGGAACAGGATGGTCCGCGGCGTCATGATGTACATGAAGGCGCTGCCGAAGCTGCCGGGGAAGCGCACTTCCGCGCCGGGCCAGGCGCCGGTGCCGACCAGGTTGATGTTGGCCTGCCCGTCGATCTGCCCGCCGCCCAGGAAGAACAGGTCGATCCGCCCCTGGCCGGTCAGGTCGAACAGCTCGCGCGAGCCTTCGCTGAACGGGTTGCCGCTGCGCTTGTGCAGCAGGGAGAGCCGCACCGGATGCCCGCGCTTCGCCACCAGCCAGCACGCCGCGGCCGGGATGGGCGAGGCCGCGCCGACCGCGATGTGCCGCGCGGGCGGCGCGGCGGGATCGAGGATCAGCCGCGCGACGGCGGCGGCGAGGCGTTCCTCCGGTGCGATCATTGTCCACGCCCCTCCGGTGCGATCATTGTCCACGCCCCTCCGGTGCGATCATTGTCCACGCCCCTCCGGTG
>JAIYDD010000113.1 GCA_027487675.1 Acetobacteraceae bacterium | reverse complement strand
GGCGGCGGCGCGCCGGGGCGGGCGCGCGCGTCGCCCGCGCGGGGCGGGTGCGGCTCGGCGCGGCGCGGTCGGGCATGGCCGGGCCGGCCCTCAGACCAGGCCCGTGGCGCGCCAGACCGGGCCGCGCTCGGCCATCAGCGTGGCGATTGCGGCTTCCAGCCCGGCCATCGCCTCGGGCGGCGGCGCGACGCCGGGCGGGGGCAGCAGGCGGGCGACCTCGGCCGGCGCCGCGCCGTCCGGCAGCGTGGCGAGCCGCGCGACCACCGCCAGCTCCAGCGTCGGCACGGCCAGGGCGCCGCCCAGCACCGGGCTGGCCAGGCCGAACTGGCCGGCGCCGACGCCGAAGGGGGCGAGCCTGGCGGCCAGCACCTGGTTGAGCCGGCGCGCCGCGCGCAGCCCGTCTTCCCAGCGCGGCGCCTCGCCCGGCAGGGCCCAGGCGGGCAGGGCGACGCCGCTGGCCAGCAGCCAGCCCGCCATCTCCTCCGGCGTCAGGGCGGCGCAGCCGGGCAGGGCGCGCAGCTCCGCGATGCGGCGCGGGCCTTCCGCCAGCGCCGCGCGGATCGGGTCGAGCAGGTGGCGCGGCAGGGTCGCCTCACCGGCCTGGGTGGCCAGCTTGACATCGCCCCGGGCATGGGTGCCGGCGGTCAGGCGGATGGCGGAGCTGGCGGCCTCGCGCGGCACGCGGCGCAGGCCGCGGACGAAGAGGTCGCGGCGGAAGGCGCGCGGCACGCAGAGATCCTGGACCAGCTGGCGCGACGCCTCGTCCGGGGCCGCCGCCCGGATCGCCTGCTGCGGCGGGGAGAGGGTCAGGCCCGGGAAGTTCTCGCTGATGGTGGCGCTGCCGACGAAGTCGCAGCGCGCCGAGGCCATGGCGGAGGCGACGTCGCCGAAGAAGGCGGGGCGCCAGTGCTCGGTCAGGAATTCGTGCAGCAGGTAGCCCTCGCGCGCCTCGCTCTCGCCTTCGCCGAGCAGCGCGGCGCGCCAGCCGCTGGGGGGAAGGTGCGCGGCCTCGGCCGCGATCAGCCGGCGCGCCAGGTCGCGCGCCGCCTCCAGCCCGGCGGTGGTGCCGCCGGCGGCGAGCAGCTGGCCGCGCACCAGCCGCGCCAGGCCGAGCCCGCCCGCCGCGCCGGGCATGGCGTTGTAGCTGACCATGGCGAGGCCGCCCGGCGCCAGCCGGCGGCGCAGCAGGCGCAGCAGCCCTTCCCGCACCGGGTCGGCGACCCAGGACCACAGGCCATGCGCGGTGACCAGGTCGAATTCCGGCAGGGCGTCGAGCGCGGCGCCGTCCAGCTCCGCCAGGTCCGCTTCCAGGAAGCGGATGTTGGACAGCCCGGCCGCGGCGGCGATGGCGCGGCCCTCGGCGATGTGGGCGGGGTTGTAGTCCAGCCCCACCACCTCCCAGTGCGGGTTGCCGGCGGCGAGCAGGCAGGCGGTGAGGCCGGTGCCGCAGGCGACCTCCGCGATGCGCAGCGGCGTCGCCGGGCCGGCATCCCAGGCCACGCCGGCCACGGCGCAGATGGCGGCCAGGTGCGCGGGCGACTGGAAGGGGTGCCAGGCGGGCGGATAGGGCTCGGCGACCGGGTAGCCGCGGTCCCAGCTCTGGGCGGTGGTCATGGGCGCGGGCTCGGGCTCAAGCGGGTGGGGCGGGGCGCAGCAGCGCGTCGGCGGCGTCGGCGCGGCGGGGGCGGGGGGCGGCCAGCCAGCTGGTCCAGCCGAGCCGGCCGCCGCCGCCCTGGCCATTCGCGCCGGGGCCGCCGAGGCGCAGCGCCGGGACCTCGGCCGCGGCGAGCACCGGGTTGAAGGCGAAATCCTGGTCGAGCCCGGCCTGCAGCCGCGTCAGCGCCACCAGCCGCGCATGCAGCGGCGCGCCGGGCAGCAGCGCCTCGAACTGCGCCAGGGTCAGCGGGCCGAGGCGGATGACGAAGCGCGAGGAGGGGTCCCAGACCTGGGCGCCGAGCGCGGCATCCTGGCCCAGCCTGGCATGCTGCACCGGGCGGCCGCGCGCCGGCAGGCGGGATTGCTCGGCGGCGGGCAGGCGCAGCCAGCCGCCGGCGAATTCGACGATGCGGACGGGGCTGCCGGTCTCCTCGCCGAGCAGGCCGCGCAGGCGCTCGGCGCTGCGGCTGCGGGCGGCGAGGTGGCCGGCATGGAACAGCACGGCTTCCAGCCGCATGCCCAGCCGGTCGGCCAGATGCGGCGTGCCGAGGCCGGTGGCGGCGGCCAGCGCGCGGGTCGCCGCATCGGGGTTGCGGGTGGGGCGGTACTTGGCGCCGGCGGCGACGAACAGGCCGGTGAGGCGGCGCGCCAGCATGTCGAGGAAGACGTGCAGGCCCGGGGCGCGCTTGCGGGCCTCGGCGGCGACCTGGGCGGTGTAGTGGCGGGGCAGCACGCCGCCCGGGCCGATCAGGCCGAAGGTGGGGGCGACGATCTCGCCGGTCTCGGGGCGGATCTGGGCGACCTCGCCGGCGGGGGCGCCGAGGCGGGGCAGGGTGCGGTAGGGCAGGCCGACCGGGTCCTGGCCGGGGGCGAGCACGGCGACCGCCTGGTCGAGGGAGAAGCGCTCCGGCTCCCGCTTCAGCCGATCGAGGGGGGAGGCGGCGCGGCGGCCGGCGGGCGGGGCCGGCGCCTGGGGCGGGGTGGCCGCGGCGCCGGGCGGGTCCGCGTCCGGCCCGTTCACAGCAGCACCCGCGTGCCGCTGCGCGCCGGCCAGGCGGCCGCGGTGCCGCCGCGGCCGCGCAGCTGCGCCGTGGTGCGGACGAAGCCGTTCACCGAGACCTGCAGCGCCAGGAAGCGTTCCAGCACCGCGGCCAGCAGGAACAGCCCGCCGGCATTCCAGGCCTGGGCGTCGAAGGTCAGCGCGATGTCCATCCCGCGCGCGAAGCTGCCGGGGCGCAGGCCGGGCAGGCGGGCGACGCCGGGGCGGGCCTCCACCGCGACCAGGCCGTCGAGCGCCAGCTGCCGCGCTTCCGACCGCGCCAGCAGGTGCAGGCGCATCATCTCCCGGAGCGCGAGCGCCGCCTCCGCCCCGCCGGTGACGCCGAGATGGTTGAGCGCGAGGTGGGAGACCAGCCGCCAGGCGCTGCGGTCGCCGAGCACCGGGCGCAGCGTGTCGGTCGGCTTGCCGAGGCATTCCGCCGCCGCCGCCTGGCAGGTGGGATCGGCGATGCGCAGCCGCGGCACGCCGCCGGCGAAGGGCAGGGAGGGCAGGTCGCGGTTGCAGCACAGCGCATCGACGCTGAGCACGCCGTCGGCCGGCAGGGCGGGGTCGAAGGCCGGGTCGCGCAGCATCAGCCGCGTCTCCGTCCCGCCCAGCGAGGGCGGGGCGGGGCGGCGGGCGGCGAGCCAGCTCATGCCTTCCACCTCGCCCGCCGCGGCGCCGTCCGGGCGCAGGCGGTGGAGCGGCGCGACGAGGCGCGGGCGCGGGTCCTCCGGGCGGCTGCGGCGCACCCGGGTCAGCGCATAGACCTCGAGCGCGGCGGGGCGGCGGGCATCGGGCACCACCAGCCAGTCCGATTGCGTGCCGTCCAGCGCGATGGGCTCGCAGGCCACCGGGAAGAGGTTGATCGCCGGCGTGCAGCCCAGCGCGAAATTGTCCGGGCCGACCGCGCGTTCCAGCTCCGGCGCGGCGCGGGAGAGGTAGAAGAACACCTCCATGCGGCCGCTGCGCTGGACCAGCGTCCGCGCCTCCAGCCCGTCCAGGTCCAGGTAGAGGAACTTCTCGGCGAAGGCGAAATACTCGGTCAGCAGGCGGTGGCCGGCGAAGGCGCGCGGCGGCCAGGGCAGCGCGGCTTCCTCCGGCTCGAAGCCGGCATGGCTGAGCGCGTCGCGCGGCAGGAAGGTGGGTCGCGGGTCGGCCGGGCCGTCGGCCAGCGCGATGCCGATGGTCGAGGTCAGCAGCAGCTCGATCAGCTGCGTGGGCAGGGAGCCGACGCCGCGCAGGTGCAGGCGCAGCCGGTCGAGCCCGGTCTCCGCGATGGTCAGGCCGGGGATGGTGGCGGAAAGCGCGAGGCGCAGCACGCAGAGCGCGCCCGGCGCGTGCGGGTTGGGCGGCGCGGGCAGCGGCAGGCCGGACAGCCGCGCCTGCTCGATCGCGAGCGGCCACAGCACCGTCTCCTGGCAGGTGCGGTAGGAAAGCCGCTCGCCGCGCACCTCCTCGGTCTCGACCGCGGTGCCGCGGGCGACGCGGGTCGGGCCGCTGGCCTCGGCGGGCGGGGTGAAGCGCAGCGTGGCGAGCGAGGGGACGGGCGCGAGCAGGTGCGGGCAGAGCAGCTCGAGCAGCGCATCCGTCAGCTCGGGCAGGTCGTCGTCCAGCCGGTGCTGCACGCGGGCGGCGAGGAAGGCGACCCCTTCCAGCAGGCGTTCCACATGCGGGTCGGCGACGGTGTCCGGCGTCATCTGCAGGCGGCCGGCGACCTTGGGGTTGGCGGCGGCGAATTCGCCGGCCAGGCGGCGGATCGCCGCCAGTTCCCGCTCGTAGTAGGGAAGCAGTGCGTCGGACATGGTCAGGCGGGGATCGGGCTGCGCATGGCGCGACGCTACTCCTCGCGCACCACGACGTCGCGGGTCACCGGCTCGACCAGCGTCTCGAAGCTGATCTCCTGCACCACCGGGTCGGCCTGCAGCACGCCGCGCACCTTGACGCGCAGCGTGCGCGCCAGGTCGCCATCCGCGTCCTCCAGCAGCAGCACCGTCTCGACGCGCAGGCGCGGCTCGAAGCGGCGGAGCGTGAGCTCGACCTCCCGCGCCAGCTCCTCGCGCCGTTCGGGGATGGCATAGGCGCCGGAGGTCGGGTCGGGCAGGCCGTAGTTGAGGGGGGAGACGACCAGCTCGCGGTGGCGCGCGGGCAGCGGGCGGCGGCGGCGGCGGGCGTTCAGCAGCGCCTCCAGGTCGCGCTTCACCGCGTCCCGCAGCAAATCCTCGGCGGCGGAGGCGGAGATCAGCGTGCCGTCGGTCTGGCCGGCCTCGGGTTCCAGCAGCCGGTCGAGCAGCGGCAGCCGCGCGCGCGGGACGGCGCCGCGCGGGGTGGCGGGGCCGCGCGCGCCGCTCAATCGAAGACCAGCTCGGTGAGCGCGGCGGCGGCCAGCGCTTCCTCGCCCACCAGGAACAGGCGCTGGCCGCGGCCGCGCACCGGGCCTTCGGCGGGGTCGGTCCATTCGGTGGCGCGGCCGAGCCGCAGCGCGCGGTCGGTCTCGGGGGCCTGGCCGAGATAGAGGGCGGGCATGAAGACCACGCCGTCGGTGCCGTCCTTCAGGTCGATGGTGGTGCGGCGCCAGAAGAGGTCGCGCGGGCGGCGCGGTGCTTCGAAGGTGAGGGAGCGGATGCGCTCGACGGGCACCAGCATGTGCTCGCCGGCGGTGGTCAGCACCTCGATCTCCGCGGCCCAGAGGTCGTCGGCGTCGCGCAGATCGTCGAAGGGGAGGTCGCCCATGCGGCCGGGGGTGCGGGGGCGGAGCGCTTCCACCTCGGCCGCGGCCTCGGCGGCGCCGGCGGAATCGCCCAGGCGCAGCAGCATGCGGGCGCGGAGCGCGGCCTGCTGGGCCGGCGTCGCGTCCTGCCCCTGGTAGCGGGGCGCGCGGCCTTCGCGCGCCACCTGCATCCGCGTGACCTCGGCGCGCAGCAGGCGGCGGAATTCGAGGACGGCGGGGTTCGGCTCGTGCAGCGCCGCGGCGTCCAGCATGCGGTCGGCGCGCTCCGCCTCCCCGGCGAAGAGCAGCAGCTCGGCGAACAGCCAGCGCGCATCGGCATCCGTGGGCGCGGCCTTGATGGCGGCGGTGGCGGCGGCGAGCGCGCCGTCCAGGTCGCCGGCGCGGAAGGCATCCCCTGCTTGGGTCATGGTGTGGCGTTTCCCTCGGGCGTCAGAACCTGTGAAGAAATCGAGCCTGCGCATCGCTGCCCGCTGCTGTCGCCCGCTTCCTTCCGGCGAGACTGGCGCTGTCGGGCATCGATCCACAACCTCTCAGGCGGCGGCGCGGCCGCCGGCGAATTCGGTGACCAGGCGGAAGGCCGCGCCGACCTCGTCCAGCTGGTGGTGCGGCTGGAGGTGCACGGTGCAGGCGTAGATGCCGGGCTTGCCGCGGCGTTCCCGCACCTCGACCTTGGCGTCGCGCAGCGGGTAGCGCGCCGTCACCTCCGCGCCGCCCGAGCCCATGCCGCTGACGAAGCTGTTGAGCCAGCGCTGCAGGCGCAGCTCCACCTCGTCCGGCCCGAGGAAGCTGCCCACCATCTCGCGGCCCATCAGCTTGACGCAATGGGCGAAGCGGCTGGCGCAGAGCAGCGTGTTGAGCTGGGAGGAGAGGCGCTGGTTCGCATCGGCGACGGCGGTGGACATGCGTGGCGGGCGGTGCAGGGAAGGCAGCGCGCCGAAGCTCGCCTCGGGGAGGAATTCCAGCGCCGAGAGGGGGATCAGGCGCGCCTCGCTCGCCTGGCGTTCCTGCTCGTCCGCCAGGCCGAGTTCGAGCGGCGCGCGGGCGGGCGGGGCATGGCGCGGATCGCCGGGCAGGCGTTCGGTGGGCAGGCCGTCCACCACGCCGCCGGTCGCTTCCTCGTCGATGTCGGCGCCGCGCACCTCGGCGGGCCAGGCGTGGCGGTCGAAGGCGCGCAGCACGGCGGCGGCGAAGGCATAGACGGGCGTGGTCCAGAGCCGCGACCCGGCCGGGCCCGGGCTGGCGGCGTAGCGGAAGCCGTCGGCGCGCGCGCCGTCATCCGGCCAGGGCGGGCGGGCGAGCACGCGGGGCAGCATGACGCCGACGAAGCGCATGTCGTCGTAGGACGCGGCGTCGCGCCAGCGCTGGTGTTCCACCCCGCGCATGGCCGCGCCGAGATCGTAGGTGGGCTGGGCCTCGGCGAAGCTGTCGAGGCCGACCAGGCCGGGGCTGGCGGCGAGCACGGTGGGCGCGAAGGCGGCGGCCGCGATGCCGGCGAGCGCGCCGAGGGCGGCGACGTCGTCCGTCGGGTGGCCGGGGGCGGGGCGGTGGCGGACCTCGTAGTCGGCGATGATCAGGCCGAAGGGCTCGCCGCCGGGCTTGCCGAATTCCTCGTCGTGGATCTTGCGGAACAGCTGGGACTGGTCGAATTCCACCGCGCGTTCCAGGTCGCGGCAGAGCTCGGGCCAGCGCAGCGTGAGGACCTGCAGGCGTGCCTTGGCGGCCTTGCGGTCGCGTTCCTGCCGGCCGTCGCGCGGCAGCAGGTGGCGGTTGCCGAGCCAGAGCCATTCCAGCCCGCGCCAGGAACCTTCGAGCCGGCGGAAGCGCGGATGGCGCAGCACGGCGTCGAGTTGGGCGGAGAGGGCCGCGTCGATCGCGGCGATGTCGCGGTCGAGCGCCGCGCGCAGCAGGGCGGGCGCGTCGGCGTCGTGCGCCAGGGCCGCCAGGAAGGGCTCGCCGAACCAGAGGCGGAGCGTGGCGGCGGGATCGGGGTTGGCGACGATCTCCGCCACCAGCGGCGCGGCGGGGCTGGCGCCGGTGAGGCGGCCGGCGAGCACCGCGTCGCGCAGCGGCGGGGGGGCCGCATCGGCCATGCGCGCGGCCCCCCCCTGCGGCGTCAGGACTTCTGCGGGATGCGCGCGACCATGCGCATGGAGGTCGACAGTTCCTCCATCTGCAGCCACGGGCGCAGATGCGCCACCGCGTTGTAGACGCCGGGCTTGCCGGGAACCTCCTTCACCTCGATCTGCGCCTCCCGCAGCGGGAACTTTGCGCGGTTCTCCTGGCCCGCGCCTTCCATCGGGTTGACGTAGTTCTGGATCCAGCGGTTCAGCCAGGTCTCGACATCGGTGGCTTCCATGAAGGAGCCGATCTTGTCCCGCGCCATCACCTTCAGGTAGTGCGCGAAGCGGCTGGTCGCCATCAGGTAGGGCAGGCGGGCCGAGATGGCGGCGTTGGCGGTGGCTTCCGGGCGGTCATACTTCTTCGGCTTCTGCGTGGATTGCGCGCCGAAGAACACCGCGTAGTCGGTGTTCTTGTAGTGGCAGAGCGGCAGGAAGCCGAGGGCGGAAAGCTCCGCCTCGCGCCGGTCGGTGATGCCGATCTCGGTCGGGCATTTGGCGTCGCTGTCGCCATCGTCCGAGGTGAAGACATGCGTCGGCAGGTTGGTCACCTTGCCGCCGCCCTCCGCGCCGCGGATCGCGGTGCAGAAGCCGGACTGGGCGAAGGAGTCGGTCATCCGCTGCGCCATCACATAGGCGGCGTTCATCCAGCAATAATCGTGGTGGCCCATCGCGGCGGCGGAGCCGTCGGCGTTGCGCGGCGCCTCCTCGTAGTTGAACTCCTCCACCGGCTTGGTGGCGGCGCCATAGGGCAGGCGGGCGATGACGCGCGGCATCACGAGGCTGACGAAGCGGCTGTCCTCCGTCTCGCGGTAGGCGCGCCACTTGGCGTATTCCTGCGTCTCGAACATCTTGGCCAGGTCGCGCGGCTTCGACAGTTCGCGCCAGTCCTGCATGCCGAACATCCCGGCGCCGACGGCGGAGACGAAGGGCGCGAAGGACGCGGCGGCGACGGAGGACATCAGGCGCAGCGTCTCGACATCGTCGGGATGATGGCTCCACTCGTAGTCGCCGACGATGCTGCCGAAGGGCTCGCCGCCGGGCGTGCCGAACTCGTTCTCGTAGAGCTTCTTGAAGGTCTGGCTCTGGTCGAATTCCACCGCGCGCTGCAGGTCGCGGCCCAGCTCCTTCTTCGAGATCTGCATCATCCTGATCTTAAGGCTGGTGCCGGTCTCGCTGTTCATCACCAGGTAGTTCAGGCCGCGCCAGCTGCCTTCCAGCTGCGTGAAGCGCGGGTGGTGCATGACCTTGTTGAGCTGGTCGGAGACCTTGCGGTCGATCTCGGCGATCGCGCGGTCGAAGGTGACGGTGAGATTCTTGCTGAAGGTGACGGTGCCCTTCAGCGCTTCCTCGGTCAGCGCCTTGATCAGCTCCTGCGCGCGGTCGCGCTCGGTCTGCTTGGTGGCGCCGATGACCTGGTCGAGCAGGCCGAGGCCGCCTTCTTCGGTCGTGGTGGCCGCGCCGGCGGCCTGGGACTGGGTCGCGCTCATCGGCTCAGCCCTCCTTCTTGTCGAGGCCGAGCTGCGACGACAGCTCGTCGAGCTTCGCCTTGTCCTGCAGCACCTGCTCGAGCAGGCCTTCCAGCTGCTCGGAGCTGTCGACCTTGGCCATCAGGTCGCGCAGGCGCGCGCGCGTCTCGAGCAGCGCCTTGAGGGCGGGGACCTGCTCGGCCACCTTCGTGGGCTCGAAATCCTCCATCGACTTGAACTTCAGGTTGACCGCCATCTGGCTGCCGTCGTCGGCCAGCGTGTTGTCCACCTTGATGTTCAGGCCCGGCGCGATGCGGGCCATCACGTCGTTGAAATTGTCGCGGTCGATCTGGACGAATTTGCGCTCGGCGAGCGGCTTGAGGGGCTCGGTCGGGTCGCCGGCATAGTCGCCCATCACGCCGACGACGAAGGGCAGTTCCCGCACGATGGCGGCGCCTTCGGTCTCGACCTCGTAGGTGATGTGGACGCGTGGCTTGCGCACCCGCGCGAGCTTGTCATGGACGCTGTTCATCAAGGCCTCCCTCACCGAGCGCTCGGTTGTCGCGCCGGCGGCGCCGGCCCTTGGCGCGCGGGGGGCTGGCTGCCCGGGCCCGCATCCGCCGGAGGGGATTAGGCCCTTGTCGCCGCGGTGTCGTCAACCGTAGCGCGTGGTGCGGCCCGGGCACGGCCATGTCGCATGTTTCACGGACGGCCCGGATTTCACGGACGGCCCGGACCGACCCGCGCCCCGACCGACCAGGTCGGAAGCGCGGCCGGCGGGCGGGAGGCGACCCGACGGTATTGCGCGCGGGGCCTGCCGGCGCGCACAGGGCGCCCGCGGCACGCGCGGCCGGCTGCGCGCAGCGCGCCGGCGGCGAAGCGATCCGGTCGCGCGGCAGGCACGCGCCTGCTTCGGCACGCGGAGGCGTGGCGTCGCCGGGCCCTACAATTCCTTACCTGTTGCCCGCCGCGCGGCGCCCGTCGGAAATCTTCAGTCTGGGTCAGCGCTGGTGCGGAGTAAGGCCCGACCGCGCCACAGGCGCAGCGATCAAACGCCCGGGGGGAGCAACGGATGCAACCGTTGCGCGCTTGCCGGCCCCGGCCCCGATGGTTAGCGTCGCATTAACGCAAGGTTCCGGGCTTCGCCGGGCCGGTGTGGCGTAGGAAGTTGCGCTTCGTCCCGCGGCGGTGCGGGACGCCCCGCCACGTGGGGGGCGCCGACGGTGGCCTGCCGTCGCTTGTCCGACACCCGCCGGCGCCGCTGACCCGTCTCCACAGGAACGGAGTCGCTCTGATGTCGATCACCGGCAACGACCTCGACAACGTGCTGAACGGCACGGCGGGCAACGACACGATCGACGCGCTCGGCGGGTCGGACATCATCAACGCGCTCGGCGGCGCGGACAGCGTCTCCGGCGGCGATGGCGGCGACGTCGCCGATGGCGGCGCCGGCCTCGACACGCTCCTCGGCGGCGCCGGCAACGACACGCTGACCGGCGGGTCGGATGCCGACCTGCTCTCCGGCGAGGCGGACAACGACCGCCTCGCGGGCGGGACGGGCGACGACACGCTGCTGGGCGGGCTGGGCGCGGACAGCCTGGCGGGCGAGGCGGGCGCGGATAGCCTGGATGGCGGGGCGGGCGATGACACGCTGACCGGCGGCGACAGCGCCGACGTGCTCGCGGGCGGCGACGATGCCGACCAGCTCTACGGCAATGCCGGCGCGGACACGATGACGGGCGGCGAGGGCGCCGACTATGTCGAGGATTACGAGGGCCAGAACAGCATCGCCGGTGGCGGCGGCAACGACACGATCTATGGCGCCGGCGTGGTGCGGGGCGAGGGCGGCAACGACGATCTGCGCTACTACACCTTCTGGAACGGCTTGACCTATGTCGCGGCCACCGTCTCGGGCGGCGAGGGCAACGACTACTTCCAGGAATGGGGCAACTACGCCGACGGCACGCGGCTCTCGGGCGATGCCGGCAACGACACGCTGATCGGCAATGGCTACGCGCAGCTGATCTCGGGCGGCGCGGACAATGACAGCATCCTGGCCTATGACGGCGCGGACAGCGTCGATGGCGGCACGGGCGCCGACACCATCGATGCCGGGGCGGGCGCCGACACGGTGGATGGCGGCACCGGCGACGACCGCATCACCGGCGGCGGCGGGGGCGATACCATCGATGGCGGGGATGGCGCCGACACGGCGACCTATGACGGCGCGATCGACAATTATGCGGTGCTGCGCGCCGGCAGCGACCTGCTGGTCTACGACCTGCGGCCGGGGGCACCGGACGGCAGCGATCGGCTGCGCAACGTGGAGACGATGCTGTTCGCCGGCGGCGTCGTCTTCCAGCCGACGGCGCTGAACACCGGCACTCTGATCACCGGGGACGGCACGGCCGAATCGCTGTCCGGCAGCGAGTTCGGCGACCAGATCGACGGTGGCGGCGGGGCCGACACGATCGCGGCGCTCGGCGGGGCGGATATCATCAACGGGCAGGACGGTTCGGACAGCGTCTCGGGCGGCGATGGCGGCGATGTCGCCGATGGCGGGGCGGGGCTCGACACGCTGCTGGGCGGTGCCGGCAACGACACGCTGACCGGCGGGAGCGAGGCCGACCTGCTCTCCGGCGAGGCGGACAATGACCGCGCCGCGGGCGGGGCGGGCGACGACACGCTGCTGGGCGGGACCGGCGCGGACAGCCTGGCGGGCGAGGCGGGCGCGGACAGCCTGGAGGGCGGGGCGGGCAATGACGGGCTGACCGGCGGCGACGGCAACGATGTCCTGGCCGGCGGGGACGATCTCGACGAGATCTACGGCAATGCCGGCGCGGACACGATTCTGGGTGGCGAGGGCAACGACTACGTCCAGGATTCCGAGGGCCAGAACAGCATCGCCGGCGGCGGTGGCAACGACGTGGTCTATGCTGGCGGAATCGTCCAGGGCGATGGCGGCAACGACGAACTCTACTACTACACCTTTTACAACGGCTCGGCCTATGTCGCGGCGACCGTCTCGGGCGGCGAGGGCAACGACTATTTCCAGGAATGGGGCAACTACGCCGACGGCACGCGGCTGTCGGGCGATGCCGGCAACGACACGCTGATCGGCAACTACCTGGCGCAGCTGATCTCGGGCGGCGCGGACAATGACAGCATCTCCGCCGTTGACGGCGCGGACAGCGTGGATGGCGGCACGGGCGCCGACACCATCGACGCCGGCGGCGGCGCCGACACGGTGGATGGCGGCACCGGCGACGACCGCATCACCGGCGGCGGCGGCGCCGATACCATCGACGGCGGGGATGGCGCCGACACGGCGACCTATGCCGGCGCGATCGAGAATTATGCGGTGCTGCGCACCGGCGGCGACCTGCTGGTCTTCGACCTTCGCCCGGGTGCGCCGGACGGCAGCGACCGGCTGCGCAACGTGGAGACGCTGCTGTTCGCCGGCGGCGTCACCTTCCAGCCGACGGCGCTGAACACCGGCACGCTGATCACCGGCGACGGCACGGCCGAATCGCTGTCCGGCAGCGCCTTCGGCGATCAGATCGACGGCGGCGGCGGCGACGACACGATCGCGGCGCTGGGCGGGGCGGACATCGTCAACGGGCAGGACGGCGCGGACAGCATCTCCGGCGGCGATGCGCCGGACGCGCTGAACGGCGGCATCGGCAGCGACGCGGTGGATGGCGGCGACGGTGCCGACAGCCTGGTGGGCGACGCCGGCAACGACAGCCTGGAGGGTGGCGCCGGCAACGACACGCTGAACGGCGGGTCGGAGGCCGACCTGCTCTCGGGCGGCGCGGACAACGACCGCCTCGCGGGCGGGACGGGCGACGACACGCTGCTGGGCGGGCTGGGCGCGGACAGCCTGGTGGGCGAGGCGGGCGCGGACAGCCTGGATGGCGGGGCCGGGAACGACACGCTGACCGGCGGCGACAGCGCGGACGTGCTGGCCGGCGGCGACGATGCGGACCAGCTCTACGGCAATGCCGCGGCGGACACGCTGCTGGGCGGCGAGGGCGGCGACTACATCGAGGATTCCGAGGGCCAGAACAGCATCGCCGGCGGCGGCGCCAACGACACGATCTACGGCGCGGGCGTGGTCCAGGGCGATGGCGGCAACGACCAGCTCTTCTACTACACCTTCTGGAACGGCTCGGCCTATGTCGCGGCGACGGTCTCGGGCGGCGAGGGCAACGATGCGATCTCCGAGTGGTTCAACGCCGCCAACGGCACGCAGCTGGCGGGCGATGCCGGCAACGACACCATCCTGGGCAACAGCTCCACGCAGCTGATCTCGGGCGGCGCCGACAATGACAGCATCGCCGCCGACGGCGGCGCGGACAGCGTGGATGGCGGCACGGGTGACGACCTGGTCGTCGGCGGCGGCGGCGCGGACACCATCGACGGCGGCGACGGCACGGACTTCGCGATCTTCACCGGCAATGCCGCGGACTACACGATCTCGACCGTCGCCGGCGTGACGACGGTGACCGACAACCGGGGCGGCTCGCCGGACGGCACGGATCAGATCCGCAATGTCGAGGTGCTGGCCTTCCTCGACATCGACATCCTGCTCGCGCCGATCCCGGGCCAGGCGCTGAATGGCGACGCCGCCGCGAACCTGCTGGCAGGCGGCATCGCCGCGGACACGATCACTGGCGGCGGCGGGAACGACACGCTGCTCGGCGGCCGCTCGGCCGACCTGCTGGCGGGCGGCGCCGACGATGACAGCCTCGCGGGCGAGCTCGGCAGCGACACGCTGCTCGGCGAGGCCGGGCGCGACAGCCTGGTGGGCGATGCGGGGGCCGACAGCCTGGATGGCGGGGCGGGCAACGACACGCTGACCGGCGGCACGGGGAATGACGTGCTGGCCGGCGGGGACGATGTGGACCAGCTCTACGGCGATACCGGCGCGGACACGCTGCTGGGCGGCGGGGCCGGCGACTACATCCAGGATTCCGAAGGCCAGAACAGCATCGCCGGCGGCGGTGGCAACGACACGGTCTATGGCGCGGGCATCGTCCAGGGCGAGGGCGGGAACGACCAGCTCTTCTACTACACCTTCTACAACGGCTCGGCCTATGTCGCGGCGACGGTCTCGGGCGGCGAGGGCAACGATGCGATCTCCGAATGGGGCAACTACGCCGACGGCACGCGGCTTTCCGGCGATGCCGGCAACGACACCATTGTGGGCAACGGCTACGCGCAGCTGATCTCGGGCGGCGCCGACAACGACAGCATCAGCGCCGTCGACGGCGCGGACAGCGTGGATGGCGGGGACGGCAACGACACGATCGATGCCGGGGCGGGTGCCGACACGGTGGATGGCGGCACGGGCGACGACCGGATCACCGGCGGCGGCGGCAACGACATCCTCGATGGCGGCGACGGCGCGAACATCGTCGTCTTCAGCGGCACGCGGGCGAACTACGCGGTGGTGGGCGACGCGGCGGGCCTCACCGTCTTCGACTTGCGGCCGGGCGCGCCGAACGGCACGGACATCGTGCGCAACGCACAGCTGCTGCGCTTCTCGGACCAGGACGTGTCGGTGGCCAGCGGCCTGTCCGGCGTCCTGCTGAACGGCACGGGCGGCGACGACACCGGCGCGGGCGCGCTGGTGGGCACCATCCTCAACGATACGATCAACGGCCTCGGCGGCGCCGATGCGATCAGCGGTCTTGCCGGCAACGACACGATCGATGGCGGCGGCGGCAACGACACGATCACGGGCGGCACGGGCGACGACACGATCGAGGGCGGCAGCGGTCTGAACCGCGCCACCTTCAACGGCGAGCGGGCCGGCTACAGCATCGTCACGCTGGCCGGCGTCACGACCGTGACGGACCTGCTGCCCGCCACCGGCGGCAATGACGGCACGGACGTGCTGACCAATGTGCGGCTGTTGGTCTTCTCCGACCAGACCTTCGCCGTCAACGTCGCCCCCGTGGCCGGCGCCGACGCGGCGGGCACCAACGAGGACGCGCAGGTCTCCGTCGCGCTGGCGACGCTGCTGGCCAACGACACCGACGCCGATCTCGATGCGCTGTCCATCACCGGCATCGCCGGCGTCACCGGCGGCGGTGCCTCGATCCAGGGCGGCAACATCGTCTTCACGCCGACCGCCAATTTCAACGGCGTCGCGACCGTCACCTATGTGCTGGCGGACGGCTTCACCACCTCGAACGGCACGCTGTCGATCACGGTCGCGCCGGTGAACGACGCACCCTCGGCGGTGTCCGACAGCGGCTTCACCACCACGGCGGGCACGCCGCTCAACATCCCCGGCGCGACGCTGACCGCCAACGACACCGACATCGACGGCCACGCCCTGGTCGTGCAGTCGGTTCAGGGCGCCACGGGCGGCACCGTGCAGCTGGTGGCAGGCAACGTCGTCTTCACGCCCGCGGCCGGCCATTTCGGCGCGGCGAGCTTCGGCTACACGGTGTCCGACGGCAATGGCGGCACCAGCAGCGCCACGGTCAGCCTGGTGGTGCAGGGCGGCAGCTATGTGGACGACGCCACCTCGCGCGCCATCACCGGTTCCGGCATCGGCGAGACGATCGACGGCGCCGGCGGCAACGACACGATCCAGGGCGGCGGCGGCGCCGACAGCCTGGCCGGCGGCACCGGCAACGACCTGCTGCTGGGCCAGGCCGGGAACGACACGATCACCGCCGGCGAAGGTAACGACACGATCGAGGACACCGAGGGCGCGAACCTGCTCCGCGGCTCCGGCAATGACGACCGCTTCACCGGCATCGGCAACGGTACCGGCGCGGACAGCCTGACGGGCGGCAGCGGGCGCGACACCTACGTGATCGCCGACTACACGCCGGCGGCGGTGGACGAGGTGACGGATTTCGCCGCCGGCCTGAACGGCGACCGGATCGACCTGTCGCAGCTCCCCGCGCAGCTGACGGGCTACGCGGCGGGCGACAACCCCTTCCTGACGGGCCATCTGCAGGTCGTCGCGGCCGGGCCGGACGCGCTGCTGCAGGTGAACCTGGATGGCCAGGGCGGCGACTGGACCACCGTGCTGGTGCTGCGCGGCGTCGCGCCGGCCGCGCTGGTATGGGACAATTTCGCGCCGAGCTACGCGCCAAGCGGGGCGGGCATCTCGATCACCGGCACGCCGGGCGTGGACAACCTGGCCGGCACGGCGAGCAACGACACGATCGCGGGCCTCGGCGCCGGGGATGGGCTGAGCGGCGGCGACGGCGCCGACAGCCTGGTCGGCGATGACGGCGGGGATGTGCTGCAGGGCGAGGGCGGGAACGACAGCCTGGTCGGCGGCGCGGGCGGCGACCAGCTCTATGGCGGCAACGGCGCGGACCAGCTCGCGGGCGGCGCGGACAACGACTACCTCGACGGGCAGGCCGGGAATGACAGCCTCGAGGGCGGCGACGGCGACGACCAGTTCGCCGACAGCCAGGGCGCGAACCTCGTCCAGGGCGGCGCGGGCAACGACACCTTCGGCTCGGTCGGCAGCGGCACCGGCGCCGATACGCTGACCGGCGGCACGGGCGGCGACCGCTTCGACCTCGGCTGGAGCAGCGGCGCGGCCGAGGACCTGGTCACCGACTTCGCCGGCGGCCCGGGCGGGGATGTGCTGAACCTCAACGGGCTGCTTGGCTGGCTGATCGGCTATGTCGGCGGGGAAAACCCCTTCACCACGGGGCACCTGCGCATCGAGCAGGACGGCGCCGACGTGGTGCTGCTGCTCGACCGGGACGGCGATGCGGGCGCGGTGCATGCGCCGGTGGGCGTGGTGCGGCTGGCGAACCAGATCGTCGGCAACTTCACGCTGCACAACTTCCTGCCGAGCTTCTCGCCGGCCGGCAGCGGCTTCGTGCTGCAGGGCGGCGACGGCGCGACGGTGATCAACGGCTCGGCCAGCGACGATCTGCTGGACGCGGAGGGCGGCAACGACACGGTGGCGGCCGGCTTCGGCGCCGACACGGTGCTGGGCGGCGACGGCCACGACCAGGTCCAGGGCAATGGCGGCGAGGACAGCCTGGATGGCGGCCTCGGCAACGACTGGATCCAGGATTACGAGGGCAACAACACGCTGCTCGGCGGGCAGGGCAACGACACGCTTGGCGGCACCGGCACGCTCTCCGGCGGCGACGGCGCGGACAATATCTCCGGCACCGGCACGCTGGCGGGCGATGCCGGCGACGATACGCTGTCCGGCAGCGGCGAGCTTGCGGGCGGCGGCGGCGACGACAGCCTGTCGGTCGCGACCGGCACGGCCTCGGGCGGCGATGGCGCGGATACGCTGGTCGGCACCGGCAACGGCGACCAGACGCTGTCGGGCGGCGCGGGCAACGACAAGCTGCTCGCCTGGTTCGGCGCGGACAGCCTCGATGGCGGCGATGGCGACGACACGCTGGCCGGCGACAGCGGCGCCGATGGCAACGACACCATCGCGGGCGGTGCCGGCTACGACGTGGTGGTCTATTCCGGCAACATCGCCGACTTCACCATCACCTTCGTCGCCGGCACCACCTGGACGGTGGTGGACAACCGGCCCGGCCAGCCGGAAGGCAGCGACGAAGTCAGCGGCGTCGAGCTGCTGGTCTTCGACGATGGCGAGGTGGCGCTGGCCGCCAGCCCCGGCATCCTGGTCCTCGGCACGAACGGCGACGATTCGATCCCCGGCGCCGGCGCCTATGTCGCCACCGACAACACCGGCGACGACACGATCGACGCGCTGACCGGCTTCGACCGCGTGCTGGGCGGGACCGGCAACGACCGGCTGCTGCTGCGCACCGGCAACGACGTGGCGGAGGGCGGCTACGGCGCGGATACGGTGGTCGGCGGCAGCGGCGACGACACCATCCGCGGCGGCAGCGGCCGCGACCTGATCTACGGCAGCGCGGCGCCCGGCCTGGATGTCGCCGACGGCAATGCCGACGGCTTCGAGGATTTCGACAGCGACAGCCTGGATGGCGGCGAACATGCCGACACCATCCTGGCCGGCGCCGGCGACGACCGCATCAGCGACGCCGAGGGCGCCAATGCGATGTTCGGCGAGGCGGGCGACGACAGCATCAGCGGGACCGGGACGCTGGAAGGCGGCGTCGGGCGCGACAACCTCTATGGCATCGGCACGACAGTGCTGCTGGGCCAGGCGGGCAACGACACGCTGACCGGCGGGGGCACGCTCGACGGCGGCGCCGATGCCGACCTGCTCTACGTGCTGACGGACAATACCGGCCAGGGCGGCGCGGGCAACGACACGCTGCAGGGCTGGGCGCCCTTCGGCGGCGACGGCGCGCAGACGCTGGAAGGCGGCGCCGGCGACGATCTGGCCCACGGCAATTGGGGCGACGATTCGGTGGAGGGCGCGGCCGGCGCCGACACGCTGTCGGGCGATTGGGGCGACGACACGCTCGACGGCGGGGCGGAGGACGACACGCTCACCGGCGGCCAGGGCAATGATTCGATCGTCGGCGGCAGCGGCTACAACGTCGCGCGCTACGCGACGGTGCGCGACCTCTACTCCGTCATCCAGGACGGCACGGGCGGCTTCCACGTCGTCAACAACCGCGGCAGCGACGGCGCCGACCGGATCCGCGACATCGACAATGTCCGCTTCTTCGACATCGAGTTCGCGGTCTCGGTGGGCAATACCGGCCAGGTCTTCCTGGGCGGGATCGGGGCGGATGCCATCTCCGGCACGGCCTTCGACGACAGCATCCTGGGCGGCGGCGGCAACGACACGCTCGGCGTGGCGGGCGTTGTCGGCACCACCTCGCTGCCCGGGGCGGATGGCGGCAACGACATCATCGACGGCGGCGAGGGCGACGACAGCATCAATGGCGGCTTCGGCTTCGACGTGCTGGACGGCGGCGCCGGCAACGACGTCATCGTCGGCGCGGCGGACGAGGACACGCTGCGCGGCGGCAGCGGCCAGGATACGCTGAGCGGCGGCGCGGCGCGCGATACGCTGGAGGGCGGCGACGGCAATGACAGCCTGCTCGGCGATGACGGCGACGACCTGATCACCGACGGCGCCGGCGCGAACACCGCCGAGGGCGGCCTCGGCGACGACACGATCAGCGGCACCGGCACGCTCGGCGGCGGCGAGGGCGAGGACAGCATCGCCGGTTCCGGCGCGCTGTCGGGCGGCGCCGGCAACGACACGCTGTCGGGCACCGGCACGCTGCTGGGCGGCGACGGCAACGACCTGATCTACCTGGCCAACAGCACCGCGCTCGGCGAGGAGGGGTCGGATACCATCCACGGCGTGCTTTTCGGCTCGGGCAACGAGCTGATGGAGGGCGGCGGCGGCAACGACCTGCTGTTCGCCTATGCGGGCACCGACACCGTGCTGGGCGGCGCCGGCGACGACGACCTGCATGCCGGCGCGGGCAACGACCTGCTCTATGGCGGGTCGGGCTTCGACAAGGCCTTCTTCGGCGGCGAGGCGGAGCCGCGCAACCTGGTGCAGGTCGGCAACGCCGTCACCATCACCACGCCCGACTACGAGATCGCCTACACGGTGGACGGGCTCGGCAATGTCGCCGGCGGCGTGGTGGTGACGGATCTGCGCGCCGGCTCGCCGGAGGGCAATGACACGCTCTACGGCGTGGAGCTGCTGGTCTTCGGCGACGACGAGATCGAACTGCCGACCGGCGACAACACCGGCTATTCGCTGGACGGCACGGCCTTCGACGACATCCTGACCGGCGATTCGGGCAACGACACCTTCAACGGGCTGGAGGGCAACGACCGCCTGACCGGCGACGACGGCAACGACAGCGCCCAGGGCCAGGACGGCAACGACGTGCTGAACGGCGGCAGCGGCGCCGATTCGCTGCGCGGCGGCAACGGGCACGACCAGTTCCAGGCCGGCCCCGGCAGCGACATGGTCTGGGGCGACGCCGGCAACGACACCGCCTATGGCGAACACGGCGCCGACAGCATGGATGGCGGCACCGGCAACGACCTGCTGAACGACTACAGCGGCGCGAATTCGCTGATCGGCGGCAGCAACAACGACACTCTGCAGGGCAACGGCACGCTGCAGGGCGGCACCGGCAACGACTACCTGACCGGCAGCGGGCTGCTGCAGGGGGAGGCCGGCCAGGACAGCTTCTACGGCTCCGGCACGCTGGAAGGCGGGACGGAAGCCGACAACATGGCCGGCTGGGGCACGCTGCTGGGTGGCGATCATGACGACGTCATGGCGGTGGGCACCAACAGCTTCGGCGATGGCGGCACCGGCAACGACCTGCTCTATGGCTGGGAACCTTACGGCCTGGATGGTCCGCAGACGCTGGCGGGCGGCACCGGCAACGACACGGTCAGCGGCAATGGCGGGGCCGATTCGATCGATGGCGGCGATGGCGAGGACAGCCTCTCGGGCGGGCTCGACAACGACACGATCCTGGGCGGCGCCGGCGCCGACGTCGCGGCCTTCTTCACGCTGCGCAACCGCTACTCGGTGATCGAGGACGGGCTGGGCGGCTTCCTCGTCGTCGCGAACCGCAGCGGGGAGGGGACGGATGCGCTCTCCGCGGTGGAACTCGCGCGCTTCAGCGACCTCGACCTGGCGCTGAACGCCGCGACGGCCGGCGAGATCTACACGGGCGGGCCGGGCCCCGACGTGCTGGCGGGCGGCGCGCAGGACGACAGCGTGGTGGGCTTCGGCGGGAACGACACGCTGTCGGGCCTCGACGGGCATGACCAACTGGTCGGCGGCGACGGCGACGACCTGATGGATGCCGGTGCCGGCAACGATGTCGGCAGCGGCGGCGCGGGGGCGGACACGCTGCTCGGCCAGGCGGGCGAGGACCAGCTCGCGGGCGGCGGGGAGAACGACAGCCTCTCGGGCGGGGCCGACAACGACACGCTGCGCGGGGAGGCCGGCAACGACACCATCCTGGGCGGCACGGGTGACGACCTGATCGAGGGCGGCGCCGGCGCCAACACGCTGATGGGCGAGGCCGGCAACGACACGATCTCCGGCGACGGCACGCTCGCCGGTGGCATCGGCGAGGACGCGCTGTCCGGCACCGGGCGGCTGCTCGGCGAGGACGGCAACGACACGCTCTACGGCACCGGCACGCTGCTCGGCGCGGCAGGCAACGACGCCGCCAATGGCTGGGGCCAGATCGAGGGCGGGGACGGCAACGACGCGCTCGGCGTCGGCACCTACGGGCTCGGCCTCGGCGGCCTTGGCGACGACACGGTCTATGGGTGGGAGCCCTATGGCGGCGACGGCCCGCAGAACCTGCTCGGCGAGGCCGGCAACGACCACCTGCACGGCAACAACGGCGACGACACCGTCTCGGGCGGCGACGGCGACGATTCGCTGACCGGCGGCAACGGCGCCGACGTGCTGTTCGGCGGCGCGGGGTCCGACACCTTCTCGGGCGGCGCCGGCGACGACCGCATGTTCGGCGGTGGCAATCCGGGCACGCCCGACATCGCGCGCTACGGCGGCAACCGCAACGACTACACGGTGGTGGAGATCGGCGGGCGCGTCATCGTCAGCGACAACCGCCCCGGCGCGCCGGACGGCGAGGACACGCTGTCCGGCATCGCGCAGCTGGAATTCGCCGATGCCGGCTACACCGCGGCGATCAACCTCGGCGTGCTGATCACCGGCACGGCCGGGCCCGACACGATCTCCGACAATTCGTCGGGCGGGCTGGCCAATGCGGGCTCGGGCGACGACACGCTGCTCGGGCTCGGCGGGAATGACAGCCTGTTCGGGCTGGCCGGCGCCGATTCGATCGAGGGCGGCGACGGCAACGACACCATTCGCGGCGGCACCGAGGCCGACCAGATCCTGGGCGGGGTCGGCAACGACCGCATCGATGGCGGCGACGAGGACGACCTGATCGAGGGCGGCGACGGCGCCGACAGCATCACCGGCGGCGCCGGCACCGACATCCTGCTCGGCGGCGCCGGGCAGGACACGCTGCTCGGCGGCGACCAGGGCGACCTGCTGAATGGCGGGGCGGATGCCGACAGCCTGCTCGGCGGCAACGGCAACGACGCGATCGCGGGCGAGGCCGGGGCGGATACGCTGCTCGGCGAGCTGGGCGACGACACGCTCTCGGGCGGTGCCGACAACGACCGGCTGACCGACGGAGAAGGGACCAACGCGCTGGCCGGCGGCCTCGGCAACGACACGCTGGCGGGCGCGGGATCGCTGGATGGCGGCGACGGCGACGACCGCCTGGCGGGCAGCGCCGGCAACGACACCTTCGATGGCGGGGCGGGCAGCGACACCGCGGTGTTCGGGCTGGCGCGCGAACGCTTCACCATCGCGGATGCCGGCGGCGGCGGCGCCATCTGGGTGATCGACAACCGCGGCGGCAGCGGCCAGGACCTGGTGCGCTTCGTGGAGGCGCTGGAGTTCGCCGGCGTCCCGGTGGCGCCCGCGCCGGGCGTGAACCTCTCCGGCGGCGCGGCGGCGGACGGGCTGGCGGGCGCGGGGCTGGACGACATCCTCGCGGGCGGCGACGGCAACGACACGCTGACGGGCGATGCCGGCAACGACCGGCTGTCCGGCCAGGGCGACGACGACCGCATCCTGGCGGGCGACGGCTTCGACTGGGTCGATGCCGGATCCGGCCATGACAGCGTGGATGCCGGGGCGCAGAACGACATCGTGCTGGGCGGCGACGGCAACGACACCGTCGCGGCCGGCAGCGGCGCCGACAGCGTCGGGGGCGGCTTCGGCGAGGACCAGCTGTCCGGCGGCGACGACGGCGACAGCATCCGCGGCGGCAACAACGACGACCAGCTGTTCGGCCAGGACGGCAACGACCAGCTGTTCGGCGAGCACGGCCAGGACACGCTGTCGGGCGGCGCCGGTGCCGACCAGCTGACCGACGCCGAGGGCACGAACTTCCTGCTCGGCGAGGCCGGCAACGACACGCTGTCGGGCAACGGCACGCTGCAGGGCGGCGACGACGACGACCTGCTGCTGCTGGCATCCGGCAGCTACGGGCTGGGCGAGGCGGGGAACGACAGCCTGTACGGCGATTTCGGGGCGGAGACGCTGTCCGGCGGGCTCGGCACCGACTACCTCGCCGCCGGCGAGGGCGCGGACAGCCTCTCGGGCGGCGTGCTCGCCGACAGCCTGCTGGGCGGCGGCGGCAACGACACGCTGCTCGGCGGGGACGATGCCGACAGCCTGATCGGCGGCGCCGGCAACGACGAGATCCTGGGCGGCGGCGGCGTGGACATCGCGGTGTTCGCCGGGACGCGGGCGCAGTACACGATCGCCTATGACGGCACGGCCGGCTTCTTCGTGGTGGACAACTTCGCGCAGAACGGCAGCGAAGGCTTCGATTATGTGCTGGACGTGGAAGTGCTGCGCTTCGACGACATTGACTTCGCGCCGACGCCGGCCAATACGGGCATCGTCTTCGACGGCAACAGCGCGGCGGAACTGATCACCGGCACCGCGCTGAACGACTCGCTGCGCGGCTTCGGCGGGTCCGACACGGTCCAGGGGCTGGGCGGCGACGACACCCTGCATGGCGACAACGGCGACGACAGCCTGCTGGGCGGCACCGGCATCGACAGCCTGCTGGGCGGGGACGGCGCCGACACGCTGCGCGGCGGGTCGGAGGCGGACCGGCTGGTGGGCGACGACGGCAACGACTGGTACATCGTCGACAGCGTCGTCAACATCATCGTCGAGACCGCGAATGGCGGCATCGACACCGTGCGGCGGCAGAGCGGCACCTACACGCTTGGCGCCTTCATCGAGAACATGGTCATCGCCGGCGCGGGCGGCGCGCGCGGCACCGGCAACGCGCTCGACAACCTGATGACCGGCAATACCGGGGCCGACACCTTCCTGGGTGCCGGGGGCAACGACACGCTGCTGGGCGGCGGCGGGCATGACAGCCTGCGCGGCGATGCCGGCCTCGACCTGCTGGAGGGCGGCGCCGGCGACGACACCCTTCGCGGCGGCTCCGAGGCGGACACGCTGATCGGCGGCATCGGCGACGATTGGTACTACGTGCCGGTCTCGGCCAACGCGGTGGTCGAGGCGCCGGGCGGCGGCATCGACACGGTGGTGCGGACGAGCGGCACCTACGTCCTCGGCGACCAGATCGAGAACGGGCTGATCGAGGGCCTGACCGGCGCGCGGATGACGGGCAATACGCTCGACAACCTGATGACCGGCAGCGCGGCGGTCGATACGCTGGAAGGTGTCGCGGGCAACGACACGCTGCTGGGCAACGCGCAGGACGATCTGCTGGTGGGCGGCGCGGGGGCGGATGAGCTCACCGGCGGCTCGGGCGCGGACACGTTCAGCTACCTGGCGCCGACCGACAGCACGGCGGCGTCGCGCGACCTGATCATCGATTTCGCGGTGGGGGTGGATCTGATCTCGCTGGCCGCGATCGACGCGATCGCCGGCGGGGGCGGGGCGAACGATGCCTTCGCCTTCGTGGGTGGCGCGGCCTTCAGTGCGGCCGGGCAGGTGCGGGTGGCCGCGGACGGCGTCGGCTTCTGGCTGGTGCAGGCCAACCAGGATGCCAACCTGGCCACGGTGGAGCTCGAGATCCGGGTCGCGAGCGCGCTCGCGCCCGGCGCGGCCGACCTGGTGCTGTAGCGGCGGCATCGCCCGCGGGGCGGACCGTCCGGCGGCGTGCGTCACGCGGCCGGGCGGGGGCCCCGGCCATGATCGGCGTTCCGGCCGGCGCCGGCCATGGCCTTGGCAGGATGCGGAAGGGCGGACGGTGTCGGGCGAGGAAGGTCGGGGCGCCGCTGCGCCTCGGCCAGCGGGGCAGGGCGGCGCGGGTTCCGCATCCGCCCCGGCGTGCCGCTTTCTCGTAAGCGCGGCGACGAGGCCCTTGGTGGTTGCGGCTGACAGTCAGCCTGTGTCGGCTTTGGCCCAGCACCAGGGCATGAGTTCGTCGATGCGGTCGTTGGGCCAGCCGTTGACGAGGC